>NZ_JBVLTJ010000010.1:175627-354961 GCF_055597585.1 Streptomyces sp. AMJ-169
TCCTCCGTAGCTCAATTGGCAGAGCAGCCGGCTGTTAACCGGCAGGTTACTGGTTCGAGTCCAGTCGGGGGAGCATGCTGAACGAGGACCCCGTCGGGGTCCTTTTTCATGTCCCCGGGAACCGGGCGGGCGTCCGTGCGGTCCTGAAGGACGTGAACGCGAGGTCAGCAGCCGTGCACAGCCGGACCCGCCCCCAGCGGGAGATCGTATGACCGGCTATGCTGCGGCAGACGGCGCGCACACTTGTACGCGACACGCCGCGTGGGGCGGTAGCTCAGCCGGTTAGAGCAGCGGACTCATAATCCGTCGGCCGTGGGTTCGAGTCCCACCCGCCCCACTCTCAGCCCGATCGAGAGAACCGTTTCCGCCTGTGGAGACGTCAGAGCGGAGGACGCCACCCGAAGGTGGTGACCTCCGCTCATCCGTTCAGATCAGCTCGATCCCGATGCCCTCCGCGCCCGGCCGCAGCCGCACCCGCGAGAGATCCCGCACCACCCCGTCCGCGGGCGGGAGTTCAGCCGCCTCGTGGGTCGTGCGCAGCGCCACCACCCGCGTACCCGCCGCCCGCGCGGCGGTGATTCCGGCGGGGGCGTCCTCGAAGACCACGACCCGGGACGGGGGGACGGACAGCCGCTCGCAGCCCAGGAGGTAGCCGTCGGGGGCCGGTTTGCCGTGGCGTACCTGGTCGGTGGTGACCAGGGCCGGGGGCGGGGTGAGGCCGGCCAGGGTGAGGCGGGCGGCGGCCACGGGGGCCGTGCAGGCCGTCACGACGCCCCAGGGGGCGTTCGCCCGGGTCAGGACCTCCGTCGCCGCCAGGGCGCCGGGCTGGACGCGGACCTTGGCGAGATAGCGCTGCTCCAGGCCGTCGATCTCGCGGGCCGCCGCCTCGGCGTCCAGGTGCGGGGCGGCCACCCGGACGTGGTCGACCGTCGAACGGCCGTGGCCCAGTGCGAAGGTCCGCTCGGCGTCCAGGCCGTTGCGCCCGGCCCACTCGGACCAGGCGTCGGCGACGCACCGGGAACTGTCCACCAGCACACCGTCCAGGTCGAACAGGATCGCGTCCGTCGTGAGCAGCATGGGTGCCGCCTCTCCTCAGCTCGCAGCGCGGCGGACGCGGACAGGGCGCCGCCGTGGGCGACTCGACCTTAACGCCGGGCCGCCCGGGGGCGGCAGGTCGGATCAACTGGCTTGTGGGCAAGGCGAGTTCCGGTCATCGCCAGTCGATCTCCAGTCCGTGCACAGGGGTTGTCCGGACATTCGGGCGGCCCCTAGGGTCGCGCGAAAGGAGTCGCGGGCAAGCGCTTTCTCAGAGCAGCGGGAGCACGTATGAGCATCCGGGTCAGCCATGTGCACGGCGATCATGTCGCGGTCGAGGCGGGGAACGGGACCGAGATCCTGCGGTACGTGTACCGGCCCGACCCCGACGCGTACGAGGCGCGCAAACCGTACGCGCATCCGCTGCGGACCCTGGCCGGGCGGCTCGTCAGCGGGTACCGGCCGAGCGATCACCGCTGGCACAAGGGGCTCCAGATGACGGCCAGCCACCTCTCGGGGCAGAACTTCTGGGGCGGGCACAGCTATGTGCACGGCGAGGGGTACCTCGACCTGCCGGACATCGTCGGGTCGATGCGGCACGACGGGTTCACCGCGTTCCGCGTCGACGGCGAACAGCTGGCGTTCACCGAGGAGTTGACCTGGATCGAGAACGGCGGCACGCAGTGGGCGCGGGAGGTGCGGGACGTCCGCGTGCACTCCGTGGACGAGAACGCCGGTGCGTGGGCGCTGGATTGGGGCATCCGGCTCACCAACACCCGTACCGAACCACTGGTGTTCGGCTCGCCCACCACCGCCGGGCGCGAGGCCGCCGGGTACACCGGGCTGCACTGGCGCGGGCCGCGCGACTTCACCGGCGGGCACGCGTTCACCCAGGACGGCGACGGCGCCGGGAAGCTGATGGGTGAGCGCAGTCCGTGGATCGCCTACAGCGGGGAGCACGACGACGTCGACGGGCACTCCACGCTCGTCTTCGCGCACGCGCCCGAGAATCTGGACGAGGGGTCCGCGATCCACCCCTCGCACTGGTTCGTACGGGCCGAGCCGATCCCCACGGTCGCCTTCTCCTGGGCGTTCTTCGAGGAGTTCGCGCTGGCGCCGGGGGAGTCCTTCGGGTACCGGTACCGGGTGGTGTTCGCCGACGGGGCGTGGGACCGGGGGCGGGTCGGGGCGCATCTGGCGGGGTTGGCGTGGTGAGCGGGGCGCGTGAGGCGAGCGGGGTACGTGAGCTGGGCGGGGCGAGCGGGGTGCGTGAGCTGGGCGGGGTGAGCCGGTCCGTCCCCTCCCATCGGCAGAGCCAGCCGGTCCGCTCCCGCCGGCCGAGTCGGCCAAGTCGGCCAGGCCGGTCCGCCCGCTCCCGTCGGCTCAGCAAACTCCGCGCCACCGCCGCCGCCCTCCTCCTGTGCGGCACGCTCGCCGGTTGCGGCGGGTCGGCCTCCGCCGACGGCGAAGTCGTCCTGCGCTACACCTGGTGGGGCAACCCGGACCGGGCCGCGCGGACCGAGAAGGCCGTCGCGCTGTTCGAGAAGGCGAACCCGGGGATCGACATCCAGACCTCCTTCGCCGGGTACGACGCCTACAAGCAGAAGCTCGCCACGCAGGCCGCCGGCGGTGACGCCCCGGACGTCATGCAGCTCGACTACCGGCAGATCGACCAGTACGCCGACGGCGGGGTCCTCCTCGACCTCGGCAAGGAGCGGGCAGCGCTGGGGACTTCGCGGATCGACCCCGGTCTGCTGGCCACCGGCGAGGTCGGCGGCGTCCAGTACGCGATCCCGCAGGGGCGGGGCACGGAGACCGTCGCGTACGACGTCAAGGCGTGGAGCGAGTCCGGCGTACCGCTCCCGGAAGGGGCCTGGACCTGGGAGCAATGGGCGCAGACCATGCGGGAGTTGAAGAAGGCCACCGGGAAGCCGGGGGCCACCGACCCGGGGCAGAGCGAGGACTGCTTCGAGGTGTGGCTGCGCGGCAAGGGCAAGGCGCTGTACACCGGGAAAGGCCAACTCGGGTTCACCGCCGACGACTTGACCGAGTGGTGGACGTTCGCCGACCGACTGCGCCGCGAGGGGGCCGTGTCGCCCGCCGAGCAGACCACCCAACTCGACGGCACCGTCGAGAACACCCCGCTGGGCCGGGGCAAGTCCGTCACCGACGCCAACTGGGACGCTCCCGCCAGCGGGTTCATGGCACTGCTGCCCGGCGGGGTCGCGCTCGCACCCATGCCGGGCGGCGAAGACGGCACGCCTGGGCAGTACTTCAAGCCGTCCATGTTCCTCGGCGCCTCCGCCAAGACCCAACACCCCTCAGCAGCGGCCAAGTTCATCGACTTCATGATCAACGACATGGGGGCGGCGAAGATCCTCGGCGCCACCCGGGGCATCCCCGTCAACGAGTCGGTGCGCACGGCGATCGAGCCGCAGCTGACCGGCTTCGACCGGACCGTCGCCGCCTACCAGACCTCCCTGGAAGGCAAGTTGAAGCCGCCGCCGCAGGCCCCGCCGGCCGGGGACAACGCGTTGCAGACCACCTTCCAGCGCGACTACGACCAGGTGTCGTACGAGCGGATGTCGCCCCGTGAGGCGGCCGAGAACTATGTCACCGAGGCGAAGGCGGAGCTGCGGTCATGACCACCACCGACCTGCCCGTCACCCCCCGGCCGGCCGGCGCCGCGCCCCCCTCGCCCGCCCGGAGAAAACGCCAACGCGAGGGCGCCGCCTGGGTGTTCCTCTCCCCGTGGGTGCTCGGCGCCGCCGGCCTCACGCTGCTGCCGATGGCCGTGTCGCTGTACCTGTCGTTCACCGACTACGACCTCTTCAGCCCGCCGCACTGGGTGGGCCTGCGCAACTACACGCAGATGTTCACCGAGGACCCCCGCTACTGGCGCTCGGTCGTGACGACCCTCACCTACGTCGTCATCGCCGTCCCCCTCCAGCTCGGCCTCGCGCTCGCCGTCGCCCTCGCGCTGAAGCCGATGCGCCGGGGCCGCGCCTTCTACCGCTCCGCCTTCTACGCGCCCTCCCTGCTCGGCGCGTCCATGTCGATCGCGCTGGTGTGGCGGGCGGTCTTCAACGACGGCGGCACCGTCGACAACCTCCTGGGCACCGGCGGCTGGGTCAACAAACCGGGCTGGGCGCTGCTGGCCGTCGCCCTGCTCACCGTCTGGCAGTTCGGCGCGCCGATGGTCATCTTCCTCGCCGGACTCCAGCAGATCCCGGGCGAGTTGTACGAGGCGGCGGCCGTGGACGGGGCGAGCCGGCTGCGCCAGTTCCGCTCGATCACCGTACCCATGCTGTCCCCCGTCCTCTTCTTCAACCTGGTGCTCCAGACCATCCAGGCCTTCCAGGTCTTCACGCCCGCCTTCGCGATCAGCGCGGGCAAGGGCGGGCCCGCCGACTCCACGCTCGTCTACACGATGTACCTGTACGACCGGGGCTTCGTCGCCTCCCACATGGGCTACGCCTCCGCCATGGCGTGGGTGCTGCTCCTCGTCATCGGGGCCGTGACGGCGGTGCTGTTCCGCACCTCCCGCGCCTGGGTCTTCTACGCCGCCGAGGAGCAGCGATGAGCAGTCGGACCGCGTCAACTCCCCTGAGTCCGGCCCGGCGTGGGCGGATCGTCCTGCATCTCGGGCTGCTCGCCGCGCTGTTGGTCATGCTGTACCCGCTCGCCTGGCTGCTGGCGACCTCCCTCAAACCGGCCAGCGAGGTCATCGCGAGCCTCAACCTCCTTCCCGGCAGGCTGGAGTGGTCCAACTACTCCACCGCCCTGGACGGCGTGAACGGCGTCTCCGTGGGGCGGCTGCTCGGCAACTCGCTGCTCATCGCGGGCGGCGCCGTCCTCGGCAACGTCCTCAGCTGCTCGCTCGCCGCCTACGCCTTCGCCCGGCTGCGGTTCCGGCTGCGCGGGCCGCTCTTCGCGTTCATGATCGCCACGATCATGCTGCCGCACCACGCCGTGCTGATCCCGCAGTACATCATCTTCAACAAGCTCGGCCTGGTGGACACCTATTGGCCGCTCATCCTGCCCAAGTTCCTTGCCACAGAAGCCTTTTTCGTCTTCCTCATCGTGCAGTTCATGCGCGGGCTGCCGCGCGAACTGGAGGAAGCCGCGCGGATCGACGGCTGCGGGCCCTTCCGCAGCTTCCTCCACATCATCCTGCCGCTCACCCGCCCCGCCCTGATCACCACCGCCATCTTCACCTTCATCTGGACCTGGAACGACTTCTTCACCCAGCTCATCTACCTGTTCGACCCGCACAAGTTCACCCTCACCCTCGCCCTGCGGTCCTTCGTCGACGCCTCCAGCCAGTCCTCGTTCGGGCCGATGTTCGCCATGTCGGTGATCGCGCTGCTGCCCATCGTGCTGTTCTTCCTCGCCTTCCAGCGCTTCCTCGTCGAGGGCATGGCCAGCTCCGGACTCAAGGGATGACCGCGACCCGCGAGCCCGGCGAGGTGTTCGGCCCGAGGTTCAGCCTCTTCGCCGACGTCCTCAGCGTCGGCCTGGCGACTTCCCTGGCCTGCCTGCCCGTTGTCACGATCCCCGCCGCCCTGTCCACGGCCTGCGCCATCCTGCGCGGCGCGGGCGAGGACCGCCCCGCGACCGCCGGCCGCTACTTCTGGCTGCTACGGCGCCGGCTGCGGGCCGGCGACCTGGCCGCGGGCTTCGCCGCCCTCGCCGGGGCCCTGCTGCTCCTGGCCGACCTCGCGCTGGCCCGCGCCGGACTGCCCGGCGGCGCCCTCTTCGCCGCCGTCGCCGCCGCGATCGGCTGCGCGGCACTCCTCGTCGCCCTGCGCGCCTGCGCCCGCCCCGAGTCGCTCACCGACTGGCCGGCCGCCGTCCGCGCGGGCGCCGGGGCCGTCGTACGCGATCCCGGGGGCAGCGGGCTCGTGCTGCTCGCGGTGGTCACCGCCGGGGTGTGTGCGTGGACGCTGCTGCCGCTGGCGGTGCTCGCGCCGGGGCCGCTGGCGATGGCGCTCGCCGCAGTCGATGTACGCGGGACGCGCCATACGAAAAGCTGAAGACTGGGGGTTTTCCCAAAACGTCCTGGACGGTTCAGGTACCCCTTGTCGGCTTAACGACAGGGCGGCCGGCGGTCAGAATTTCCGGCAGGCGGAACATCGGGCCGACGCCCCCCCATATTCCCGACTGCCCGGTGCCCGCCGCCCGTTCGGACCTTCCCTCGACCCGGGAGCCTCCCCCATGCGCCCTTCCCTCGCCCTCTCCCCGAACGCCTCCCGCACCCCGCTGTCCTCGGTGCCCGCCGTGCCCGCCGCCTCCGCCGCCGCGTCCGTCGGCCGCAAGAAGGACTCGATGCTCACCCGGGGCCTCGCCCTGCTCAAGGCGTTCGGCCCGGACGACAGCGAGCTGACCCTCTCCGAACTGGCCGTCCGCGCGGGCCTGCCCAAGCCCACCACGCACCGCCTGGTCGCCGAACTCCTCGACTCCGGGTTCCTGGAGCGCGGTGAGCGCGGGCTGCTGCTGGGCCGGCAGATGTTCGTCCTGGGCGACCGGCTGCCCCGCGACCAGAAGATCCGCGCGCTCGCCCTGCCCTACCTCCAGCGGCTGCGGACGGCGACCGGCGCGAGCGCCGTCTACCTGTCCGCCGTGCGCGACCGGGAGGTCGTCCACCTGCTGCGGGTCGGTGCGGCCGACACCGCCTGGGAGCGGGTCGTGGGCTTCGCCGCCCGGCGGGTGCTGACCGGGCCGACCGGGCCCGTGCTGCGGCTGGAGGACACCAGCCGCGGGAACGCGATCCTGGCCTCGCCCGTCGGACTGCCCGCCCAGGGCAAGATCGCCGCCGCCTCCGCCGTGGGCGTCTCAGGCCAGGAGATCCGCCGCGTCCTCGCACCCGGACTGCGGCGCACGGCCCAGGAGTTGGGGGTCTGCCTCGCGGCCCTGCCGGAGTTCCGGACGCTGCCGGGGGCGGCGTGAGCCGGTGGGGCGGACGGCGGAGGGGGCGCTGATGCGACGGGGCTGACGCGGGCGGGGGCGCTTTGATCCGACGGGGCGGACGGCGGCGGGGGGTTCTGATGCGACGGGGCTGACGGCGGCCGGGGTGCTCTGATCCGACGGGGCTGACGGCGGCCGGGGTGGCCCGGGTGGCCTAGCCCTCCGCGTTCGGCGCCTCCGCGTCCGGCGCCTCCGTCTCCGGCCCCTCCAACCCTGTCCCCTCCAACCCTGTCCCCTCCAACCCCGGCCCCTCCGGCACCCCCTCCCACACCACCTCCCCGTCCACCACCACCCGCACCCCCGTTCGCCCGTCCGCCTCCAGCGTCACATCGGCCCGTTCCCGTCCCGTGAGCGCGACCCGCAGCGCGGTCAGCAGGGCGGGTACCTCCGGCTCCGGGACCAGTGCGTCGACGGCTCCCGAGAACCGCACCTCCGGCTGGTACCCCAGGCAGGCCCCCACCTCCCGCAGCACCCGTGCCCGCACCCCCAACGGCGGCTCGGCGGGCGGCTGTTGGAGCCGGAGGATGGCCGTACGGATCTGCTGCACGGTCGACTCCAGCTCGGTGACCGCCACTCCGATCGCGGTGACCGTCGCCGTGTCCGCCCCGGCCCGCCGCTGGGTCGCCTGCAACGACAGCCCGGTCGCGAACAGCCGCTGGATCACCAGGTCATGGAGGTCCCGGGCGATCCGGTCCCGGTCCTCGTACACGGCCAGCCGCTCGCGCCGGTCGCGGGTGTCGGCCAGGAGGAGGGCCACGGCGGCCTGCGCGGCGAACTGGACCGCCAGCTGTTTCTCGGCGGGCGTGTAGGGGCGTCCGCCGCGCCGGCGGGGGAGGGCCAGGGTGCCGATCAGCTGTCCGTCGGCCTGGAGCGGCAGCATCATGCTGGGGCCGAAGCGGTGCCGGACGTGGGTCGTCATCCGGGGGTCGGTCGCCGAGTCGTCGATGAACACCGGTTCACCGCCCAGGAGTTGGACCAGGACCGGACTTCCGGGGCGGATCGTCGTACCGACGATGTCGCCCGGGTCGTCGTACGTCGAGGCCGCCACGATCTCCATGCCGCCCTCGGCGGTCCGCTGGAGGATCACCCCGGCCGCCGCGTCGGCGAGGAGGCGGGCGCGTTCGGCGACCGTCATCAGGGCGTCCGCCGCGCTCTCGCCGCTGAGGAGGGCGGTCGTCACCGCGGCGACGCCCTCGATCCAGCGTTCGCGCTGCCGGGCGGCCTCGTAGCGGCGGGCGTCGGCGAGGGCGGCGGACGCGCGGGCGGCCAACACCTCCAGGGCGGGGGTGAGTTGGCCGTTGAGGGGGCGGAGGTGGCCGTAGCCTTCGATGGGGACGGAGGGGGCGTTCGCTTCGGAGGAGGCTGAGGGGGAGTCCGTTTCGGGCACCCCGCTCTCCGCCCCGCCGGTTTCGCGCTCCCCGTCCGTTTCGAGCACCGCTCCCAACTCCCGTGCCGCCTCCTCGATATGACGTACCGTCGGCCGGAGCCGCAGCGAGGTGCCGACTCTCAGCAGGGCGTCCCAGTGCACGCGGTCAGGCGCCCAGGGGGTCCAGTTCCAGGGGGTGGATGCGGCCCTCCAGCATCATGCCGAGGCCCTGTGCCGCGCAGATGTCGGGGCGGTCGGCGATGTGCACGGGCATGCCGGTCGCCTCGCGCAGCATCTGGTCGAAACCGGGGAGCAGCGCCGAGCCGCCGACCATCATGATGCCCCGCTCGGCGAGGTCGGCGACCAGGTCGGGCGGGCAGTTGCGCAGGACGCGGCCGATCCCGTCGAGGACGGCCGTCAAAGGGGTCTCGATCGCGTCGCGCACGGCGGCGGTGTCGACCTGGACGGAACGGGCGAGCCCGGTCGCGACGTCCCGGCCGTGGATCTCCGTGGACGTCGGCCCGTGCGGGGAGAGGCCGTTGCTCGACAGCGCCAGCTGAAGCGGTCGTACGGACTGGCTCGGGAGCATCAACTCGTGCTGGTGGCGCAGGTGTTGGACGATCGCGTGGTCGACCGCCTCACCGCCGACCGGGACCCGTTCGGCCGTCACGATCGAGCCCAGGGACAGCACCGCGACCTGGGTCGCCGCCGCCCCGCACACCATGATCATGGTCGCCTCGGGCCGCTCCACCGGCAGCCCGCACCCCACCGCCGCCGCGATCAGCGTGTCCACCAGCTCCACCCGCCGCGCCCCGAGCCCCACCAGCGTCTCGATCGTCGCCCGCTGCGCCAGCGGATCGGCGTCGTGCGGGGTGCAGGCCGCCGCCCGCAGCCGGGGCTTGTAGCGCAGCTGGCGGCGGATCTTGTCACCGAGGAGGTGGCGCAGCATCCGCTGGGCCATCTCGATGTCGACGACCGTCCCGCCCGAGACCGGCCGCACCACGCGGATGTAGTCCGGCGTCCGCCCGGTCATCTTCTCCGCGAACTCGCCGACCGCGATCAGCGCGCCGGTACGGGTGTTGACGGCCGCCGCCGACGGCTGGTCCACCACCAGCCCGGCGCCCTTCACATACACCCGCGTCCGCGCCGCCCCCAGGTCGACGGCGAAATGGCAGCGGCGCAGCTGCTCCAAGCTGGCGGTCATGGCAGGTCCTCCCGAGAGCACGGCATCGGACCGCCGGGATGGCGGCCTCCCTCGCATCGTGCGGGCGCGGGGGAGGGGCCGCCTGCTGGGATGGGCCGGGCGGGGAGCGCCCGAACGGATGATTTACGGATGATCGCCCGAAGCGGGTCCCGTGGCGCGCAAGCTCAGGGATTCCCCAGTCCGCGCACCGCCTCCAGCACCGGCTCCAGCGACCGCACCACCACCTCGCACCCCGCCTCCCGCAGCCCCTGCTCCGCCGTCCGGTTGCGCGCGAGACCGATGAAGGGCAGCCCGGCCCGCTGCGCCGCCGCCAGCGCCGCACTGCCCGACCCGATGACGACGGCCCGGTCGGTGCCGGCGCCGGCCAGCGCCCGCCGCACACAGTCCGGGTCCGGCATCAGCAGCCGCAGATCGTCCGCCCGCCCATGGACTCCGGCCAGCGGCAGCCCGTACGGCTGTACGTACCGCCGCGCCGCCGCTTCGCACACGTCCGTCACGATCGCGACCGGCCGCCCCGACCCGTGCAGCGCCCGCACCAGCGCGACCGCGTTGTGCGTCGTCGGCGCGTCCGGCAGTGCGGCCAGCTCCAGCTGGTCGAGACGGTGCCGCAGGTGCGGCCCGACCGCGTCGCGGGCGAAGACCCGCAGCACGTCCAGCGGGTGCACGGCGGTCTCGCGGATGTTCGCTATGGCGAAGGGCCGTCCGGTGAACGCGTCCTCGGGGTCCCGGAGTTCGGCGACCAGCGCCAGCAGGGCCAGCGCGGCCTCGCGGGCCTGGCCCGCGGTGAAGAGGCGGGTCACGGGGCCGTCGAAGCCGAGGAGCACCGCCGGGGCGGCGGCGAGGAGCGCGTCGAGCCCTGGCGCGCTCTGCTGGGGCGCCGCCTGCCCCTCGTCCGGCGTCAGCTGGATCTCGCAGGTCACCTGCACCCCCGGCACCGGCCACCGCCGCAGGTTCTTCGCCAGCGCGCGTTCCGCTCCCCGGGGGCGGTTGTGGGAGTGGTGGCGGGTGATGCCGGGGGCGACCTCGGCGACATGGTCGACCAGCCGCCGCGCGATCCCCGTGACCTCCCCCCGCACGAACGCCACCGGGTCGGTGACCTGCCAGCGCAGCCGTACCCGCGCGTCGAAGTCGCTGCGGCCCGAACTGCGCAGCCGGGTACGGCCCGAGGTGGTCTGCGGGGCCAGGTCTACCTCGTAGTACGTCACCGGGCCCGCGTCCCGGCCCTGGTAGGGGTCGGCCGGGTCGAGGAGGGTCAGCGGGCCGTCGGGCAGCGTGTGGACGATCGCCGCCCGGCCGGGGGCGGGGAGGCGCAGGTCGCGGAGGTCCCGGGTGAGGTGGGGGCCCTTGACGAGGTCGCGGGTGTCGTCCTCCGGGCGGGGGGCCGGGAGGGGGCAGTACCAGGCCAGCGGCGGGGCGTCCGGGTCGGGCCCGTAGAGGGGGCGGAAGCGGTGTGGGCCGGAGGCGGCGGAGCTGGTGGCGAAGGAGGTGTGGAGGGGCGGGGGGATGGTGATGGTCACCGGGGCCGGGGAGTTGGGGGGTTCGGGGGCGCCGGCGTAGGTGACGTGGAGGGGGGGTGGGTCGGTGAGGGTGGCCAAGGGGCCGGGGAGCCAGCGGATCGCTGCCGCCAGGAGGGGGAGGAGGTTGGCGGTGGGGGTGATGTCGACTCGGTAGCCGTGGGGGAGGACGTGGGTCGTGTATTGGGCGGGGGTGAGGCCGGCTCGGGTGAGGACTTGGTCCACCGCGTATTCGAGGGTGATGCGGGATTCGGGGGTGAGGGGGGTGGGGGTGGTGAAGAGGAGGGGGGTGGTGGGGGGTGGGTCGGGTACGGGTTCGAGGCGGGCGCCGGGGGAGTGGAGGGCGTAGCCGTCGTTCAGCTCGGCGAGGGTCGCGGGGCCGAGGCAGGCGGTTACTAGCTCGCGGGCCAACTCCCTTACCCGGTCGAGGGGTTGGGCTTCCGGCAGGTTGGCCGCCAGCTCCTCGTAAGTGGCCCGGTGGCCGGGGGCGCGCAGCAGTTGGACCAGCAGGGACTGTGCGGCGGGGGAGGGGAGGGGGAGGTCGGTGTCGCCTCGGGTGATGCGGAGGGGGGTGGAGAGGCGGACGTGGAGGGGGGCGGTCTGGCGGGCTTGAGCGAGGGCGGCGGCGACCCGGCGGGCATCGGAAGGCAGGCCGGCGGAGTCCCGGCGGGACTCGAAAGGCCAGCCGCCGGGGGTGATGACCTCGTCGTGGAAACGCTCGACCTCGGCCGAATGCCTCGCCAACCCCGTCGCGGTCGAGGCGAGTTCGGCCCAGTCGCCCGACGTGACCCACTGCCGGGACCCCTCGCCCAGCGTGAATCTACTGATCAGCGCGGACCCGTCCGGCCGCAGCAGCAGCCCGACATCTCCCGCCTGCCCCCGCACCAGCCCCCGCTCATGCAATGCCCTGAGCCCCGCCCAGACATCGGCCAGCAACGCGGCATAGACCGGCAACGACACCCCAGGCCCGCTCCCCAGCGTCAGCTCGGACAGCGTCACCCCCTCCACGAACTCCACGACCAGATACGGCACCCGCCCTTCGACCCCGAAGTCCAACACCCGTGCCACGTAAGGACTTTCAACCCCCCTCAAGACCTCCGCCTCAGCCAGGAACCGCTCATGAGGCCCCTCCCGCTCCGGATAAAGATGAACGACGACCCGCTCCCCACCCCACGTATCCACCCCCTCCCGCACCCGCTGCCCCACCCCCCTCCTCCCCAGCACCCGGTACCGCCCCCCGAGCAACCCCTCCCCACCCCCGCCGAGCCGTTCGACGGTCTCCCCCCGGACCGTCGCGAAGGCACCCTCCTCGCCCTTCCCCCTCCGCGCCCCGAACACCCCCGCACTGAACCCGGCCCGCTCGTCGATCAGCCCCCCGACCCGCGCCAGAAACTCCCGCGTCCGCCCCCGCACGGTCCGAGGCAACGTCCCCGCCAGCAACTCCCTTACCCCGGGCCGGAATTCGTACGACCCCGACGGCCCGTCCACCGCCCGCAGCATCCCGCTCAGGATCACCTCGGCGAGATGCTGCGACCGAGGCTCCCCCTCCACCGCATGCTGCACCAGCCGCATCACCGGAACGGAAGGCACCGCCAACGACAGATGCCCCGCCAGCACGAACGCCTCCGGAGAGGCGGTCGCCTGGAACCGCAGGACCAGTTCCCGCGCACTCAACTCCCCTTCGGAGTCCTCCTGTTCACCGTCGACCGGAACTGAAGGCACCCAAGCGGCGGCCCCCGGAACCAGCCCGCCCCCGGGATCGCTCACCAACGCCGCCCAGTTCCCCAGCCAGGCGGCCCCCGCCTCCAGAACGGGCAGCGGGAAAGCGTCACTTGGCGGCTTGCGGGCGTCGAGGTCGTACGCGGTGAACGCCACCGACGCGGACGGCGCGGCGGGGCGGGGGGCCACGAAGACGCCCGCCTCGGCGGGCAACGCGCTCTGTGCCCACAGGTGTTCGGGCAGTGGCTGGACGAGGGCCAGGGGCAACTTCGCCGCCCAGCGCCGGAGTTGGGCGTACCAGCGGTCGCCCGCCGGGCCCGGGCGCCACTGCGGGCCCATGCAGTCGCTGACGACGAGGACGACCGTCCGCCCGTCCGCCGGGGCGGCGACCCCTCTGGCGTGGCCGTCGGGGGTCGCGGGGTGCAGGGAGACGGTGCGGAAGATGCCGGACTGGGCGAGTACGGCGTGCAACTCCCTTACCAGCGGCGCCCATACGGGCATCGTCGGACCCACGTCGTGCACCAGCGCCAGCCGCAGCCAGCGGTCCCGTGCGGGGCGCAGTACCGGCAGCCACACCTCGGGGTGGGCGCCGAGGCGGGCGATGCGGTCGACGGTGGCCCGCTCGTCCAGCAGCCGCGCCCGCGCGTCGGGAACCGTACGCTTCACCGGCCGCAACGCCCGTTGCAGGGCGAGGGGGTGGGGGAGCATCGGGGGGACGGGGACTCGCAGTGAGGGCTGGCCGGGGGTGGGTGAGGGGGTGGGCAGGTGGAGGGGGACGCGTCCGGTCGGGGACGGTGGAGGAGGCGGGGCGGCTGCCGGGGCCGGCGGGACGGGCAACGGGCCGGGCTCGACGGGCGGTTGGGGCGGAACGGGTACGGGCGCGGCGGCCTGCCGAGGAACCGGCTCCGGCACCTCACCGGCCAACTGCCGCGCCAGCCAAAGAACTTCGGCCAGCTCACGAGGAGACGGACCGGCATCACCGGACACGGCACCCAGCAGATCCGCGAGCAGAGGAAGCGAGGGCCGGCCGGGCTGGGCGAAGCCCATGCTCGAAGCGACGCCAGCCGTCACGGAGCCAGCCTTGGAGGCACCTCCAACTGCCAAGGAGCCAGGCTCGGAAGCACCTCCAGCTGCCACGGAGTCCAGCTCGGAAGCACCCCCAGCCACCCCAGAATCACCCCCCGCCCCGGAGGAGCCGCCTGCCCTAGCGGAGCCCCCCGCCCCAGCGGAGCCCCCCGCCCCAGCGGAGCCCCCCGCCCCGGCAGAACCCTCCACCCCCTCAGAGCCCATCCGCATCCGCCACCGCATCCAGATACGGCATCAACCGCTCCGCCAACTCCCCCCGAGACGCCGCGTCCAGACCCGTGACCCCCGTCAGATACAGCGCGTTCAGCAGCTGGTCCGTCGCCAAGTCCCCCTCCGCCGCCCGCGCCAGGAAGCGGTCGATCAGCGGATCCGCCTCCGCCGCCGGGGTGTCCAGATGCGCCCGCACGATCTCGGTCAGCTGCTGCCGGTCCGGCCTGCGCAGCCGCAGCCGTACGCAGCGGCGCAGGAACGCGGCGGGGAACTCGCGTTCGCCGTTGCTGGTGAGGACGACGAAGGGGAACGCCTTGCAGCGCACCCGGCCACGGGCGATCGGGACCGGGACCTGGGAGCCGTCCGCGAGGACGTCCACCGTCGGGTTCCGCGCCGACTGGCCTGCCGCGCGCAGGAGTTCGGGGATCTCGTACTGGCCCTCCTCCAGGACGTTGAGGAGGTCGTTCGGCAGGTCGAGGTCGCTCTTGTCCAGCTCGTCGACCAGGAGGACCCTCGGCTGGGCGTACGGCAGGAGGGCCGTGCCGAGGGGGCCGAGGCGGAGGTGGTCCTCCACGCCGTCGAGGTCGCCGTAGGGGCCGGCGTCCGAACCGCCCTCCTGCCAGGCCGACTTGCGGGCCGCGTACAGGCGGGACAGGGGGTCGTACTGGTACAGGCCGTCCGTCAGGGTGCTGCGGCTGGTGATGTTCCAGCGCAGGACCGGGCCCAGCCGCAACTCCCTTGCCACCGCGTACGCGAGGGACGATTTGCCGGTGCCGGGCGGGCCGGTGACCAGGAGGGGGCGGCGCAGGACGAGGGCGGCGTTGACGAGTTCGACGCTGTCGGGGGTGGCGACGTAGGTGCGGGCGCGGTGGACCCGGTCGGGGGAGACGGCCGCCTCGTCGGCGTCGTCGTCCGGCACAGGGAGTATGGGCGCGCCGTCGAAGGCCCGCCAGGGCGGCGGGGCGGGCAGCCGCTCGATACCGGCGTGCGGGTCGCTCGTGCCGGTGTAGACGGACCAGTCGGACATGGGCTTACTTTCTCCGCGGGAGGTCGGGGGGAAACGTCAGGCCACCGGGGAGCGGGCCGGGCGGGGGCGGGCGGTGTGCGGGTCGGCGAAGACCCTCGGGTCGTCCCACAGCAGCTGGATGTCCCGCGCCCAGTGTCCCTCGTCGGCCTCCGCCGCCATCCGTAAGTGCAGGACGTACAAGGGGAGTTCGGCCGGCGGGCAGCCCGCCAGCTCGGTGTCGAGGCCGTCCAGGAACGTCTTGCCCGCGCAGCCGTCGGCGCCCACGCAGTCCCCGTCGGCGCAGCCGCCGCGCGACCAGACGACGGCCGGGGCGGGGGCCGTCACCGCGACGCCGAAGTGGGCGCGGGCGGCGGCCGGCGGGGCGGCGAACGCGGCCACGCACGCGTCGTGCCGCCGTAACCGCATCCGCAGGCTCTCCGCCCGGCCGGGGTCCTCGCCGCACTCCACCCGGGCCAGGCGTACCCCGGGTCTGCCGTCCAGCCGCCGCCAGGCCTTGTCCAGCAGATGCTGGACGGAGTGTTTGCGGCGGGTGTGGTCGGTGACGACGAGGGGGAACATGCAGCCCATCGGGGTGTCGACGTCGGGCGCGAACTCCCAGCGGTCGACGGGGAGATCGAGCCAGTTGCGGGGCAGCGCGAACGCGATCAGCTCGTCCGCGCCGGGCGCCAGCCAGGAGAACGCCTCGTCGATGTGCTCCTGCACGAACGCCCGCACCCCGCTCCACGGCACGGTCGCCGCGCCCACCGGATGCTGCTGCCCGCCGCTGTACGCCGACACCGTGACCTGCACCTGGTCGTCGCCCGCGCCGCTGTGCCGCAGCTCGACCAGGATCGGCGACCAGTCCGGGGGCGCCTCGGCGACGTCGTACTCCTCGGCGTCCGACTCCTGCGGCACGGACAGCAGTTGCTCCAGCCGCTCGGTGAACCGCAGCACCGTCCCGGCCGCGCCCTCCCCGTCCAGTTCCGACAGCACGAACAGGGCCGCCGCCCGCACCGACGCGAACCCCGGCTTCTGCACCAGCACGTCCAGCGGATCGCGGACGGCGTTGTAGAGCTGCGTCGGATCGCACTCCAGGCCCGCCGCCTCGGCCCGCGCCACCAGCCGGTACAGCCGGGTGCGGTCGGCCGGGCGGTGTCCGGGCACGGGGACCAGCCCGTCCAGGCCCGGCCAGTACCGGACCATCACGGCCGTCGGCATCATCCGCCCGGTGCGCACGACGCTCCCGCCGGCCGCCGCCGTCACCATCCCCACCACCTCGCCCGTCTCGACCAGCACCACGGCCGCCCCGCTGAACCCCGGCGCGAGCGGCTGCCCGCCGAGCTGCCACGCCTCCAGTTGCAGCCACTCCCCGCTGATCAACTGCGGTGCGGTGACCCGGTATTCGGCCAGCGTGCCCTCGTCGAACCCGGCGGGGAAGCCGTAGACGACGAGCTTGCGGGGCGGGTCCTCGGGCCGCTCGCGGTGCACCGCGTCCGAGGGGGCGAGGACGGCGGGGACGACGGGGGCGGGGCGGTCGAGGCGCAGCACCGCGAGGTCGCCCCGGTCGTGCCCCGACTCCGGGTCCCAGCCGCCGTGCGCCAGCAACCGGGCGGGTACGGAAGGGAGTTCGGGGCGTTCCGTGAACGACACGGTGAGCGTCTCCGTCGGCTGTCCGCCGATCACGTGCGCGCAGGTGACGACCGTGTCCGGGGTGACCAGGAACCCGGCGCCGAGGACCCGGCCGGCCGACTCGACCCGGGCGTGCCATTCGGCGCTCCTCATCGAACCGCCGTCCCCGGCTCAAGGAGCGTCGACATCGGCCTGCCGCACGGAAGTTCAAGAAGCGTCATCGGCGTACGACCCCTCGTCCCGGCCCCCGGCCGCGGCCCCCCACGTCAGCTTCACCACCAGATGGCCCTCGCTCGTCCCCTTCGCGATGACCGCGCCGGCCTCCGCCTGGAGCCGCACCCCGAACTCGATCTCCACCCCGTCCGGCCGCAGCGCCCCCGCCCCGTCCCGGAACACCCGCAGCGCCGACTGGGCCGCCGCCCGCACCCCCTCCAGCGCGCCCTCGAACGTCCGCGCCGCCTGCACGCTCCCGTCCCGCGCCACCAGCCGCGAACCGGACCGCTCGCCGACGGCCTGCACGGCGACGACCGCGCCGTCCTCCGTCCGGAACTCCACCACTTCGTCCACCACGACTCCCCCGTCGTCCCGCGCCTCTGTGCACTTCCATTGTTACGTACGGTGCTTGGCCTTGTCCCCGTCTCGGCGGTACGGCACGGCGCCGCCTCCACGGGTTGTGAAGACGGCGCCGATGCCTCACAGGCTCACACGTCCGCGCCGGGAATGTCGGTCGCCGGCCGGATCACCCCGAGGTGCACCAAGTCGTCGGGCAGCAGCCGCAGTTGATCGGCGGTCGCGGCGACCTGGTCCGCCGGGCGCTTGAGGATGGCCGCCGCCAGCTCCGGTGCGATCACCGAGAAGTAGCTGTCCGGTGTCGCCCAGGTCCGCCCCGGCGCGGCCAGCGCCAGCGCCCCGCCGGAGCCGCCCTCCCCGATGAGCAGCGACGTCACCGGCGTACGGGCCTGCGCGAGCGCCATGAACAGCTCGGCGACCGCCGCCCCCACCCCCTGCCGCTCGGCCTCCGCGTCATTGGCGGCGCCCGGCGTGTCGATCAGCGTCAGCACCGGAATCCGCATCCGCACCGCCAGCTTGATCAGCCGCACGGCCGTCCGGTACCCGGCGGGCCGCATGGCGACGCCGGTCTGCGCGGCGAACGCGACGGTGTACCCGTCCCGCTCCCCGAACCCGCACACGATCCCCTCGGCATCCACACCTCCGTGCCGGTCACCGCTGATGCGGGCATACCGGCCGAAGTGGGCGTCCAAGTAGGCGAAGGCGCGCGGGCGTCGCGGGGAACGCGCGCTTTGGACGGCGGCCCAGCCGGAGCCGGGGACGGCGGGAGGGAGCGGGACCGGATCGGGTTCGTCGTCGAAGTCCTCCGCGAACGGATCGAAGGACGCGGGCCCGTCCTCTTCGGCCGCCGGAGCCGGCTTCGGCCACTCCACCACCCCGGGCAGATCCGGCAGTTGCGCCACCTCCGGCGCCTGCCACCGGTCCGCCCCGCCGGACAGCAGCCGCAGCCACCACCCCAACGTCTCCGGCAGCTCCTCCAGTCGCACCACCGCGTCCGCCGACCCCGCCGCGACCTGGGCCTCCGCCGTGTACGCCGACGGATCGGCGTCGGCCGGGCGGACCCGGGAGCCCGCGAAGCCGACCTGGGCCCCGGGCAGCGCCAGGATCACGTCCGCGCCCGCGCCGAGAGTCGCCCAGCCGCCGCCCGTCGTCGGGTCGCGCAGGACCGCGATCTGGGGGAGCCCGGACTCCCGGGTCATCGACACCTCCCTCGCCACCCGCTGGAGTTGGGTCAGCGCGAGCATCCCCTCCTGCATACGGCTGCCGCCGGTCGCGATCAGGGAGACGACCGGGAGGCGTTCGGAGCGGGCGTAGCGGTACGCCGCCTCCAGGCGGTCACCGGTCCGTTCGCCCAGGGAGCCGCCCAGGAAGCCGAACTCGAAGGCGAGCAGGACGACTTGGATGCCCTCGATGTCGGCGGTGCCGCAGAGCACGGACTCGTCCTCGCCGGTGCGGCCGGTGGCGCGGGCGCGGGAGTCGTCGTAGCCCTGCCAGGTCAGGGGGCCGTCGGGCAGTGACACCCTTGCCGGGGGCGGGAGTTCGGTGAACTCGTCGGTGACGGTGTCGATGATCTCGCGGGCCGAGAGACGGTCGCTCATGCGCTCAGCACCCGCTTCATGATCTTGCCCATGTCGTTGCGGGGCAGCGTGTCGAGGTAGTGGACCACCCGGGGGCGCTTGTGCGGGGCCAGGCGGGACGCCACGTGGTCCGCCAACTCCTCGGCGGTGGGCCGTACTTCGGGGTCGGCCGGGACGACCCACGCCACGATCCGCTCGCCCAGATCCGCGTCCGGCTCCCCGGTCACCGCCGCCTCCCGCACCCCTGGATGTTCCAGGAGCGCGTTCTCGATCTCACCGGCCCCGATCTTGTAACCCCCGCTCTTGATCAGGTCGGTGGCCTTGCGGCCGACGATACGGACGTACCCGTCAGGGTCGCGCACCGCCATGTCTCCGGTGCGGAACCAGCCGTCGGCGGTGAACGCGGCGGCGGTCGCGTCGGGGCGGTTCAGGTACTCGGTGAAGAGGTTCGCGCCGCGCACCTGGATCTCGCCGACCCGCTCCCGGTCGTACCCGTCGATCGCCGTGCCGTCCTCCTCGACCAGCCTCAACTCCACGCCGGGCAGGGGGACTCCGACGGTTCCGGCGCGGGCCTCGCCGTCCGCGCGGACGCTCGTGTTCATCAGGGTCTCCGTCATGCCGTACCGCTCGACGACCCGGCGCCCGGTGGCCGCCGCGATCCGCTCGTGGTCGTGCACGGGCAGCGCCGCCGAACCGCTCACCAGGAGACGGGCGTTCGCGAGGGCCTTCACCAACTCCGGCTCCTCGGACAGGGATTCGGCGATGCGGTGGTACATCGTCGGCACCCCGAACAGCATCGTCGCGCCCGAACTCAGCTCCCGCGTCACGCCCTCCGTGGAGAAGCGGCCCAAGTGCCGTACCGAGCCGCCGCGCCGGAGCGGGCCGAGGATGCCGATGACCAGTCCGTGGACGTGGAACAGCGGCAGCCCGTGGGTCAGGACGTCGTCGCCGGTCCACTGCCAGGCGTCGGCCAGCGCGTCCAGGGTGTGCGCGAGCGCCCGGCGGGGGAGCACCGCGCCCTTGGGCGGGCCGGTCGTACCGGAGGTGTAGACGACCAGCGCCGGGTTGTCGTCCGGGAAGTCGTCGGCGGGCGGTTCGGCGGACGCGTCGACATCGACGTCCACTCGTTCCAACCCGGCCAGCGCGGACGGGAGTTCGGTGCCCGGGGCGGCCAGGACGAGGGCGGGGGCGCTGTCGCCGAGGATGTGCCCCAGCTCCTTGTCGCCCGACTTGGGGTTCAGCGGGACGGCGGCGGACCCGGCGAGCAGGACGCCCACCACCGCCACGGCCGTCTCCAGCTCCGGCGTCGCCCACACGGCGACCCGCTGCACCCCGCGCACCCGGGCGGCCACGGCCCCGGCGGCGCCCGCCAGTCGGGCATAGGTGAGGGCGCGGGGGCCGAAGGACAGGGCGGGCCGGTCGGGACCGGGGTCGGCGGTCAGGGCCGGGAAGAGAGAGGACACGCGTCGTACTCCTTGGTCATTGCTGCACTGTTCGGTCAAATGTCGCTCAGGCCAGGGCTACCCGAACCCGGGGACGACCATGACCAGCCACACCACCGCCGGTACCACGGCCACCACGATCCCCCCGTACACCATCAACTGCCGGAAGAAACGCTCCCGGTCGACATCCGGCGCGGCGGCCAGGACCAGCGCGCCGTTCGTCGAGAACGGGCTGACGTCCACCACTGTCGCCGACACCGCCAGCGCCGCCACCATCCCGACCGCCCCGATCTCGCCCCGCAGGAGGAACGGCACCGCCAGCGGGATCAGCGCGCCCATGATGCCGACCGACGAGGCGAACGCCGAGACCAGCGCGCCGATGTAGCAGAGCAGCACGGCCGCGAGCAGCGGCACCCCGATGTTCCCGACGCCCTCGCCGGCCCACTTGATGGTGCCCATCTCGTCCAGGACGGCGACGTACGTCAGCACCCCGCAGATCAGCAGCACCGTCGACCAGGCGATCTGCCCGACCGCCTTGCGGCTGTCCTCCGGCCAGGCGGTGCTCAGCAGCACGGCCAGGGTGATCGCGGTGAGCCCGGGGTCGAGATCGAGCAGCAGCACGGCCAGGACCAGGGCGAGCAGGGAGACGAGGGTGGCGATACGGGCGGGGGTGAGGGGGACGTCGTCCTCGGCCGCGTCCGCTTCAGACGTCACCCGCTCCCGCCACAGCCGCCGCCCCCCGCACACCGCGAACACCACGCCCGCGATGGCCAGGTTGGCGAGGAGGGAGGCGAGGAACAGGGCGACCGGGCTGCCCGGCAGGTGCTCGCGCTCCACGATCCCGTTGACGATCGTGCCGTAGATGCTGATCGGCGAGAAGCCGCCGCCCTGCGCGCCGTGCACCACCATCGCGCCCATCAGCAGCGGGCTGATCGTGTAGCGGGCGGCGAAGCTGAGGGCGACGGGGGCGACGATCGCGACGGCCGCCGGGCTGACGGCGCCGATGCCGGTCAGCGCGGCGGCCAGCGCGAACATCACCCACGGGAGCAGCGCGACCCGGCCGCGCACGAGCCGGATCGCGGCGTGCACCAGCCAGTCGGTGGTGCCGTTGGCGCGGGCGATCGCGAAGAGGTACGTCACGCCGACCAGGACGACGAACAGATCACCGGGGAACCCGGCGAAGATGCCGTCCGCGTCGAGACCGGCGACCAGCTCACCGACCCCGAAGGCGGCGGCGAAGGCGAGCGCGCCCATGTTCACCGAGCGGGTGGTGGCGATGACGAAGACGACCACCAGGACGAGGATCGAGACGAGTTCGGGGGACATACGGGCTCCCGTCGTTGGGTCCCGGAGCAGTGGACGAGTGGCTGAGCCAATGGTGGCGACGGTCGATTAGAGTGGCCGCCGTGCACGGGAGTCAAGACCGCGTGCGTGACGGAGAGGAGGCCCCCGTGAGCGACGCCCTGCGGCCGATGACGAAACAGCGCCTGTACGAGCAAGTGCTGGACCGGCTGCGGCAGTACGTCACCGAGGGCGGCCTCAAGTCCGGCGACCGGCTGCCGCCCGAACGCGACCTGGCGCAGCGGCTCGGGGTGAGCCGGGCCTCCGTCAAGCAGGCGATCGTCGTCCTGGAGGTGCAGGGGCTGGTCGAGGCGCGGCACGGCGGCGGGACGTACCTCGTCCGCGACAGCCTCGACGTCGAGCCGGTCGAGCGGATGGTCGAGCGCCGCAAGCGCCTGCCCGACGTCCTGGAGGCCCGCGAGGCCCTGGAGACGAAGCTCGCCGAACTCGCCGCCGAACGCCGCACGGAGGACGACCTCACGGCGATGCGCGCGGCCCTGGCCCACATGGCCCGCGAAACCGCCTCCGGCGCCCCCGGCACCGAGGGCGACCGCCTCTTCCACGCGGCGGTGACGGCGGCGGCCCACAGCGCCCTCCTGGCGGAGTTCATGCGCTCCATCGCCCCCCAGATCGCCGAGAGCCGCACGGAATCCCTACGCCAACCAGGCCGCCCCGCAAGGTCGTTGACGCAGCATCAGGCGATCCTCGACGCGATCGCGGAGGGAAACCCACGCCGGGCGGCGACCGCGATGCGCACACATGTCCGTACGGTGGCGAAGGTGCGCCTGCTGGACTGGGAGGAGCCGTCGGACGCCCCGGTTGACTAGCCTCAAGGTCCGTCAGCCGTACGAAACGAGGGTTCCACTGTGCCGCGCATCGCGCTTGTCACCTATCGTCCGTCCGCTCCCGACGGGCCTGTCGACCGGGATCTGCCGGGGCTGCTGGAGGCGTTGAAGGCGGCTGGGGCCGAGGCCTCGGTCCAGGTGTGGGACGACCCCGAGGCCGACTGGGCCGGCTTCGACCTGGTTGTCATCCGGTCCACCTGGGACTACAGCTGGCGGGCGGCCGAGTTCCTGGGGTGGGTCGGCGAGACCGCCCGCGTGACCCGGCTCGCCAACCCCGCCGGGGTGGTGCGGTGGAACGCCGACAAGCGGTACCTGGGGGAGCTGGCGGCGGCCGGGGTGGCCGTCGTGCCCACGCGGTACTGCGCGCCCGGGGAGACGCCGGAGCTGCCGGGCGACGGTGAGTACGTCGTCAAGCCGACCTCCGGCGCCGGGTCCCGGTTCGCCGCGCGCTACTCCGCCGGCGAGCGCGAGACCGCCGTACGGCACATCGGGCGGATGCACGCCGAGGGGCTCACGGCGATGGTCCAGCCGTACGTCAAGGGGATCGACGTCAGCGGGGAGCGGGCCGTGCAGTTCTTCGGCGGGCGGCTGCTGCACGCCAGCCGGAAGGGGGCCGTGCTCAGTCCCGGGACGCCCTACGACGTGCGCAAGACCGCGCATCCCGATCTGGCGCCCTGGACGCCCACCCCCGCTGAACTCGCCCTCGCCGGGCGGGCGTTGGCCGCTGTGCCCGGGGGAAGTGAACTGCTGTACGCCCGGGTGGACGTCGTCGACGGCGATGACGGGCAACCCTGCGTGATGGAGCTGGAGTTGGTCGAGCCGAACATGTTTCTCTGGCTGCATCCGGGGTCGTTGGGGACGGTCGTCGAGGGAATCCTGAAGGCCGTGCCTAGTTCCTGATCCCCACCCGCTGCAACAGCCCCCACGTGAACTCCGCCGCCACCTCCCGCCGTACCCCCTCCGCGTCGGGTGCCGTGAAGGCCAGGCCCCAGCGGTTGGGGGCGGTGCCCTCCAGGGGGCGGGCCGGGGGGAAGGCGCCGGCCGCCTCGTCGACCGTGCAGGACCAGGGGGTGAGGTCGGCGGTCGTCCGCAGCGGGGGCGGTGGTGTGCCCGGCGCCCGGACCAGCCACTCGTTCCAGACCGACCCGTTCGGCGCGAGCAGGACCTCGAAGCGGAGGTCCGGCCAGAGGGGGACCGGCCATTGGAGGGCCGTGCAGGTCAGGTCGCCGATCCTGCGGTCCGAGCGGGACTCGGGCGCGCCGAGGACCGAGGCGTAGCGGCTCGCGGCGGCCCGGCCGCGCGGGGCGTGCCGCATCGCCTGCCAGCGCTTGTTGGCCTCGCGCATCCCGGCGGCGGAGGCGCCCAGCGCGCGGCGGGCGTCCTCGACGAGGTCCGGGTTGTGGTCGGCCATGAGGCGCAGCAGGACCAGCTGGAAGTCGAGAGGCGTGAACGGCTGCATACGCCCCATCGTCGCGCACCGGGAAACCCCGCCCACCAGGAAACCGCCTTTTCCCGCCCATTGCCCGCCAGGTGCCTTCTGATTAGCCTGTGTTCGTCATCCCGATCGCCTGTTGAAATCTCGAACAGGACCGCACAAGACCACCAAGGGAGGGGGCCGGCCATGGGACGTCTGGTACCTGCCGTGACCCGGGCTCTGGACATTCTGGAGCTCTTCCTCGACGGGGACGGCACACTCTCCGCCCCCGACATCGTGCGCCGCCTGAAGCTGCCGCGCACCACCGTGCACGAACTGGTCACGACGCTCGCCGCCCGCTCGTACATCGTCCCGGTCACCGGCCAGCCCGGCCGCTACCGGCTCGGGGTGCGGCCGTACCAGCTCGGCAGCCGCTACGCCGAGCAGCTGGACCTCGCGGCGGAGGGGCAGCACGTGGCCCGGTCCGTCGCCGAGACCTGCGACGAGACCGTGCACGTGGCGATCCTGGAGGGCACCGACGTCATCTACATCGCGAAGGTCGACTCCACGCACGCCGTCCGCATGGTCTCCGCTGCCGGCCGCCGGCTGCCCGCGCACTGCACGTCCGTCGGCAAGATGCTGCTCGCCTCGCTGCCCGAGCACGAGCTGACCGCGCGCGTCCCGGACGACGCCGACCTCGTCAGGATGACCCCGAACAGCATCACCGACCCCGCCGCGCTGCGCGAGGCGCTGGTCCCGATCCGGGAGCGGGGGATCGCCGTCGAGAGCCGGGAGTCCAACCCGGACGTCAGCTGCGTCGCGGCCCCCGTCCGCGACCGCACCGGGCGGGTCGTCGCCGCGCTCTCGATCTCGGTGCCGATGATCCGCTGGAGCGACGAGCGGCGCGTGGAACTGGAACAGCTGGCGGCCAAGGGCGCCGCCGAACTCTCGGAGCGGCTCGGACACCGGAGCGTGGCCTGACATGACCAGCGGATTCGACATCGCCGTACGCGCGGAGGCCACCCTCGGGGAGGGGC
Organism: Streptomyces sp. AMJ-169; assembly: GCF_055597585.1. NCBI lineage: Bacteria > Bacillati > Actinomycetota > Actinomycetes > Kitasatosporales > Streptomycetaceae > Streptomyces > Streptomyces sp. AMJ-169. The sequence goes on from NZ_JBVLTJ010000010.1 coordinate 200,590, forward strand.
CCACCTGGGACCCCGCCACCGGGCGGCTGCTGTGGCTGGACATCCTCGGGGCGCGGCTGCACTCCTACGACCCCGTCAGCGGCCGGCAGTCGGTACGGGTCACCGACCAGCACGTCGGCGCCGCCAAACCCCGCGCGGGCGGCGGCCTCGTCCTCAACCTCCGTGACGGGGTGGGCCTGTTGGACGCCGGCGGGGAGTTCTCCTGGCTGCACCACGAACCTGTCCCCGGCCGGCGCGGCAACGACGCGGCGGTCGCGCCCGACGGGTCGCTGTGGGCGGGGACCATGCGGTACGACGAGGCGGCCGGGGGTGGGACGTTGGCCCGGTTCACCGGCGGCGGGCTCGCGTCGGTCGTCCTCGACGACGTCGCGGTCAGCAACGGCACCGGGTGGAGCCCGGACGGGCGGCTCATGTACTACGTCGACAGTCCTACCCGGCGGGTCGACGTCTTCGACCACGACGGTGAACGGGTCGGCGGCAGGCGGGAGTTCGTCGCGATCGAGGAGGGGGCCGGGTTCCCGGACGGGCTGACCGTCGACGCCGACGGGTGTGTGTGGGTCGCGTTGTGGGACGGGGGGGCTGTGCGGCGGTACACGCCTGAGGGGCGGCTGGACCGGGTCATCTCGCTGCCGGTGCCCCGGGTCACGGCTTGTGCGTTCGGCGGGGCGGATCTGAGCGATCTGTACATCACGACGGCTCGGGTGGGGCTGAACTCGCCGCATCCGGTTGCCGGTTCGCTGTTGGTGGTGCCGGGGGCGGGGAAGGGGGTGGCGTTGCCGGCGTTCGCGGGGTGAGGGGGAGGTGACCGGGGGCGTCTTGTCGTAGGGCTACCGGATTGTCGTCCGGGCTAGGGGTGGCCCGCGCCCCGCAGTCTCTTCGCCGGTTCCGGCGTCGTCGCCATCCGGGTGCGGACCGCCGTCAGGGTCTCGGGGTCGCGCAGGGCGCGGGAGACCGGGCCGATCGACTGGAGCAGGCGGGTGATGTCGAGGTCGCCGGTGGTCTCCTCGTACGGGGTGCGGCGGCCTCGGGTGACCGCGTCCTGGACGGTGAGTGCCGCCGCCAGGGCTAGCGCGCGGTCCTCGGAGTGGCCGAGGGAGACGGCGGCGCGGTAGGCCCGGCGGCCCCGGTCCTCGTCGAAGTGGCGCGACAGCCGCAGCAGCGCGTCGCGGATGAACGTCTCGCGCTGGACCAGCCGCAGCCCCGCCGAGGCGTGCGGCGCGAACGGCACGCCCCGGCCGGTCGCCGACCTCATCAGCGTGTACAGGGGCCGCAGTTCACGCAAGGCGGCGTACGACTCCCAGCGGTCGCGCAGGTATTGGCCGCTGTGCGGGAGGATGAAGCCGACGGCGGCCAGGATCGCCGACAGGGACGCGGCGAGCGGGGCGGCGCGGGTGCTCATCCAGTCGAGGTCGTGGCCGGTCCAACGGGCCGCGACCGCCGTGAGTTTGAGGACGTCGAAACCCAGGTTGAAGGCGTAGCCGACGGTGAGGAAGAGGAGGCCGGCGCGGAGCCAGCCGTCGAGTTCCTCCGTGCGCAGCCAGTTTCCGATCAGCCGGAGGGTGATGACGACGGCGACGGTGTGCGCGGTGAGGTAGAGGAGGATCTCCTCGCGCATGAAAGGGGTGTTGGCGTAGAACGTGTCGAGGTCGCGGACGCGTTCCTCGGGGACGTCGGCGAGGGCGAACAGCACCCACAGCGCCGCGATCACCGCCGAGTACGAGCCGATCACCCACCGCCGCGCCCGCCGGGCCGCCCGCGTCGGCGGCCCGAACCCGCCCCGCCAGGCGATGATCAGCAGCAGGCAGGCGCCGGCGAACGCGGTGAGCAGTGAATAGCACCACGGCGCCGAGAAGTTGGGGATCCCGGTGACCCGGTTGGTCCACACGATCGTCGAGGGCGCCACGAACACGAACACGGCACACGCCAGCAGCAGCATCCCGCCGACGGCCCGCAGCAGGGGGTCGCGCCACATGCGCAGGATGGTGGGGAGCTTGAGGGCGAGGGCGAGGAAGAGGACGAAGGTGGGGACGCAGAAGGAGATGCTGAAGTCGGAGAGAGAGGGGAGGGGGAGGGCGAGTTGGCGCAGGCTGGAGGCGAGCGGGGTTGCGCCGGAGGCGAGTTGGCGGAGGTCTTGGCCGAACGCCGGTGCGCCGGAGGCGAGTTGCCGGACCCCGAGAGCGAGCCACATCACCGCCCCCTGTGATACCCGAGCAGCCGCTGCACCGCCCCGTCGTCCCCCGCCCGCAGGTACGGCCGTACCGCCGCCGCCAGGCGGTGGCCGAAGTCGTCCGCCTCGGCCTCGTCCGCCTCGCGGGAGCCGTCGCGGGCGGCGACCGCCAGCGGGACGCCGGCCCAGTCGGAGCGGCCGGCGAGGGCGCTCGCGGCGACGTGGTGGTGCTGGTGCCGGGCGTGCAGATGCCACAACTCATGGCCCAGGATGACCAGTTGCTGCACCTCCTCGGCCCGCTCCTCGACGATGACCAGGTCGAAGTCGGCGAACTCCACCCACAGCCCGGTCACCTCGATCTCGTCCGGGAACCGCTCGAACCGCACCTCCACCCGCCGCCCGCCGCGCAGCTCCCCCATCCGCGCGCACAGCATCCGGCACACCTCACCGGTCTCCAGCCCCCGCCGCTCCGGCCCGCCCCGCTCCCGCAGCGCGGCCGTCAGCCCGGAGCTGAGCCGCCGCATGGCCGAACCGGTCCGCAGCCGGCGAAACAGCCCGCCGCCCGGCACCCGCCCGTTCGGCGCCCGCCCGTTCGGCACCCGCCCATCCGCGATGTCCATCCCCACCCCCTTATCGGCCCCCGCCGAGCCTACGCGCGCAGATGTGCACACGTCATGAGGGAGCCGTGGAAAGCGGTGTCGGAAAGCGTGTTCACATGGGTTGACGTGGGTCGCGCCGCCCCCTACGGTCCCTGTTCGGAGACCCGAGCGTTATCCGGTATTTCGGACAGTGAGACCTCTCAGCAGGCTCCCGAAGGCCCCCGAAAGGTGCCCATGCGAACCGCCCGCTTCACCCTGGACCCGGCCTTCACCGTCGGCGAGGTCGACCCCCGAGTCTTCGGCTCGTTCGTCGAACACCTCGGCCGCTGTGTCTACACCGGCATCTACGAGCCGGGCCACCCGAGCGCCGACACCGAGGGCCTGCGCCAGGACGTGCTGGACCTGGTCCGCGAACTGGGCGTGACGACCATCCGCTATCCCGGCGGCAACTTCGTCTCGGGCTACAAGTGGGAGGACTCCGTCGGCCCCGCCGAGGACCGCCCCCGCCGCCTCGACCTGGCCTGGCACTCCACGGAGACCAACCGCTTCGGCCTCTCCGAGTACATCGCCTTCCTGCGTAAACTCGGCCCCCAGGCGGAGCCGATGATGGCGGTCAACCTCGGCACCCGGGGCGTCGCGGAGGCCCTCGAACTCCAGGAGTACGCCAACCACCCGGCCGGCACCGCCCTTTCGGACCTGCGGGTCGCGCACGGCGACAAGGAGCCCTTCGGCATCCGCATGTGGTGCCTGGGCAACGAGATGGACGGCCCCTGGCAGACCGGCCACAAGACGGCCGAGGAGTACGGCCGCCTCGCCGCCGAGACGGCCCGCGCGATGCGCCAGATCGACCCCCGCGTCGAACTCGTCGCCTGCGGCAGCTCCAGCCAGTCCATGCCGACCTTCGCCGCCTGGGAGGCGACGGTCCTCGCGGAGACGTACGACCTCGTCGACCACATCTCCCTGCACGCCTACTACGAGCCGCACGACGGCGACCTCGACTCCTTCCTCGCCTCGGCCGTCGACATGGAGTCGTTCATCGACAACGTCGTCGCCACCGCCGACCACATCGGCGCCCGCCTGAAGTCGAAGAAGAAGATCAACCTCTCGTTCGACGAGTGGAACGTCTGGTACACCTCCCGCTGGCACGACCACGCGGAGGCCCACGACCCCGACGAGTGGCCCGAGGCCCCGCGCCTCCTCGAGGACAACTACAGCGTGACGGACGCGGTCGTCTTCGGCTCGCTGCTCATCGCCCTGCTCCGGCACGCCGACCGCGTCAAGATCGCCTGCCTCGCCCAGCTCGTCAACGTCATCGCCCCCATCATGACCGAGCCCGGCGGCCCCGCCTGGCGCCAGACCACGTTCTTCCCCTTCGCCCAGGCCGCCCGCCACGGCCGGGGCGAGGTCCTCGACGTCCGCGCCGACTCCCCGACCCACGAGACGAAGCGGTTCGGTACGACGGACCTGCTGCACGCCACCGCCGTCCGCGCCGCCGACGGCTCCGTCACCGTCTTCGCCGTCAACCGCGGCCGCACCGAGCCGCTGCCGCTCGAAGTCGCCCTCGGCGGGCTCGGGTTGGCGCGGGTCGTCGAGCACAGCGTCCTCGCCGACGCCGACCCCGACGCCCGCAACACCCTCACCGACCCCGACCGCGTCGCCCCGCACCCGGCCCAGGGCACCGCCCTCACGGACGGCCGGCTGACGGCGACCCTGGAGCCGCTCTCCTGGAACGTGATCCGGCTCGCCTGACCGCGCGCGCACCGCACAATGGGCGCATGAGGATCTCGGCACGGGCGGACTACGCGGTACGGGCGGTACTGGAGATCGCCGTACGGCAGTCCGCCGGCGCCCCGGTGAAGACGGAGACCGTCGCGCTCGCCCAGGACATCCCGCACAAGTTCCTGGAGGGCATCCTCGGGGATCTGCGCCGGGCCGGGATCGTCGACAGCCGGCGCGGCGGGGGCGGCGGCTACCGGCTCGCGCGGGACGCGGCGGCGATCACCGTCGCGGACGTCATCAGAGGCGTCGACGGCCCCATCGTCTCCGTCCGCGGCGAGCGCCCCACCGGCCTCAGCTACCAGGGGACCGCCGAGCCGCTGCTGCCGCTGTGGGTCGCGCTGCGGGCCAATGTGCGGCGCATCCTGGAGGGGGTGACGGTCGCCGATCTCGCGGCCGGGGCGCTGCCCGGTCCGGTGAAGGCGCTGGCGGCGGAACCGGCGGCGTGGGAGAACCCGTAGGTCCTCTTCTGTACCGGGTGTTCCTGTGCGGCGTCCTCATGGACGTCTAAGAACCTCCTCAGAGTGGCCCCCTACGGTGCACGGATGCGCACGCTGATCCTGCTCGCCCTCGCCGGCCTGGGCGCCCAGCTCGTGGACGGCAGCCTCGGCATGGCCTACGGCGTCACCTCCACGACCCTGCTGCTCGCCATGGGCACCAACCCGGCGGCGGCCTCCGCGACCGTCCATCTCGCCGAGATCGGTACGACGCTGATGTCCGGCGCGTCGCACTGGCGGTTCGGCAACGTCGACTGGAAGGTCGTCGCCCGCATCGGCGTGCCCGGCGCGGCCGGTTCCTTCCTCGGCGCGACCGTCCTGTCCGCGCTGTCCACCGAGGTCGCCGAGCCCGTGATGTCCCTCATCCTGCTCGGCCTCGGGGTGTACGTCATGTCCCGGTTCACCTTCCGGGGGCTGCCCAAGGGGCAGTTGGGCAAGCCGCTGCGGCGGCGGTTCCTCACACCGCTCGGCCTGGTCGCCGGGTTCCTCGACGCGACCGGTGGGGGCGGGTGGGGGCCCGTCGGTACGCCCGCGCTGCTGGCGAGCGGGCGGATGGAGCCGCGTAAGGTGATCGGCTCTGTCGACACCAGTGAGTTTCTGGTGGCGTTGGCGGCGAGTCTCGGGTTTCTCGTGTCGCTGGGGTCTCAAGGGCTTGAATGGGCTTGGGTGTTGGCGTTTCTGCTCGGAGGGCTCGTCGCGGCGCCGGTGGCGGCTTGGCTCGTACGGCTGTTGCCGGCACGGGTGTTGGGGGCGGCGGTGGGTGGGGTGATCGTCGTGACGAATGTGCGGACGCTGCTGGGGAGCGGGTGGGTGGGGATGTCTGGGGCGGGGAGTGTCCTTGTGTACGTGGGGGTGTTCGCGGCGTGGGCCGGGGCGGTGGGGTACTCGGTGCGGGCGCATCTGCGGGAGCGGGAAGGGGAGTTGGTGACTGCGTGAGGTGGGGCGCGGCTGGGGGAACGGGACCGGCGGCCCCGCCGTCACTCGGGGCCGCCGGTGGTGAACTCAGTTCAGCTGTACGGGAGTCACCGCTCGACGCCGAGCGTCAGGGTGCCGCTGTAGCCGGCGGTCGGTGAACTGCCCAGCGCGGTCAGGGTGAGCAGTCCGGAAGCGGCGCCGCCGCCGTCGTAGATCGAATCCTGGGTGAGGGTGGTGCGGGTGACCGTGTTCGCCGTGTACGGGGTGAGCGCGGCGACTCTGGCGGAGAGGGTCTCGTCGAAGAACAGCTGGCCGGTGTGGAGTTCCTGGCCGCCGGTGAAGGAGCCGTTCGAGGTCAGGGTGACGTTCGTGTGGACCTTGACGTGGATGTGGATGCAGCGGCCCCGGTACCAGCCCGGGAAAACGGTCGTGATGTTCGCGAGCCCGCTCGTGTTCGTGAGGACTCCGCCGCGCAGGAAGGTGCCGCTGTCGGGTTCGCTGTGGCCGTTGTTGCCGACGAAGCCCGAGTATTCGCCGAGGACGTCCGAGTGCCAGATCTCGACCAGGGCGTTGCTGAGGGGGGCGCAGGTGTCGTCGTCGACGACGGTGAGGGCGAGTTTCAGGGGGAAGCCGGTCTTGCCTTCCGTGATGTCGGCCCGGACGTACTGGCCGTCCAGGTAGTAGGGGCCTTCGGTCATTTCTTTGGTGAGTGTGCAGACGGCTGCGGCGGCTTGGGCTTCTTGAACTCCGGCCGCCTGCTCGGCCGCCTGGGCCGGCTGAGCGCTCGTCTCGGTGAGGGTCGCGACGCCTACGGCCAGGGTCGCGGCCGTGGCACCGCCCGCGAGCAGCACGGTACGGCGCCCGACATTGGATTCTCCGGCGGTGGGCTCTGCTGTGTTGTCTGTCATGGACACGGCACCGTAGGGAGGGTTTCTATTGACGAGCTATCAGTTCGGCAAAGTGATGGTCAGTCAAGTCGGGTGCCGGTCGTTGACGCGCAAAGCGTTCGATTTTACGTTCCGTTCGTATGAGCCGCACATTCCGCAGACCGGCGCCCTGCCGCGTCGGAGTCACCCTCCTCGCAGCCCTCCTGCTCGCCCTGATCCCGGCGACCGCCTCCGCCTACCCGAATCCGGGGCGGGTCACCGGGGACACGGGTGTGCATGATCCGACGATGGTCCGTACGGCCGCCGGTCGGTATCTCGTGTACGGGACCGGTGGCGGGCTGACCTATCGCACCTCCACCGACCGGGTCGCGTTCAGCGCGGGTGCGGACGCGTTCGGCGGCAGGCCGAGTTGGTGGGTCTCGTACGGCAACACCGAGGCGTGGGCGCCTGATATCTCGTATCAGGGCGGTAAGTATCTTATGTACTACGCCGTTTCCACCTTCGGGTCCAACAAGTCGGCGATCGGGCTGGCCGGTTCGAGTACCGGGCTGCCGGGGTCCTGGAGCGACTACGGGACCGTCTATACGTCATCGGCGTCCAGTGACTACAACGCCATCGACCCCGCCCTCTTCGTCGACACCGACGGCAAGTGGTGGCTGTCGTTCGGGAGTTGGTGGACCGGGATCAAGCTGATCCGGATCGATCCGGCGACCGGGAAACAGCTCGCCTCGGACACCGCCCGCCGCTCGATCGCCGCCCGCCCCACCGGGACGAAGGCGATCGAGGCGCCGTACATCGTGCAGCGCAACGGGTACTACTACCTCTTCGCCTCGTACGACACCTGCTGCGCGGGGACGAGTTCGACGTACAAGGTGAAGGCCGGCCGGGCGGCGAGCGTCACCGGGCCGTACGTCGACAAGAACGGCGTCGCGCTCACCGAGAACGGCGGGACGCCGGTGCTGGAGACACACGGCAGCGTGATCGGGCCCGGCGGGGAGTCGGTACTGGCCGACGCCGACGGGGATCTCATCGTCTACCACTACTACGACGGCAACGACAACGGGACACCGAAGCTGGGGATCAACTTGCTGGACTGGAGCACGGGTTGGCCCGTCGCGTACTGAACGGGCCGACCCCGTAAAGGAGTTGCCTCACCCTTTAAGGGGTCTCCCTTTCCGGAGTTACCCCACCTGCCCCATCCCCGCCGCATTCGGCCAGCTCCCCGCGTTCGGCCACCCCGTCGCCGGTGCCGGGGTCAGCCCGTTCGTCCCCCGTACCTGCGCCGCCGTCAGCCCGCCCCGCGCCGGTACCCCCGGCGGAGTCATCGCCGGCTGCGCGGGCGGCTGCTGCTGCGGGTACGCGGGTGCCTGCGCCGGCATCGGAATGCCCGCCCCGTTGGACTGCATCGGTATCTGCTGCGGCACCTGCGCGGCCATCGGCGCCTGCCCCAGCATCCCCGCCGGCTGCCCCATCCCCATCCCCGTCCCCATCCCGGCAGCCGCCGGAATCTGCGCCGCCGAGATCTGAGCCGCCGCCGGGATCTGCGCGGCCGGAATCTGAGCCGCCGCCGGAATCTGAGCGGCCGGAATCTGCGCCGGCATCTGCGCCGCAGGTATCTGCGCCGGCATACCGGCCCCGACAGCCGCCGGGGCCATCGGAGCCGGGGCGCCGGCCGCCAGGGCCTGAGCGGCTAGGCCCGGCATCCCCGCGCCGTTCGTGACCAGCCGGTCCACGGCGGCCGTACCCGAGCTGTAGCCGACCGCGGCCGCCAGCTCGGGCACCGCCTCCTGCTTGCGGCTGCCGTACAGCACCTGCTCCATCCCGGTCACCAGGCGCCGCACGTCCACCTCGGGCCGCACCACGAGCCGCAGGAAGCGGCTGGAGGAGCCGATCTTGTTGCCGCACTCCCGCACCAGCACCCGGTGCTCGGTCAGCAGCCGGTCGCGCACGACCGTCCCCTCCGCGCCCAACGGCAGCCGTACGAAAAGGAAGTTGCCCTGCGAGGGGTAGACCGTGAGACCGGGCAGCGCCGACAGCTGGCTGGCCATCTCCAGCCGGTCGCGGCGCACCTGCATGAGGCTCTGGGCGTACTCACGGCCATGGTCCTTCAGCATGAACACCACGTGCTCGGCGAAGGAGTTGAGGTTCCACTTGGGCAGCATCGAGCGGACCTTGCCGGCCAGCGAGGGGTTCGCGACGAGGTAGCCGAAGCGGATGCCGTGCAGCCCGAAGTTCTTGCCGAGGCTGCGCAGGACGACGACGTTGGGCCGCAGCATGGCCTCCTGGACGACGCTGGGCTCCTGCTCGGCGTCGGCGAACTCCAGGAACGACTCGTCGATGACGATGAGGTCGAGGTCGGCCATCGCGTCCATGAACTGCACCAGCTGGTGCTTGTGGAGGAAGCCGCCGTCGGGGTTGTTCGGGTTGCAGATCACCGCGACCCGGGTGCCGCGCGTACGGATGAACTCGGCGTACTGGGCGAGGTCCAGGGCGAATCCGTTCGCCTCCTGGAGCGGGAACATGTCGACCCGCTTGCCCGTCTCCATCGGCTGGTCGGTCCAGCGGCCGAAGGTCGGCACCGGCACCGCGAGGGACTCCCGCACCAGCAAGTGGTCGATCCACGTGATGAGTTCGGTGGAGCCGTTGCCCATCGCCACGGCCTGCGGCGGGAGTTGGAGGAGGTTGCACAGCTCGGCGGTGATGGTGTCGGCGCTGCTGGGGTAGTACGTGATGATGCTGCGGAACCGCGCCGCCATGTCGTCGAACATCGCCGGCGTCGGGAAGTAGGGGTTGCAGGGGATACAGAAGTCGACCGGGCCCGTACCCTCGCCGCCCTCCCGCGTCAGTGCCGCCATCGACGGGCTGTGGGCCGTCGTGCTGCGGAACAACGAGGTGACGTTGTCGGCCATGGAACCTCCGTATGGGGCGGGCCCGTTGGGGACAGACGGGTCCGTCTTGGCGTGAGCGGCCCGTGCGATGGAACACGGGCCGCCCCTACATACGGAGGCTGGGCCGGGGCTGTTCACTCACCGAGAAATCGGTAGGAATTTGTGAAGCACCTATGGCGGGCGCTCAACGCCCCTGTGCCCAGAGCGACTTCACGCCCCGAACGTGTGCACCGTCCGCGTCCGGTACGTCTGCCCCGGCCGCAGCACCGTCGACGGGAACTTCGGCTGGTTCGGCGCGTCCGGGAAGTGCTGCGTCTCCAGGCACAGCGCGTCGCCCTGCCGGTAGGTGTGGCCGCCGGTGCCGGTCAGGGTGCCGTCGAGGAAGTTGCCGGAGTAGAACTGGAGCCCCGGCTGGTCGGTGGCGATCTTCAGGGTGCGGCCGGAGTGCGGGTCGCGCAGCGTCGCCACGTGCTCGGGCTTCGCCGTGATCCCCTTGTCCAGCACCCAGTTGTGGTCGAAGCCCTTGGCGAGGATCTGCTGCGCGTGCCCGGCGCGCAGGTCCCGGCCGATGGCCTTGGGCCGGCGGAAGTCGAAGGGGGTGCCCGCGACCTTCGCCAGCTCACCGGTCGGGATGAGCCCCGCGTCGGTCGGGGTGTAGCGGGCGGCGGCGATCGTCAGCTCGTGGTCCTCGATGGACCCGCTGCCCTCGCCGGCGAGGTTCCAGTAGACGTGGCTGGTCAGGTTGACGACCGTCGCCTTGTCGGTCGTCGCCGCGTAGTCGATGATCCACTCGCCGCGCCGGGTCAGCGTGTACGTCACCTTCGCGCGCAGCGTCCCCGGGTAGCCCATCTCGCCGTCGACGCTGGTGTAGTGCAGGTGCAGGCCGACGTCCGTGCCCTTGACCCACGGCTCGACGTCCCAGACGTGCTTGTCGAAGCCCTTGGCGCCGCCGTGCAGGCTGTTGGCGCCGTCGTTCACGGACAGCTGGTACTTCTTGCCGTCCAGCGTGAACCGGCCCTTGCCGATGCGGTTTCCGTAGCGGCCGATCAGCGCGCCGAAGTACGGGCTCTTCGCGACGTAGTCCTCGATCGTGCGCAGGCCCGCCGAGGCGTTCGCGTAGTGGCCGTGGCGGTCGGGGATCTCCAGGGCGTGCAGGACACCGCCGTAGGAGAGGACCTGCATGCGGGTGGCGCCGTTGGACAGCGACCACACGTGGACCTTGGTGCCGTCGGCGAGGGTGCCGAAGAGCTTCTTCGTGGGAGTGCGGCCCGAAGCGGCGGCGGCGCCCGAAGAGTCGGCCCCGCCCGCGCTCACCCCGCCCGTGCTCGCCTCCGCCGTCCCGCCCAGGCCGCTCGCGGCGATGCCCGCCGCCGCGCCCGCGATGACCGTGCGTCTGTTCAGTTCCATATCTGCGGCTCCCCTTAAGGGCTGGGGCCGCACCCTTAGGGGTGCGGCCCGGAGATACATGGTTACGAACCGGACTTGCGTTTGTTCCACACGTCGAACCCGACCGCCGCCAGCAGTGCGAGCCCCTTGATGACCTGCTGCCAGTCGGTCCCGACGCTCAGCAGGTTCATGCCGTTGTTCAGCACACCGAGGACGAGCCCGCCGATGATCGCGCCGAGGACGGTGCCGACGCCGCCGCTCATGGAGGCGCCGCCGATGAACGACGAGGCGATGGCCTCCAGTTCGAAGCTGAGGCCCGCCTTCGGGGACGCCGCGTTCAGCCGGGCGGCGACCACCAGACCGGCCAGGGCCGCGAGCACGCCCATGTTCAGGAAGACGAGGAAGGTGACCTTCTTGTCCTTGACGCCGGACAGCTTCGCCGCCGGAAGGTTGCCGCCGATGGCGTAGATGTGCCGCCCGAAGACCGCGTTGCGCATGACATAGCCGTAGCCGATGACCAGCACACCGAGGATGAGCAGGATGATCGGGGCGCCCTTGTAGCTGGCCAGCAGCATCGTGACGGCGAGGATCGCGGCGCCGATCGCGACGAGCTTCAGCAGGAACAGGTTGAACGGCACCACGTCCAGGGCGAATTCCTGCTGCCGCTTACGGTCGCGCACCTCTTGCAGCACCGAGAAGACGATGAGGACGATCCCCAACACCAGCGTGATGTTGTGGTAGTTGGTGTGCGGACCGACCTCGGGCAGGAACCCGTTGCCCATCTTCTGGAGCCCGCCCGGGAACGGGCCGAGCGTCTGCCCCTTCAGCGAGATCTCGGTGAGCCCCCGGAACAGCAGCATGCCCGCGAGGGTCACGATGAACGAAGGTATCCCGAAGTAGGCGATGAGATAGCCCTGTACGGCGCCCGCGGCGGCGCCCACCAGCAGGCAGATCACCACCGCCAGCGGCCACGCCACCCCGTGCTGCACCGTCAGCACCGCCGCCATCGCCCCGGTGAACGCGGTGATCGAGCCGACCGACAGGTCGATGTGCCCGGCGATGATGACGAGCATCATGCCGATCGCCAGGATCAGGATGTAGCTGTTCTGGAGCACCAGGTTGGAGACGTTGCGCGGCAGCAGCAGATCGCCGCCGGTCCACACCTGGAACAGGACGATGATCAGGCCGAGCGCGATCAGCATCCCGTACTGGCGCATGTTGCTGCGCAGGCCGTTCAGGATCAGCTGGAGCAGATTGCCGCCGGCCCCGCCGCCTTTGCCGGGCGGGGCCGCCGCCGGGCTCTTGTCGGTCACGTCGGTGCTCATCGCGTTACCTCTTTGTCCTTCGTCATCTGACGCATCAGCACTTCCTGCGTGGCCTCGGCCCGCGGGAACTCGCCCGTGAGCCGCCCGGCGGCCATGGTGTAGATGCGGTCGCACATGCCGAGCAGTTCGGGCAGCTCGGAGGAGATGAAGACGACCGCCTTGCCCTGGGCGGCCAGTTGGTCGATGACCGTGTAGATCTCGTACTTGGCGCCCACGTCGATCCCGCGCGTGGGCTCGTCCAGGATCAGCACCTCGGGACCCGCGAAGATCCACTTGCTGAGGACGACCTTCTGCTGGTTGCCGCCGGACAGCTTGCCCACCGGCTCGAACACCGTCGGCGCCTTGATGTTCATCGACGTGCGGTAGCCCTCGGAGACCTGCCGCTCCTCGTGCTCGTCGACGATCCCGCGCCGGGCGACCTTGTGCAGCGCGGTCAGCGAGATGTTGCGGTTGATGGTGTCGATCAGGTTCAGGCCGAAGTGCTTGCGGTCCTCGGTGACATAGGCGATGCCGTGCTTCACCGCCTCCGCGACGGTCTTCGTACGGATCTCCTGTCCGTCCTTGAAGACCTGGCCGCCCGCGTAACGGCCGTACGTACGGCCGAAGACGTTCATCGCCAGCTCGGTGCGGCCCGCGCCCATCAGACCGGCGATGCCGACAATCTCCCCGCGCCGCACGTGCAGTGACACATCGTCAACCACCTTGCGCTGCTGGTCAATTGGATGCGTGACCGTCCAGCTCTTGATCTCCAGCGCCGGGGCGTCGCCCACCTCCCCCTCGTACCCGCTGCGTTCGGGGAAGCGGTTGTCGAGGTCGCGGCCGACCATGCCGCTGATGATCCGGTCCTCGGTGGTCCCCGCGTCCTTCACGTCGAGGGTCTCGATGGAGCGGCCGTCGCGGATGATCGTCACCGAGTCGGCGACCTTGCGGATCTCGTTGAGCTTGTGGGAGATGATGATCGAGGTGATGCCCTGGTTCTTCAACTCCAGGATGAGATTGAGGAGTTTGTCGCTGTCCTCGTCGTTCAGCGCCGCCGTCGGCTCGTCCAGGATCAGCAGCTTCACCTTCTTCGAGAGCGCCTTCGCGATCTCCACGAGCTGCTGCTTGCCGACGCCGATGTCCGCCACCCGCGTCTCCGGATGGTCGTCCAGACCCACCCGGCGCAGCAGGTCCGTCGCGTGCCGCAGCGTCTCCCGCCAGTCGATGAACCCGCCCCTGGCATGCTCGTTGCCCAGGAAGATGTTCTCCGCCAGCGAGAGGTACGGCGACAGCGCCAGCTCCTGGTGGATGATGACGATGCCGCGCTGCTCGCTCGCCCGGATGTCCCGGAACTCGCAAGGAGCGGACTCGAAGAGGATGTCCCCCTCGTAACTGCCGTGCGGATGAACGCCGGAGAGCACCTTCATCAAGGTGGACTTGCCGGCGCCGTTCTCGCCGCAGATGGCGTGGACCTCGCCCTGACGGACCGTCAGCGTGACGTCCGAGAGCGCTTTGACACCGGGAAAGGTCTTGACGATCGAGCGCATCTCCAGGACGGGTCCCGCCATGGTCGTGCCTTCCAATCAGTGAGTTGCGAACAGGCCGGGGCTACTTGAGCTGGTCCGCCGTGTAGTAGCCGCCCTTGACCAGGACCTGCTCGTAGTTGGCCTTGTCCACGCTCACCGGCTCCAGCAGGTACGCGGGGACGACCTTGGCGCCGTTGTCGTACGTCTTGGTGTCGTTGGTCTGCGGCGTCTTGCCGTTCAGCGAGTCGTCGACCATCACCGAGGCCACCTCGGCCAGCTTGCGGAGGTCCTTGTACACGGTCTGGGTCTGCTGGCCCGCGATGATGGACTTCACCGACGCCAGCTCCGCGTCCTGGCCCGTGATCACCGGCAGCGGCTGCGCGGCCGAACCATAACCGTCCGAGCGCAGCGCCGCGATGATGCCGATCGAGATGCCGTCGTACGGCGAGAGCACCGCGTCGACCCGGCCGCTCGTGTACGACGAGGTGAGCAGGTCCTCCATGCGCTTCTGGGCGGTCGCGCCGTCCCAGCGCAGCGTGGTCACCTTCGTCAGCGCCGTCTGGCCCGACTTGACGACCAGCTTCTTGGACGTGATGTACGGCTGGAGCACGCTCATCGCGCCGCTGAAGAAGTACTTCGTGTTGTTGTCGTCGTTGGAGCCCGCGAACAGCTCGATGTTGAACGGGCCCTTGCCGCTCGCCAGCCCCAACTTGTCGACGATGTACTGCCCTTGGAGCTTGCCGACCTTCTCGTTGTCGAACGACGCGTAGTAGTCGACGTTCTTCGTCCCGAGGATCAGGCGGTCGTAGGCGATGACCGGGATCTTCGCGTCGGCGGCCTGCTGGAGGACGTTGTTCAGCGACTTGTTGTCGATCGCCGCGACGATCAGCGCCTTGACGCCCTGCGTGATCAGGTTCTCGATCTGCGAGACCTGCTGGTCGGGGTCGTCCTCCCCGTACACCAGCTTGGTCTTGTAGCCCTTCGCCTGAAGGTCCTTGACGACGTTGTTGCCGTCGTTGATCCAGCGCTCGGACGACTTCGTCGGCATCGCGATGCCGATCGTGCCGCCCTTGCTGGAGCCGGAGGACTCGGCGCTGCCGCCCTCGCCGCTCTGGCCGCAGGCGGTGAGGGTCAGGGCGAGGGAGGCGGCGGTGGCTATCGCGGCGAGCGCCGCTCTGCGGTTGAGCATGCTGATCAGTCCTTGTTCTTCTCGTCGTTGAGAGAGCGGTCACGCGGGCCGGGAGAGCGGACAGCGCGGAGTTTTCGTCAGACCGGGAAGCGGTTCAGCTCGCCCGGCAGCCGGGAGCCCAGCGGCGCCATGTCGCCCGCCGCGCCGTGCCGTTCGAGCAGATCCAGCGCGAGCCGGCCGCGCCGCACCCGCTCCCGGGCGGTGTCCAGAGTGACGTCCCGCAGATGCGTGCCCCACGGGTAGATCGAAGGGGCCTTGGAGAGGCCGAACTTGAGGTACAGCGGGGCGCCGCGCCGGATCAGCTCGGCCACCTCGTACATCCGGACATAGCCGCCGAGGTCGTCCGGCGCCTCGATGTACATGTCCATCGGCGCGCCCGACACCCGCCGGATCTCGGTGAGATGATCCAGCGTCAGATCGCTGGGCACGTTCAGCGAGTCGGCGCCGAGCCGCTCGTACACCGCGTACGCGGCCGGGTTGACGGGACCGATCAGCGCCGACACCTTCAGCGTCGTGTCGGCCGGGATGATCCCCGCGACCCGCGCCCGGTGCAGCGTCCACAGCACCCCCTCGTCCGCGACGAGCAGGCACTTCACCCCCAACTCCGTGGCGCGTACGGCGTCTTCGACGCACCCGGCGACCGCGTCGTGGCCCCGGGCGCGCAGGCCGCCGCCGCGCGAGTCGGTGCGGGTCGAGCCGCCGATGTCCCACGTGCCGCGCGGGCCGGTGAACAGGCAGAGCTCGATGTCGCGCGCGGCGGTCGCCTCCACCATCTCGGTGATCTCGGCGTCGGACAGCATCCACACGCCGCTGCCCTGGCTGATCCGGTGGATCGGCACGTCCAGGCGGGAGGACTCCTTCAGGACGACGGCCAGCGCTTCGGGACCCTCGCAGGAAGGGACCTCGGTGCGCCAGCGGCCACCGCCCGGGAAGGTGTGCGCGGAGGCGTCGGCGGGGTCGAGGGCGGGCGCGCCCAGGCCGAGCGCGCTGAGCGCCGGCTCACCGGGGCGACGGGCTGCCGGAACGGAAGCGTCGGTCACAAGCTGTCCTTCGGGTCCATGGTTCGGTATTTCGGACGAGGTTCGCGGCTCGGGTCAGGGGCGGCGGGGCGGCCCCTGAGGGAGTTGCCCTAGGGCCCCTACGGCTCTCAGGGGCCGCCCCCGCAGCGGCGCGCTACGGCTTCAGCAGCACTTTCCCCACCTTCGGATCACCCGAGCCCACCAGCTCGATGGCCTCGGAGAACTCGGTGAGCGGCAGCTCGTGCGTGACCAGCGGCAGCGGATCGAGCAGCCCGGCCCCGAACACCCGCACCGTGTGCGCCCAGGCGTCCGGCGGCGCGCCGAAGACGGTGTGCACCTCCAGCTGCCGTACGACGAGGTCGGTCGGATCGAGCCCCTGCGCGCCGGCCGCCGGGATGCCGGTCAGCACCAGCCGCCCGCCCCGCCGCAGCAGCGAGGCGGCCGTCCGCGCGGCGGAGGCCGACCCCGCCGTCTCGATGACGACGTCGAAGTCGTCCGGCAGCTCCTGGTCCCGGGTGCGGAAGTCGCTCGCCCCGAACTGCCGCGACAAAGCCTCCCGGTCCCCCCGGGTCCCGACGACCAGCAGCTCCGCCGGCGAGCCCGCCTTCAGGAACTGCACGGCGAACATCCCGAGCGTGCCCGTGCCGACCACCGCGACCCGCTCACCGGGCCGGGCGTTCGCCTTGAGCGCGGCGGCGGCGATACAGGCGGCCGGCTCAAGGAGCGCGGCGGCGGTGAGGTCGGCGTCCTCGGGCAGCGCGTGCAGCAGCCGGGCCGGCAGCGTCAGCGTCGCCGCCATCGCGCCGGGCTGAGTGAACCCCGTCTCCTCGTACCCGTCGGTGCACAGCGTGGTCTCCCCGGCGTGACACCGGTCGCACACCTGGCAGTTGCGGAAACCCTCACCAACTACCTTGCGCCCGACGAGACTTGACGGCACGCCAGATCCCACGGCCGCGACCGTCCCGGACCACTCGTGCCCCGGCGTCAGCGGGTAACGGACGTACCCTTCGGGCCTGTTGCCCTGGTACACCTCGCGGTCGCTGCCGCAGATCCCGGTCGCGTGCACCCGGACCAGCGCCTCGCCGGCGCCCGGGTCGCGGGGCGTGTGCTCCTCGACCCGGTGCACGCCCGGCGCCTCGACCAGAACCTGGAAACTCACTTCGTGCCCTTCGGCTTGCGCTGCTCCCAGCCCTCGGCCCACAGGTCGAACCGGGCCTGCTGCTGCGGGAATTCGGCCGCCGCCTCCGCGTCGAACTCGACGCCGAGACCGGGCGCGTCGGACAGGTGGAAGTACCCGTCGACGACCTCCGGCGCCCCCTTCACGATCTTCTTGATCTCCGCGTCCGCGAAGTCGTTGAAGTGCTCCAGGATCTTGAAGTTCGGTGTGGAGAAGCCGACTTGGAGCGAGGCGGCGGTCAGCACCGAGCCGCCCACGTTGTGCGGGGCGACCAGGACGTAGTGCGCCTCGGCCGTCGCCGCGAGCTTGCGGGTCTCCCAGATGCCGCCGATGTGGCCGACGTCGGGCTGGATGATGTCCACGGCCTGGCTCTCGAACAGCTCGCGGAACTCGATGCGGTCGTGGATGCGCTCACCCGTCGCGACCGGGATGTCGACCTTCGCCGAAACCTTTTCGAGAGCTTTCAGGTTCTCCGGCGGGCACGGCTCCTCCAGCCAGGCCGGCTTGAACGGCGCGAGCTCGCGCGCGAGCCGGACGGCGGTGGCCGGCGAGAACCGGCCGTGCATCTCCAGCATCAGCTCGGCGTCGGGCCCGATCGCGTCCCGCACCGCCTCGATCAGGGAGACCGCGTACAGCGTCTCGTCGTGGTCCAGCTCGAAGTGGCCGGTCCCGAACGGGTCGATCTTCAGCGCCTTGTACCCGCGCTCGATCACCCCCTGCGCGGCCTTGTGGTAGGCCTCCGGGGTGCGCTCGGTGGTGTACCAGCCGTTGGCGTACGCCTTGACCTTGTCGGTCACCTTGCCGCCGAGCAGCTGCCAGACGGGCACGCCGAGGGCCTTGCCCTTGATGTCCAGACAGGCCATCTCGACGATCGCGATGCCCGACATCACGATCTCGCCGGCCCGCCCGTAGTCGCCGTACTTCATCCGGCGCACGAGGTCTTCCACCGCGAACGGGTCGGAGCCCAGAATGTGGTTGGTCTCGGCCTCGCGCAGGTAGCCGATCAGTGCGTCGGTGTGGCCCAGCATCCGGGTCTCGCCGACTCCGGTGATCCCCTCGTCGGTGTGCACCTGGACGTAGGTCAGGTTGCGCCACGGCGTCCCGACCACGTGCGTGCTGATTCCGGTGATACGCACGGAAGTTGCCCCTCAGCTGTTCGAGATTTCGTCACACGTTCGAAATTCTGGCGTGACAGTAAGGACGACGTGAGGGGGGTGTCAATGGGTCGAACGCATAACGGTTTCGACAGTTTCGCTCGCGCGTTTCATGTTTCGATCGCTTGTTCCCACACAACCTTCACAGCCGCCTCTAGGATCGCCACGCGCCGGGAACCTAGTCTTCCCGCGTCATGGACTACTGCCACACCTGCCGCCGCCACCTCAACAACGCCCTGACCTGCCCTGGTTGCGGCGCTGCCGCCGAGGATCTACGCGCGTACGCCGGTGCGGCGCAGCCGGAGGAGCACGAGGCACAGGGGTACGGGACTCCGGCCCCGCAGCCCGCGCCGGCCACCGCGGAAGTTCCCCCGGACGGCGGCCGGGCGGCACGCCGCAAAGGGACGGGCAGGGGCCGGGACCGCACCGCTCCGGCTGCTTCGGTGGAGTCGCAGTCCTACGACGACCCCGGCGCCGACGGGACCGCCGCCGGCGCCGACCACGGCAGCCGTCGCGACCGCAAGGCGACCGCGCACCGAAGACGCCGCCGCAGAATCGTCCTGGCCGTCGCCGGAGCCGTCCTGGTGACCGCCGCGCTCAGCCTCGCCGAGCTGGGCGTCGACGCCCCCGGCTTCTCCTCAGGCCACCCCTCGGCGGCGGGCGGCGAGAACGACGAGGTGGCCGGCGCGAGCCCGGCCCCGGGCGCCCACGCCCGCCCCGCCGACCGGGTCTCCACATCGCCGGACGCGTCGGCGTCGGCCTCGGCGAGCGCGTCGGCGTCCCCCTCCGACTCGGCCTCCCCGTCGGCGAGCGACTCCCCGACCCCGTCGGAGGCTCCCGGCGCCTCACCGGCCCCCACGATCCCGGCGGAGACGACTCCGACGGAGCCGGACAGCCCTACGCCGACGACACAGCCGAGCACGACGCAGCCGACCCCGGAACCGTCGCCTTCGGAAACGTGCAATCGGTTCTTGTGGTGGTGCACGTAGGGGTGCCGAGACCGCGGAGGCCGCATCCCGGGATGACGGGTGCGGCCTCCGCTCAAGGAGCTACAGGAACCTCTTGTGAGGCCCTCTCACATCCCCAGCACCCCCCGATGCACCGCCCGCACGAACCGCCCGTTCTCCGGCGCGGCCCCGCCCGGGAACGCCAGCCTCCGGCGCGTGTACCCGTACGCCAGCCCGCTGCGCGGATCGGCGAACGCCTGGGAGCCGCCCGCGCCGCTGTGGCCGAAGGCGCCCGCGCCGAGGAACGGGTACCAGGTGTCGGCGGTGGCCTGGAAGCCGAGGCCGAAGGACTTGTGGGCGCGGGCGACGAGGTCGTAGCCGGCCGAGTGGATCTGCCCGACCTCGGCGACCGTGTCCGGCTTCAGCAGCGGCGGCCGCCCGTCGACCTCGGCGACGCTCGCCGCGTACATCCCGGCGAGCCCCCGCGCGGCGGCCACCCCGCCGGCCGAGGCGGGCCCTTTCGCGCGCACGGCACGGGAGTTGGGGAAGTCGACGAGCTCACCGGACCCGCCGGCGTGCGTGTTGAACGCGACCGAGGCCAGCGTGTGCGGCCCCGCAGGCGCGGCGTCAAGTACCGCCTGCTGCTGGGGAGTCGGCAGCATCGGCTGCACGGACCGGTACCGCCCCTCGTGCGCCTCCGGCAGCCCGAGGAAGAAGTCGAGCCCGTACGGCACCCGCACCCGGTCCTCGTACACCTCTTGCAGCGTACGGCCGGTCGCGCGCCGGACCACCTCGCCCGTCAGCGCGCCGATCACCAGCGCGTGATACCCGAACGCGGTCCCCGGCCGCCAGAACGGCCGCTGATCGGCGAGGCGTTCGGCGATCAGCCGGTCGTCGGCCATCTCCTCCGGGGTGAACCCGGCGTCGAGACCGATCAGCCCGGCCCGGTGCGTGATGAGGTCCCGCAAGGTCAGCTGCCCCTTGCCCTCGGCCCCGAACTCCGGCCAGTAGTAGGTGACTTTGCGGTCCAGCTCCAGCGTGCCGTCCTGCGTGAGCAGCGCGACCACCAGATGCGCGGCCCCCTTGGTGGACGAGTACACGGCGTACAGCGTGTCCGCCTGGACCCCCTCACCGGCCCACAGGTCGACGACCTTGCGCCCCTGCGCGTACGCGCACAACTGACCTTCGTAATCCGGCTGTTCGCCCGCCACGAAAGCGGCGAACTCCTCCCGTACGGCCTCGAAACCGTCGGCGACGGTCCCGTGGATCTCTAGCGTCATCCGTTCTCCTCGACAGAGCCGCTGCTGGCGTGAGCCATCGTGAACAAAGCCTGTGCGACCTGCGGGAATTCCCCCTTCGGGTGATCCCGGAAGAGGGGCTGCGAGCCGAACAGGACGGCATGCGGACCGCTCACGGCCACCGGCCGCCCGGCCGCGCCCGCGGGCCCGCCGGACCCGTCGGCGAGCGGCCGCCAGTGCCCGGAGACGAGCGGGTTCCCGGCGGCGTACGACTCCTCGACCCGCACCCCGGACCCCAGACCGGTGAACCAACTGGGCGAGTAGACGAAGGAGTAGCCCGGCCTGCCGTCCCGGCCCACCACCTTCACCACACCGTTGGCATCAGGATTGCCCTCCACGGCGGTGGCTTTCAACACTCCTGCCTGAGAAGCGAGTTCGGCTCCCGTGGCCCCGATCCCGACGAGCCCGCGCCGGGCGAGGAACGCGTCCAGCGCCTGCCGCGCACCGCTGCTGAGCCGCCCCCGGTCGAGCCCGGCCGACACGAACAGCACATCCACAGAACCCCAGTTGAACCCGGAGTTCAGCAGGGTCTCCGAGACCGGCGTCACCGCGAACCCCATCTCCCGCAGCGCGAACAGCTCCCCGGCGGAGACGGCGGCGGCGACCCGGACCCGGTGCAGCGGCGTACGCCCCGAACCGGCCGCAGCGGTGAACGGCACGTCGTACGCCCGCGCCGCCGCAGCAGCCTGCCGCCGCGCCGACCCCGGCACGACGACACTCCCGTCCAGGTCCCGCCGCACCGAAACCCCTTGTGCCAGCAGCGAGTTGAGCGCGGCGACGGCGGACGGACCGTCGAGCCGCAGCCGCAGATTCCCGAAGGAGGGCACCGAACTCACCGCAGTGGCACGGGAGATGGCGGTACGGACGGGCAGCTGACCGGAGCCGACGGACACAACGTCCGCGCCCCACAAGCGCCCTAGGCTCCACCCCGAGATGTCGTACATCACCGAGACTTTGCCGCTGATGTCCCGCCCGTCGGCGAGCAGCGCGTTGGCGAGCCCCCGTTTGGGCTGGCGCATGTCGACCAGATAGGCACCGGCCGGGTACGAACGCCCCGCGAGCCGGAAGCTCTTGGCGGCGCGGCCGACGCGGACGTCGTTGGCGAGGAGGTGGTCGACGAGGCGCGCGGCGGCGGAGGAGCCGGCCGGGATGACGTAGGCGCGCGGGAAGGTCGTCGTATACACGTCCTCGGGACCGATTCCCGGTACCCCGGGGACAGTTGAGGAGGAGACGGGGATCTGCCGGGCGCCGGCGGCGCCGCGGCGGAAGACCTCGGTCTGGTCGGCGATCAGCCCGGCGCGGTGGGTGCGCACGAAGTCGAGGGTCGAGCCGATCGCCGCGCCCGCCACGGCGACGTTGATCGCGGAGCGGCGGCGCAGCTCCTCAACCGGCAGGTTGTAGGCCGAGTTGTTGACCGCGAGGGGGATCTCGATGGTGTGGGCGGCGACCGTGCCGTGGAAGGCGGCGTACTGCGGGGTGAAGATCGGCGGCCAGTCGTCCCAGCCTTCGGCGAGGTCGCGGAACGGGATGACGACCGGCTCGACACCGTCCTTCTTCGGCGTGTAGCCAAGGGAGTTGACGGCCGACTCCATGCCGAGCGCGTTCGCGTACGTGTTCTTCAGGAACAGGTCGTACTCGTAGTTCTCGCCGTGCGGGGGAGTGGTCGGCTCGATCAGGGTGCCGTTGTTGTAGCCGTGCAGGTCGAGCATGACGGCCGGCTGCTTGTCGATGGCGATCCGGCGCAGGACGCGGGCCTCGGGCTGGGAGGCGGTGACCGCGTCCCGGTTCAGGTCGAAGCCGTTGGCGTTGGCGCGGGTGCCGGCGATCCGGCCGTCCGGGTTCGCCGTGACGTTGAAGTACAGCCGGCTGTGCGCGAGCAGGTCGGCGGTCCTCAAGTCCCTTGCCGTGGCGAGCCGTTCGATGGCCTTGAGGGCGGCGTCGGTGCCCTCCCACTCGTTGCCGTGGATGTTGCTGTTGAAGAACACGGGCGTCTTGTAGCCGCGTACGTCGCCCGCGCGGGCCCGCCCCTCCTCGATGAGCCGCCGCGTCCGCTCCTGGGCGCGGGCCTGCGCGGCGCTCTCCGGGGCGGTGACGGTCACGAGGAAGAGCCGGTGTCCGCCGGCCGACCGTCCCGCGATCTCCACACTCACCCGATTCCCCAGCTTCTGGAGGGAGTTGAGCTTCGGGGCGATGGAATGGTAGGCGGTGAGGCCGAGTTTGAGGGACTTGTCGGCGGGGTTCACGGGGTCGGGGGAGAGGACCTGCCTGCGTGGGTACCCCAAGTCCCCGGAGAGACGCGCCTCTTGGCCTGTGAGGGCCCGACTGGCCGCCAGGGCGGGGGAGTTGGCAGGAGCGGAGGCGCGGGCCTCCCGTTCCCGGGTGACCGGCTCGGGGCCGGCCGCGGCGGTGCGGGGGGCGATCAGGACCGAGCCCGTCGCGGTGAGCGCGAGGGCGGCGATCAGCACAGCTCTTGCAGGGGTGGTTCTCGTGGTGCGCACGTGACCTCCTCTGGACTTGCCGGATCGGAACCGCTGCTGGTGGTGGGCCTGTCGGGCAGACCCGCAGATCGGTACGGCGAGATGTACCCGTTCGACTCAACCGCAACAAGAGGGTGTCGGGTCACAGGCTCGCGCGGGTGGAGCGGGGGCGGGGCGGGACATGCGGAAGGCCGCACCCCGGATCAGGGGTGCGGCCCTCAACTCGTAAGCCTGGCTCAGAGCTTTCCTGGCTCAGAGCTTGACGATCATCTTGCCGGTGTTGTCGCCGCGCAGCACACCGAGGAACGCCTCAAGGTTGTTCTCGATGCCCTCGACGACCGTCTCGCGGAACTTCAGCTGACCGGAGGCGATCCAGGGGGCGACGTCCGCGACGAACTCGGGCTGGAGGTCGTAGTGGTCGCCGACCAGGAAGCCCTCGATCCGGCCGCGGGTCTGGATCAGCCGGGCCAGGTTGCGCGGGCCGGGGGCCGGCTCGGTGTTGTTGTACACCGAGATCATGCCGCAGACGGCGATCCGGCCGCCCTGGTTGAGCGAGCTGATCGCGGCCTCCAGGTGGTCACCGCCGACGTTGTCGAAGTAGACGTCGATCCCGTCCGGCGCGGCCTCGCGCAGCAGGTCGGAGACCTTGCCGCTCTTGTAGTTGAACGCGGCGTCGAAGCCGTACTCCTCGGTGAGCAGCTTCACCTTCTCGTCCGAACCGGCCGAGCCGATGACCCGCGAGGCGCCCTTGAGCTTCGCGATCTGCCCGACCTGGCTGCCGACGGCCCCGGCGGCGCCGGAGACGAACACCGAGTCGCCCTCCTTGAAGGCGGCGGTGCGCAGCAGACCCGCGTAGGCGGTGAGGCCGGTCATACCGAGGACGCCGAGGTACGACGAGAGGGGGGCGGCGTCCGCGTCGACCTTGACGGCCTGCTGCGCGTCGAACGTCGCGTACTCGCGCCAGCCGCCGAAGTGCAGCACGTGGTCACCGGCGGCGAAGCCCTCGGCGTTCGACTCGATGACCTCGCCGACCGCGCCGCCCTGCATGACCTTGCCCAGCTCGAACGGGGGGAGGTACGACTTCGCGGCGCTCATCCGGCCGCGCATGTAGGGGTCGACCGACAGGAACTTGTTCCGCACCAGGACCTGGCCCTCGCCCGGCGCCCGCGTCTCTGTCTCCACCAGTCCGAAGTCCTCGGCCTTCGGCCAGCCGACCGGGCGGTTGAGCAGGTGCCATTCGCGGTTGAGCATGGGGGGACCTTCCTGTCATCAGAGTCACTGCAAGTACTTCACTACCTGAAACAACCATGCAGCTTGATATTTCATGTTGTCAAGTAAAGGGGTACTCTGGCGGCCATGGCTCCCTCAGCGAACTCCCGCCGTCTCGACCCCCTGACCCTTGAGGTGGTCGAGCTGATCGGCGAGGTCGTGGCCCGGTTCCACGCGGACTACGAGGAGGCGGCGGCGGCCCACTCCCTCACCGGGGCCCAGGCCCGCCTCCTCTCCTTGCTGTCCATCGAGCCGCTGCCCATGCGCAAGCTGGCCCAGAAGCTGAAATGCGAACCGTCCAACGTCACGGGGATCGTGGACCGCCTGGAGGCGCGGGGCCTGGTCGAACGCCGCCCCGACCCCGCGGACCGCCGGGTGAAACTCGCGGTGACGACGGAGGAGGGGCGCAGGACGGCTCGCAGCCTCAACGAGTCGCTGCGCTTCGCGCGGGAGCCGTTGGCGGGGTTGGGGGAGGGGGAGAGGGTGGTGTTGCGGGGGATGTTGGAGAGGATGTTGGGGGTGTGAGGGGTGGGGGGCTGAGGGGGGCGTGTGTTGAGGGGCTGCGTGCTCTCTGAGGGGTCGCGTGCTTTGAGGGGGCGTGCTTTGGGGTGCCGCGTGCTCTGAGGGTGGCTGCGTGTGGTGGGGCGGCTCGTGTCTTGAAGGGCTGTATGCGTCGAGGGGGTGCGTGTTCTCCTGGCGGCGGGGTTTTCCAGCCGGGGTTTTCCACAGGGGGTGGGTTGTCCACAGGGGCGGGGGGATGTCGGTGGTGGTGGGTAAAGTTCTGGCATGCGCGATCTTGGGGTGGGTTTCGGGTATCTGGTGCGAGGGCAGCGGTGGGTGGGCCGGCACGGGAGGCAGTACGGGATAGGGCTGCTGCCGGGGCTGATCACGCTGGTGCTGTACCTGGCGGCACTGGGCGCGCTCGTCGTCTGGGGCGGCGACGTGATCGCGTGGGCCACCCCCTTCGCCGACGACTGGTCGAGCCCCTGGCAAGGCCTCTTCCGCGGCCTCCTCACGGCCGTCCTCTTCGCCCTGGCCCTCCTCCTGGCGGTCGTCACGTTCACGGCGGTCACCCTGCTGATCGGCCAGCCCTTCTACGACAGCATCTCCGAGCAGGTCGACAAGTCGGTCTCCCCCGACGGCACCGCCCCCGAATCCGCCCTCCCCCTCTGGCGCGACCTCTGGATCTCCGCCCGCGACAGCCTCCGCGTGATCGTCCGCGCCGCCCTCTGGGGCATCCTCCTCTTCGCCCTGGGCTTCATCCCGGTGGTGGGCCAGACGGTGATCCCGGTCATAGGCTTCTTCGTGACCG
The DNA here is from genome assembly GCF_055597585.1 of Streptomyces sp. AMJ-169. NCBI lineage: Bacteria > Bacillati > Actinomycetota > Actinomycetes > Kitasatosporales > Streptomycetaceae > Streptomyces > Streptomyces sp. AMJ-169. The sequence continues at coordinate 226,377 of NZ_JBVLTJ010000010.1, forward strand.
GCTTCTTCCTCGCGGAGGAACTGACGTCGGTGGCCCTCCAGCGCAGAGGAGTGGACCTAGGCACAAGACTGGGCCTACTCCGCTCCCGCAAAACCCTGGCGTGGGGCTTCGGCACCCCTCTGGGCCTGGCCTTCTTGATCCCGGTGGTAGCGGTCTTCTTGATGCCGGGCGCGGTAGCGGGGGCCACCCTGATGGCCAGGGACCTGCTGGGGGAGGAGAGCCGGGAGGAGGGGGCTGAGGGAATAACGGGCGCGGATTCGGCGGGGCCGGCTTCACCGAGGACGGCCACTTCAGCGAACGCAGGCTCCGAAGGGGCGGGCATTTAGGCGAACGCGGGCTAGACGGAGCGGGCACTTCAGCCGACCCGGGCTCCACGGGAGCGGGCACTTCGACGGGGGTGGGCACTTCGGCCGGCGCGGGCTCTGAGGGAGCGGCGACCTGACAGGGGCTGAGCTGAGCCTAAGCGCGTAACCCCCGCCGCCCCGGCTCTCCCGCCCCCGCCTCAGCTCTCCTCTCGCCGTCCTGCTCTTCCCCCAGCCCTCGCCACCGCCCCCGCCCCCCAGGGCCCCTACTCCCCCGTCCCCCCAGCCGCCCCCAACGCCACCGCCAGAATCTCCCGTACCTGATCGATGATGTCCCCCCGGTTCCGCACGAACTCCGGATCGGTCACCGTCCCTGTCGTCGGGTCGGTGTTGGTGGGGGCGAATTGGAGGACTGGGGTGTGGATGTGGCCGGCCCGTAGGGTGTTGTGCGAGTTCAGGCGGTCGCGGAGCAAGGTCGCTCGGTAGGCGATCTCGTTGGAGAGGTAGTCTCCGCCGCCCCCGGCGCGGGCCGTGGAGCCGGGAGTCGGGCCGTTCGGGCGGGTCACCGGAGCTGTTCCGCCGGCCGGGATCTCCGTCACCTCGGTGTTGTCGTTCACCGGGAAGCGGCCGGTAGGTGTGGTGGTGATCGTCTTGTACGGGAGAGTCGTGGTCGTCCACTGAGGCTGTGACGCCGGATCGGTGACCGGGATCGTCTCCAGCCGCCCGATGTTGTCGTTGTCACCGAAGCCGCCCCGCCAGGCCCCGTTGGTCCGCTCGATGTCGAACCGGCCGACGCGGCCCTGGCTGATGGTCGTCAGCAGATCGACGTCCCGCAGATACGGCTTCAGCGTCCGCTCCACCGTCCCCTGCGCGAAGTCCGCCCACCGCACGGGGAACACGACCGCCTCGACCCGCGCGGGCCCGGCGGCCGTACGGATCACCGTCCCGTCCAGCGCCAGCGCACTCGCCCCGGACGGATTCGAGATCCGGATGTCACGGTCGAGCGTGAACGGATCGAACCCGGTCACCAGAATCCGCTTCAGCCCGCCCCGCGGATACCGCACCTCGGTCTGCCCCCGAGACGTCCGCTCCAACTCGTCCAGCAGCGCCGCCCGTTGACCCTCCCTGAGCCTGAACCCCGGCTCCCAGGTCCGCACTTCCCGCGTCATCCCGAGCCGCGCCCAGTACAACGGCCGGTCGTCGTCCCGAGCCAGATCCCCACCGGCCGGCCCCCGCCCCTGCGCCCGAGCGACGGCCCGCTCCCACAGCCGGGTCCCCTCCCGTACGACGATCCCGCGCGCCTGCGCGTACGAGTGCGCGGCCTTCAGCGCCCGTGCGAACTCCGGTGCCACGGAGGCGAATCCGGACCGCGTCAGGATCTCCTGCGGCACCGTGCGGTCGAGCCGCAGCTCTTCGACGGTGGGGGAGGGAGCGGGAGCGGCGACGGCCCCCGGGGCGGAGACACCGAGCCCCGCCAGCAGCGCCAGTCCGAGCGCACCGGCGCGCAGCCGCGAACGAGTGGGGGAGGTGGGGGAGGTGGGGGAGGACGTCACGGAACCAGCCCTTCGGACACCGGGAGTCGTGCAGCTGTACGGGACGGCCGCAGTATCCCGTGAGGGGAGTGGTCTACGCCAGAGCACCGAGAAACGCCCCGGTCCTCACCGCTGGGTGGCGACGCGAACTCGACCTGGGAGGGTCTGGTGGCCGGCAAGTCCGGTGTCCGGCCCCTGCCGTTCGGGACTTGCTGCCGCCCGCCCCAGCCTCACCGACTCCGGCGGACCCCAGCTCCGGCCGACCTCGGCTTCGGCCCCGGCCTCACTCGCTGCCGCTGACCCCAGTTTCACCGACTCCGGCCGCCTCAAGCTCCGGTCGGCCTCGGCCTCACTCGCTCCCACCGACCCCGGCCGCATGGACCCCGACCGCCCCAGCCTCAGCCCCTGCTGGCCCCGGCCCCGCCGATTCCGGCCGCCCTCAGCCTCACGGCCCTGCTGGCCCCGGCCCCGCCGATTCCGGCCGCCCTCAGCCTCACCGCCCCGCTGGCCCCAGTCCCACAGGCTCCGGCCGACCCCAGCCTCATCGCCCCCCGCCTCACCGACTCCGGCCACTCCCAGCCTCCGACTCCGGCCCGCCCCAGCTCACCCCGGCCCCCGCTCTCACCCACTCCCCTCTATGTGAAGGGTTCGTACGAAATCCAGGTGGGTAGATCGAACTCGCACCGCAGGAACCCGTCACGCCGGATAGCGTCACCCCTGGGACTGCGTGCCCGAGAGCCACCCCGGTCCGGGACCCTGACCCCTGGACCGGGGTTTTCTCTGCCCACCGAACTCCGGCCGTCGGCCGCCCGGCCACCGAAACTCAGGGCCGCCGGGCTCTGAGCTGCCGGACTCCGGGCTGTCGAAACTCCGGGGCAGCCGGAACTCCGGGCCGTCAGATTCCGAGTCGTTGGACTCTGGGTCACCGAGACTCAAGGCCCCGCAACCCCGGCCGCCGGACGCCCGGTCACCGGAGCTTTGGGCCGTCAGATTCCGAGCTGTTGGACTCTGGGTCACTGAGGCTCAGGGGCTCGTAACTCTGGCCGCCGGACGCCCGGCCGCCGGAGCTTTGGGCCGTCAGATTCCGAGCTGTTGGACTCTGGGTCACTGAGACTCAGGGGCCCGCAACTCCGGCCGCCGGAGCTCTGGGCCGTTAGATTCCGAGCTGTTGGACTCTGGGTCACCGAGACTCAAGCCCCCGCAACTCCGGCCACCGAAACAAGCTCAAGGCCCGCCGAAACTCCGGGCCCCGAAACTCCAGACCCCGCAACTCCCGCCGCCGAAGCTCAGAGCCCCGCAACTCCGGCCCCCGGCCCCCGGCCCCCGGATCCCCCAACTCCCGCCCCCGCCCTGCGGATTACCGCACCCCGAACCCGTACACCGTCTCCGACCGATACGTCTCCCCCGGCCGCAGCACCGTCGTCGGAAAGTCCCCCCGATTCGGCGAGTCCGGAAAGTGCTGGGTCTCCAGGGCGATCCCCGCGCACGGTGTGAACGGCGCCGACAGATGGTCGGCCGTGTACACCTGGATGCCCGGTTCGGTGGTCGACACCGTCAGCACTCGCCCCGACTCGGGCTCCCGCAGCTCCGCCACCTCGACGGCCCCCTCGGTGACCCCCTTGTCGAGGACGAAGTTGTGGTCGTACCCGTTGCCGGTCGGGCGAGCCGTACGGAAGTCGAAGCGGGAACCCGTGACGTCGGCCAACTCCCCGGTGGGGATCAGGGTTTCGTCGACCGGCGTGTAGTGGGACGCGGCCAGCCGCAGCTCATGCCCCGACGCGACCGAGACCGCCCCCTCGGAACCGACGCCCGCCGAGTCACGCCCCGCGAAGTCACGCCCCGCCGAGCCGGCCTCCGCCGAGCCGGCCTCCGCCGAGCCGGCCTCCGCCGAGCCGGCCTCCGCCGAGCCGGCCTCCACCAAGTTACGCCCCGCCGAGCCGCCCCCCGCAGGCTCACCCCCCGCCAACCCCACCCCACCCAAGTTGAAGTAGCTATGGTTCGTGAGGTTCACCACCGTCGTCGCGTCCGTCGTCGCCTCGTACGAGATCCGCAGCGCCCCCGACTCCTCCAGCGCGTACGTCGCGGACACCGTCAGCCGGCCCGGGAACCCCTCCTCGCCGTCCGGTGAGACCCGGCTCAGCCGTACGGTGTGCGGGGCCGTCTGCTCGGCCGTCCAGACCTGCTTGTCGAAGCCCGCCGGGCCCCCGTGCAGGGAGTTGGGGGCGTTGTTCGCGGCCAGGGGGTACTCCCGGCCGTCGAGCGAGAAGCGGGCGTTCGCGATGCGGTTGGCGTAGCGGCCGATCAACGCGCCCAGGAACGGCTCGGGGTGATCGAGATAGCCGGCCAGATCGGCGAACCCCAGCACCACGTTCGCCGCCCGCCCGTCCCGGTCGGGGACCTCGACGGACTGGAGGATCCCGCCGTACGTCAGGACCCGCACCCGGGTCCCGGCCCGCTCCAGGGTCCAGCGGTGCACCGGGGTGCCGTCGGAAAGTGTTCCGAAGTGTTCGCTCATGAGCGAAACCCTAAGACACGGCCCCGCACACGAACACCGCCCGCCAAGCCGCCGGGCCCGGCCGAAGCTGCCGCCACTGAAGCCGCCGCCCCCCTCTCAGGCCGCCGCCCGCCGAAGCCGCCAGCCACTGAAGCGGACGGGCCCCTCAAGCCGCCGCCCACTGAGGCAGACCGGCCCCTCAGGCCGCCGCCCGCTGAAGCCACCGGTCACTGAAGCGCGGACGGGCCCCTCAAGCCGCCGCCCACTGAGGCAGACCGGCCCCTTCAAGCCGCCGCCCGCTGAAGCCACCGGCCGCTGAAGTCGACCTGCCCCTTCAAGCCGCCGCCCGCCGAAGCCACCGCCCGCTGAAGTCGACCTGCCCCCTCAAGCCGCCGCCCGCCGAAGCCACCGCCCACTGAATCCGGCAGGCCCCCTCAAGCCCCCGCCGAAGCCGCCAGCCCCTCAACCCCCGCCCACCGAAACCCCCGCCCACCAGAACCCCCCCCAACCCCCACCCCCCTCAACCCCCCGCCGTAACCCTCCCATAAGCAATCTCCGCCAACCGCGCCTGCCCACCCACGCTCGGATGGAACCAGTCCCACTGACTCAACTGCCCCGTCCCGAACCGATACGCATACACCGCACCCCCGTCGAACCGGCACAACCTGTCCCCGCCGCACACCTCCTTCAGCACCGCGTTGTACTGCACGACCCGCTCCTGCACGGAGTCCCGCCGCTCGGTCGCCGCGGCGTCCAGCGAGTCGGAGTCCGCCAGCATCGACGGACAGATCCCCAGCTTCCAGATCTGCCTGCCCAGCGGATTCGTCCGCCCCTCCGACCAGAGCCGCTTCAGATCCGGCACGCTGGCGACGTACACCTGGGCCTTCGGGGCCACCGCGCGCAGGGCCGCAAGGGACTGCTCGAAGGATGTGCGGAAGGCGTCGACCGGGGTCATCGCGGCGACCGAGGCGCGGCAGGCGTCGTTCGCGCCGGCCATGACCGTCACCAACTCCGGCGCCCGCGTGCCCGCCTGGGCCATCTGGCCGGGCAGGTCGGCCATGAGGGCGCCGGTCTTCGCGTAGTTCCAGCTGTGCGTCGCCGCCCGCGAGGCACCGAGGAGGCGGACGGCGAGTGAGTCGACGTCCGCGCTGTCGCCGGTCGCCCATGACACCTCAGGACAGTCCTGGAGCACCCCGCACGCGTCGAACCCGCGCGTGATGGAGTCCCCGACGGCCGCCATGGACGCGGGCCGCACGTCCCATACGGGAGCCGGAGAGGGAGACGCCGACGCCGTACCCCCTGAACCGCCCCCGCCGGTGCAGCCGGCCAGTACCGCCAGTACCGCCGTCATCAGCACGGCCAATCCCGCCCGCCCTCGCGTCACTCTGCGTACCCTTCCGGTCGACGAAGCGCAAAACCCCCACACCATGAACAACGCACACGAGTTCCCGCAGCCACTTCCGGCCACTTTCTTGAACGTTTCCAGACGCGTCCATTGGAACGTTCCCCACCCGCACAGGCGTCCTGCCGGGTGAATGGCAGGCGTTTGAGGGGCCTTGGACCGACGGTACGTCACACTCCTTGCATCGCCGCACGGTAGCCTCGCCATCAACGCGGCTGCCCCGAACGCCGCCGCTCAGCCAGCCCTGAAGACGACCCGCCAGCCCGGAGGTCCCCGTGACGACACGTGGAGTTCTGTACGTGCACTCCGCGCCGCGCGCGCTGTGCCCGCACGTCGAGTGGGCCGTCGCCGGGGTGCTCGGCACGCGCGTCAGCCTCGACTGGATCCGGCAGCCCGCCGCCCCCGGAACCTGGCGTTCCGAATTCTCCTGGAAGGGCCAGGCCGGCACGGCGTCCAAGCTCGCCTCCGCCCTCAGGGGCTGGCAGATGCTCCGCTTCGAGGTCACCGCCGAACCCTGCGCCGCCGCCGAGGGCGAGCGCTACAGCTGCACCCCCGACCTCGGCATCTTCCACGCCGTCACCGGCATCCACGGCGACATCCTCATCCCCGAGGACCGCCTGCGCGCCGCCCTCACCCGAGCCCAGCGCGGCGAGACCGACCTCCAGGCGGAGATCGCCAAACTGCTCGGCAAGCCCTGGGACGACGAGCTGGAGCCCTTCCGGTACGCCGGCGAGGGCGCCCCGGTGCGCTGGCTGCACCAAGTCGTCTGACCCACCCCTGACCCACGCCTGACCGGCTCCCAAGAAACCGGTAACTCCCGCATCCGGCACACACATAGGGCCCCGCCTCCCAGAGGCGGGGCCCTACGTCGTCGTACCGAGAACTCACACGCTCCGGAACGCCAGCACCACGTTGTGCCCGCCGAACCCGAACGAGTCGTTCAGGGCGGCGATGCGGCCCTCGACCGGCAGCTTGCGGGCCTCCCCGCGGACGACGTCCGCGTTGGCCTCGGCCTCCGGCTCCAGGTTGTCGACGTTGATCGTCGGCGGGGCGATGCGGTGGTAGAGGGCGAGGACGGTCGCGACCGTCTCCACCCCGCCCGCGCCGCCCAGCAGGTGACCGGTCATGGACTTCGTCGCGGACACCGCCATGTGGTCGGCGTGGTCCCCGAACACCTTGCGCAGCGCCTTCAGTTCGGCGAGGTCGCCCGCCGGGGTGGACGTCGCGTGCGCGTTGACGTGGACGATCTCCGCCGGGTCCAGGCCGGTGTTGGCCATCAGGTGCTCCAGCGCGGCGGAGATGCCCCGCCCGCTCGGCTCCGGCTGCACGATGTCGTGCGCGTCGGCGGAGATGCCCTGGCCGAGCGCCTCGGCGTAGACGCGCGCGCCACGGGCGGCGGCGTGCTCGGCGGACTCCAGGACGACCACACCGGCGCCCTCGCCCATGACGAAACCGTCACGCGCGACGTCGTACGGACGCGAGGCGCCCTCGGGGTCGTCGTTGTTCTTGGACAGCGCCATCATGTTGCCGAACGCGGCGATCGGCAGCGGGTGGATCGCCGCCTCGGTGCCGCCGGCGATGACGACGTCGGCGCGGCCGGTGCGGATCATCTCGATGCCGTAGCCGATGGCCTCGGCGCCCGAGGCGCAGGCGGAGACCGGGGTGTGCACACCGGCGCGGGCGCCGACGTACAGACCGACGTTGGCGGAGGGGCTGTTGGGCATCAGCATCGGCACGGTGTGCGGGGAGACGCGGCGGACGCCCTTCTCCTTCAGCACGTCGTACTGGTCGAGCAGGGTCGTGACGCCGCCGATGCCGGAGGCGATGACCGCGCCGAGCCGGTCGGGGGCGACAGTGGTGTCGTCGCCGGCGCGGGCGGTGAAACCGGCGTCCTTCCAGGCCTCCTGGGCCGCGATCAGCGCGAACTGCGCCGAGCGGTCCATCTTGCGGGCCTGCGGCCGGGGGAGCACCTCGGAGGGCTCCACGGCGATCGTCGCGGCGATCTTGACGGCCTGGTCGGCCGCCCACTCGAACGGCAGGGGCCGGACACCGGACTTGCCGGCCACCAGACCCTCCCAGGTCGAGTTCGCGTCGCCACCCAGCGGTGTGGTTGCGCCGATACCGGTGACGACCACGGTGCGATTGGTCGGGCTCACGGGAATTTCTCTCTCCATGACTACGAGGGATGAAGCGGCGCCACCGCCGGGTGGCGGGGCAGATCAGCCCACCGGGCCGGGATCAGCCCAGGGGACTTCAGTCCTGGTGCTTGAGGATGTAGGACGCGGCGTCACCGACGGTCTTGAGGCCCTTGACGTCGTCGTCCGGGATCTTGACGTCGAAGCGCTCTTCGGCGGCGACGACGACCTCGACCATGGACAGCGAGTCGACGTCCAGGTCGTCGGTGAAGGACTTGTCCAGCTGGACGTCCTCAACCGGGATGCCGGCGATCTCGTTCACGATCTCCGCGAGACCTTCGACGATCTCTTCCTGAGTGGCGGCCATGATGGCGCTCCTTCTTGTTTTCCAGAGGGTTTGGCTGTGCTTCCCGTCCGCCGGAACCGAAGATCCGGTGACGGTGTGCCTAGGGGAGGGTAACGACCGTCGCGGCGTACACGAGACCCGCCCCGAAACCGATGACGAGCGCGGTGTCGCCGCTCTTCGCCTCCCCGGTCGCCAGAAGCCGCTCCATCGCGAGCGGGATCGAGGCGGCCGAGGTGTTGCCGGTGGTGCGTACGTCACGCGCGACCGTGACGTGCTCCGGCAGCTTCAGCGTCTTCACCATCGAGTCGATGATCCGCTCGTTGGCCTGGTGCGGGATGAAGACGTCCAGGTCGGCGGCGGTGATCCCGGCCGCGTCCAGGGCCTGCTGGGCGACCTTCGCCATCTCGAAGACGGCCCAGCGGAACACCGCCTGGCCCTCCTGCGCGATGGCGGGGAACTTCTCGGGCCGGCCGTCACGGTAGTCCGTCCACGGCACGGTCTGTCTGATGGTCTCGGACTTGTCGCCCTCCGAGCCCCACACCGTCGGACCGATCGCCGGCTCCGCCGAGGGGCCGACGACGACCGCGCCCGCGCCGTCGCCGAAGAGGAAGGCGGTCGCCCGGTCCTCCAGGTCGGTCAGGTCGGACAGCCGCTCCACGCCGATCACCAGCACGTATTCCGCGCTGCCTTCGACGATCATGCCCTTCGCGAGGGTCAGCCCGTAGCCGAACCCCGCGCAGCCCGCCGAGATGTCGAACGCGGCGGCCTTGTCCGTGCCCAGCTTGTCCGCGATCTCGGTCGCGACCGCCGGGGTCTGCTTGAAGTGCGAGACGGTCGACACGACGACCGCGCCGATCTGCGCCGCGCTGATGCCCGCGTCCGCGATCGCCTTGCCGGACGCCTCCACCGACATCGCGGCCACGGTCTCCTCGGCGTTCGCCCAGTGCCGGGTCTCGATGCCGGAGCGGGAGCGGATCCACTCGTCGGAGGAGTCGATCGTCTCCAGGATGACCTCGTTCGGCACGACACGGGTCGGCCGGTAGCCGCCCACCCCGAGGATGCGCGCGTACGGATGCCCCTTGCCGGGCTGGATCTTCGCCATCGGGATCTCCTTTCAGGCGCCGTGTTCCGCGATCAGCTCGCGGGCCTTGTCGAGGTCGTCGGGGGTCTTCAGGGCCAGCGTCGCGACGCCGGGCAGGGCGCGCTTGGCGAGCCCGGTCAGGGTGCCGCCGGGCGCGGCCTCGATGACCGCGGTGACGCCCAGTTCCTTGAACCGCTCCATGCACAGGTCCCAGCGGACCGGGTTGGCGACCTGGCCGACGAGCCGGTCCAGGACCTCGGTACCGGACGCGACGACGGCGCCGTCCTTGTTGGAGACGTAGGTGAGCCGCGGGTCGGCCGGGGACAGTTCGGCGGCGGCCTTCTCCAGCACGGACACGGCCGACGCCATGTGGTGCGTGTGGAAGGCGCCCGCGACCTTGAGGGCGACGACCTTGCGCACCCCCTCCGGCTTGTCCTCGGCGAGCGCGGCGATCTGCGCGACCGTGCCGGCGGCGACGATCTGGCCGGCGCCGTTCACGTTCGCCGGGGTCAGCCCCAGCTTCTCCAGATGCGGGACGGTGACCTCGGGGTCACCGCCGAGCAGCGCGGCCATCCCCGTCTCGGTGACGGCGGCGGCCTCGGCCATCGCGAGCCCCCGCTTGCGTACGAGGGTCAGCGCGTCCAGGTCGGACAGCACACCGGACCAGGCGGCGGCGGTCAGCTCACCGACGCTGTGACCGGCGACGGCACCGGGCGTGGCACCCAGTGCCGCGTAGGAGACGAGTCCGGCGGCGACCAGCAGCGGCTGCGCCACGGCGGTGTCACGGATCTCGTCCGCGTCGGCGTTCGTGCCGTAGTGCACCAGGTCGAGGCCGATGGCGGTGGACCATTCACGCAGACGGTCACCGACACCGGGCAGTTCGAGCCAGGGAGTCAGGAAGCCGGGCGTCTGGGCGCCCTGGCCGGGAGCGACGAGTACGAGCACTCTCACACTCTCTCTTGGGGACGGGCACAGCCGCCCGTGGGGACAGGGACGAAGAACAGCAGGCGGTTTTGTGGAGCCTCGACAAAAGCCTAGGGCTGGAGATCTCCGTCGGCCAGACGTCCCAGGATCAGCGCGATCCGCAGCGTGAAAGCGGAGCGTACATCGGAGGGTGACCATCCGGTGACGTCAGTCACACGTCGAAGCCGGTAGCGCACGGTGTTCGGATGGACAAAGAGCATACGTGCCGCACCTTCGAGGCTGCTCGCCTGCTCCAGATAGACGGAGAGTGTCTCCAGGAGCGCCGAGCCGGCCTCTTCCAGCGGTCTGTAGATCTCCTCCACCAACTGCTCGCGCGCCGACGGATCGCTCGCGATCGCCCGCTCCGGAAGGAGATCGTCGGCCAGCACCGGCCGCGGCGCGTCCTGCCACGCCGAACCCGCCCGCAGCCCCGCCGCCGCGGCCTGCGCGGACCGGGTCGCGCTCAGCAGATCGGGCACCACGGGCCCGGCGACCACCGGACCTGCGGCGAACGGACCGATCAGCGACTTGGCGACGGACAGCGGATCGTTGCGGCCCCCCGCGATGACGACCAGCCGGTTGCCCAGCACCCCGGTCAGCACCTGGAGTTTGGCGTGCCGCGCGGCCCGCCGGATCGCCTCCACCGTCAGCTCCGAGTCACCGTCCGGAGCCGTCCCCAGCACCACGCACACATGGTCGGGGGAGTTCCAGCCCAGCGCCGCCGCCCGGCTCACCGCCCCCTCGTCGGCCTCGCCGCTCAGCACCGCGTTCACGACCAGCGACTCGAGGCGCGCGTCCCAGGCACCGCGTGCCTCGGCGGCCTGCGCGTACACCTGAGCGGTCGCGAACGCGATCTCCCGCGCGTACACCAGCAGCGCCTCCCGCAGCACGCGCTCGTCGCCGGGCGCGGCCACCTCGTCGATCGCCGACTCCATGACCTCGATGGTCGTACGGACCATCTCGACCGTCTGGCGCAGCGTGATCGCCCGGGTCAGCTCGCGCGGGGCGGTGCCGAACACGTCGGTGGAGATCGCCTGCGGGGCGTCGGGGCGGCGGAACCACTCGGTGAACGCGGCGATGCCCGCCTGCGCGACCAGGCCGATCCAGGACCGGTTCTCCGGGGGCATGGCCCGGTACCACGGCAGGGACTCGTCCATCCGCGCGATGGCCTGCGCCGCCAGCGAGCCGGAGGACTTCTCCAGCCGCTTCAGGGTCGCGGCATGCGGATGGGCGGACTGCGGGGGCGGACTGCTGGCTTCTGGTTCGGGCACGCGCCCAAGCCTATTTGACCCCGGGGGTCCGCTCGCCGGACGTACGGGAGTGCGCAGCGGCGGCGGCGCGAAAGGTAAGAGCCGGGTCTACCGTGGAGGCGTGATGGAAGTACGGCGCGCGCGCACGCGCTACCCGGGCGGGGAGCCGGCCGCAGGCATCGAGACCCGGCACGCGTTCTCCTTCGGCCCGCACTACGACCCCGACAACCTGCGCTTCGGCGCGCTGATCGCCTGCAACGAGGAACGCCTCGCGCCCGGCGCCGGCTTCACCGAGCACCCGCACAGCCACACCGAGATCGTCACCTGGGTCGTCGAGGGCGAACTCACCCACCGCGACTCGGCCGGACACGAGACGAAGGTCCGCCCCGGCGACGTCCAGCGCCTCTCGGCCGGCGCCGGGGTCCGGCACGTCGAGCGCAACGACGCCCAAGTCCCCCTGGCCTTCGTCCAGATGTGGCTGGCCCCGCTCACCCCCGGCGGCCCGCCCGCGTACGAGATCGTCCCCGGCATCGCCGACTCCACCCCGTACGCCGTCCCCGAGGCCGGGGCGATGCTGCACGTGCGCAGGCTCCAGGAAGGGGAGCGCACGGCCGTGCCGGCGGCGGAGTCGGTGTACGCGCACGTCGTGCGCGGGACCGTCCGGCTCGGGCCGCACGAGCTGGCGGCCGGGGACGCGGCGCGGCTGAGCGGCGAGAAGGACCTCGAACTGACCGGCGTGCACGGGCCCGTCGAGGTGCTGCTCTGGGAGATGGCTCAGTAACTGTCCGACGGTTCCTCGGCGCCCCGCCAGATCGTCAGGTCGACGCGGACGTAGTCGCTCGGATCGTCGTCGTCGGCCTGCCCCTGGAAGGTCACCAGCGCGATGTGCCCCGACGTGGTGTGCACGCACATCTGCGCGCCCTCGGAGAGCTGGTCCAGCGAGACGGTCGTGGTGTACCGCGTCTCCGCCCGGCACGTCTTCAGGCTGCCCTGCTGGGAGTTGTTCAGCAGGACGACCTTCTCGCCGCGGCTGCCGACCGCGTCGCCGTCGCTGTCGGCCACGTAGAAGAAGTCCGCGCCGTCGGCGTAACGGGTCAGCGAGTACTCGTCCTTGACCGGTTTCGGCGGCGAGTCGGCGAACGTGACGTAGTAGTCGACGGGGATGTCGATCTTCTCGTACGTCACCGGGACCGGGTCGGGCGGCGGGCTGTCCTCGGGGGCCGGACTCTCCGTCTCCTCGAACGAGTCGGCACCGCTCTCCGCCGACGTCCCGATCGCGTACAGCAGCCCGCCGCAGCCGGCGATCGGCAGCAGCAGCGCCGCGATGATCCCAAGTGCCCTGCGCCCGCTGTTTTTTGAGGGCTGCGGGGGCCGCCAGAGCGGGGGGTGCGGCTGGGGGTAGCCGTAGGCCGGGGGCGGTGGCACGGGGTGCCGGTACGGCGGCTGGGGCGGTGTGGGGTGCGCGTAGGGCGGCGGGACGTACGGGTTCGGGTGCTGGTCCAGGTGGGTCAACGGGACCGTGGGCGGCGGGAGTTGTACCGGGGCCTGGGCCGTGGGCCGGCCCAGCTCGGCGGAGACGGAGACCCGGCGGGTGATGTCCGCGCTGATCGCCGCCGGCAGCCAGTCACCGGACTGCCGCAGCGGCACCGGCGACGCCTGCTGACACAGCGTCACTATCTCTTCCGGAGAAGGGCGTTGGATCGGGTCCTTCGCCAAGCAGCGCGCTATGAAGCCCAGTTCGGCGGGCAGCGCCGACAAGTCCGGTTCCTCGTGGACGATGCGGTACAGCACCGCGTGCGAGGGGCCGTCGCCGTACGCGCCCGCGCCGGTCGCCGCGAAGACCGCGACCTGGGCGAGCGAGAAGACGTCCGCCGCCGGGGTGACCGGCTTGCCCTCCGCCTGCTCCGGGGACATGAACGCCGGGGTGCCGATGGAGACGCCGGTGCCGGTGAGGGCGGTGGCGTCGGTGGCGCGGGCGATGCCGAAGTCGATGACGCGCGGTCCGTCGGCGGCGAGCAGGACGTTGGACGGCTTCAGGTCCCGGTGCACGATCCCCGCGCGGTGGATCACCGACAGCGCCTCGGCCATCCCGGCCAGAAGCAGCAGCACCGACGGCACCGGCAGCGGCCCGTGCACCTCGACGGCCGCCGCCAGCGAGGGCCCGGGGACATAGGCGGTCGCGAGCCAGGGCCGCTCGCCCTCGACGTCGTGATCGAGCACGGCCGCCGTGTACGGCCCCTGCACCCGCCGCGCCGCCTCCACCTCCTGCCGGAACCGGCGCCGGAACGCCGGGTCCTCGCTCAGCTCCGGCCGTACGGTCTTCAGCGCGACCGGGTGCCCGCCGGGCGTGTACGAGAGGTAGACGGTCCCCATGCCGCCCGCGCCCAGCCGGGCCACCAGCCGGTAACCGGAGACCTGTTGAGGATCGCCGTCGCCCAACGGACGCGGCTGCCCGCCCAGTTGTCCCTCACTCATGCCCGCCCCCGGGGTCGACCTGCCATGGGGGCGAGACTAACGGAGAAGGATCAACGGGGTTGTGCCAGGAGGGTGTTGGCCTCCGCGAGGACCGCGTCCGTCAGCGCCGGCCACGCCTCGGCGGCCCACGGCCCGAACGCCCGGTCGGCCAGCGCGACGCAGGCCAGCCCCGCGTCGGGGTCGATCCACAGGAACGTACCGGCCTGCCCGAAGTGCCCGAAGGTACGCGGGGAGGACGAACTCCCGGTCCAGTGCGGGGACTTGGTGCCGCGGATCTCGAAGCCCAGGCCCCAGTCGTTGGGGTTGTGGTGTCCGAAGCCCGGCAACACGCCCTTCGTGCCCGGGAATTGGACCGTCATCGCCTCAAGGACCGTACGCGGATCGAGGAGTCGGGGCGCCTGCACCTCCGCCGCGAACTTCAGCAGATCGGCCACCGTCGAGACCCCGTCCCGCGCCGGTGACCCCTCAAATGCCGTACCGGTCATGCCCAGCGGCTCGAAGACCGCCTGGCGCAGATACTCCGGGAACGGGATGTCGGTGACCTTCGCGAGGTGGTCGCCGAGCTGCTCGAAACCGGAGTTGGAGTACAGGCGGCGCTCACCGGGCGAGGCCACCACCTTGTGCTCGTCGAAGGCGAGCCCGGAGGTGTGCGCGAGCAGATGCCGTACGGTCGCGCCCTCGGGCCCGGCCGGCTCGTCCAGCTCGACGGCGCCCTCCTCGTACGCGATCAGCGTCGCGTACGCGGCGAGCGGCTTGGTGACCGAGGCCAGCGGGAAGGGGCGGGCGGTGTCACCGTGGGTGCCCAGGACGGTGCCGTCGGCGCGGATCACGCCCGCCGCGGCGTGCGGTACCGGCCAGTTCTCGGTCTGGGTGAGGCTGCTCAGCGACATGAGGTGAGCCTACCTTCGGCGCGGCTTCGTCATTCTTACCGTTTCCGCTTGCTTCGAGCCCACTCCAAGGTCATAGCGTGGAGTCCATGACGGTGATGCAGACCTCGCCCGTGACCGAGCTCAGCCCGCTGGACGTCTGCTCCGCACCGCCACCGCCCCACCCCCGCCCCGACGGCCAGGACAGCTACACGATCAGCGAGGTCGTCGCGCTGACCGGGCTCACCGCGCACACGCTGCGCTGGTACGAGCGCATCGGGCTGCTCGACCACGTCGACCGCTCCCACACCGGCCAGCGCCGCTACACCAACCGCGACCTCGACTGGCTCGACTTCGTCGGCAAGCTGCGGCTGACCGGGATGCCGGTCGCCGACATGGTCCGCTACGCGGAACTGGCCCGCGAGGGGGAGCACACCTACGGCGAGCGGCGGGACCTGCTGGAGTCGACCCGGCGGGACGTGCAGGCGCGGATCGCGGAGCTGAACGGGACGCTGGCGGTACTGAACAGGAAGATCCAGCACTACTCAGGAAGCAAGAGCTAGAGCTACAGCTACAGCTCGGCGAGCAGTTCCGCCTTCTTCGCCGAGAACTCCTCGTCGGTCACCAGCCCCGCGCTGTGCAGCTCCCCGAGGTGTCTGATCCGCTCGGCCACCTCGGAGGGCTCGCGGCGGGCGGCCGGGGCCGACGCCACCGATGCGGCCCCTCGCTGCCCGCGCACCACCGCCAGCACCGCCGCCGCGAACGGCAGCGACTCGTGGACCGGCCCGTATCCGAGCCCGAAGACCACCGCCGCCGGGTCCTGGTCCGGCGGGAGCCCGCCGGCCTCGCCGCGCAGCAGCCGCAGATACCCCTCGAAGACCTCCGGCGAGCGCCACTCGACGCCGGTCAGCTCGGCGACGGGGAAGCTCTGGTCGCCCGCCTTCCACTTCGCCGACGACGCCCCGGTCCAGAACCAGCGGAACCGCACGGCCCGCCCGTCGAAGGACACCTTGGCGTCGTACGCCTTGAACGACTGCGGGCCGCGCGGAGGTTCCAAGAGGAACCGTTCCGCCTCTCCCGGACCGCTCAGCAGGCCGCGCAGCTCCTGCGCGTAGTACTCGGCGAGCGCGTCCCGTTCCCCCGGCAGCACCAGCCGGTACGGGTCGCAGGCCTCCTTCAGCTGCCCGCCCGCCGCCTCCAGCAGCGGATCGGCGCCCGCGCGCAGCACGAGCCGCAGTACGACGCTCCCGCGTCTGCCCGGCACCAGCTCGACCCCCTCGACCGCCGCGAGCGGGACCCGGCGCTCACCGAGCGCCGCCAGCAGCTTGGGCGTGCGCATCCCCCGTTCGTAGCGGATGAGCACGGAGTCGGACCCGAACTCCCAGGCGGCATGAAATCCGGCCAGTACGTCACCCATGCGGCTCATCGTATGCGGGACCCGCATCTTCGTCCCCTCCCCGCGCGCACCGCACTTCCTGCTGTCTCTACGCGCGTCCGGCCGTCGTGGTGCCGGACAAATCCGCCCGGCACGCCTTGTCATCGTCGGCGCAGACCACCGAGCGGTACGCGCCAGAGCCGACCTCGGCGAGGTTGCGCAGGCTCACCGTGCCGGGCTCGAAGTACCCCGCGTGCCCGTGCGCCCCGGCCGCCGACAGCACGCGCGCGCCGAACGCCGCCGCCACCGGATCCTGCCCGTGCCCGAGCCCGCCGACCTCCAGATGCGGCACGTCCTGCACCCAGTCGTCCGCGTTGCGCATCGCCCACACCCGCGCCGACGTGCCCAGATGCGAGGCCTTCGCGACCCGCATCCCCGGGCTCGCGGCCACCGCTATGTCCGTCACCCGGCCCGGCAGCGTGTGCGCGGCGACCCCGCACACCACCGAGCCGTAGCTGTGGCAGACCAGCGCGACCGGCGTGCTCCCGGGCAGCGCCCGCACCAGCGCGGTCAGCCGTACGGCGCCCTCCTCGGCGCGCATCGCGGTCGCCGAGTCGATGCCGAGCCCGGCGGGGGAGGTGTAGTCGGCCCAGGCGATGACGGCCGTGCGGGTCTTCGGGGCGACCTGGCGTTCGGCGGCGTAGAGGGCCTGGGCCATGCCGACGGGCGCGGAGTACCTGCGGTTGGTGCGCTCGAAGGTGAGCAGGTCGGTGTCGACGCCGGGGACTATGACCGAGACGCGCTGGGCGGTGGTGAGGTCGCCGAAGACCTCCGCCGCCCGGCCGGCGCCGTCGGGGTCGAAGGCGAGGATCTGCCGGCCGCCGGACGCCATCGCCTCGAAGCGGTGCATCCGGCGCCCCGCCTCCTGCTGGCCGTCCGCGCTGAGCCGCGCGTCGTGCATGCGCCCCCGCTCCAGCACGACCGTCTTGCCGAGCGCGATCCGGTTGGCGCGGTAGCGCAGCTTCACCGGGGCGCCGTTCATGTTGCCGACGGTGAACGGGTGGTCCAGCGCCAGCTTGCCCTGCTCCTGCGCGGTCAAGGAGGCGAAGAACCGGGCGAGGACCGTCGGCGTCGCGGTCAGGTCCGGGAGTCTGCGGCCGTCGATGCGGCCGTGGCTCCAGGAGGCGCGGTCGGCGCGCAGGGCGTCGGTGTCGCGTTGATGGCGCAGCGCGGTCCAGCCGGTCGTCGCGAGCATCACGAACACCACGGCCAGCGCGAGAGTCATGCGCCAGACGCCGATCTGAGGGGAGGTGTCGAAGGAAGTCACTGGGAGGACACACTAGGAGAACGGAAGGGTCTCGCGGACCCGGAGTGACAGGGATCACGTTTCGGTAAAAGCCGACGTGGACAGCGGTGATCTCACCCCGTGCGCCAACTCCCCAGCAGGGCAGGGCTCGCCTGATCGAGGTACAGCGCGGTGCGCTCCCGCATTGCCGCCAAACTCACTTCCCCGCCCTCGGCCCACATCCGCTCCGCGACCCGGATCACCCCGCCGAACACGGCGACCACGAGCCGGGGCCGGGGATCGCTCCTGACGTCGAGCCCCTCCCGCACGGCCACGATCCGCGCGATCCGCTCCTCCAGCTCCGTCGAGCGCCGCAAGTGCGCCGCCAGAAGCGCCGGTGTCTCCTCGATCGTCCGGTACGTACGCATGTGCAATTCCAGCGGTACGACGCTCTCGACCGCGTCCGCGATGGCGTCCCAGCCCTCCAGCACCGCCCGGCGCAGCGCCTCCAGCGGGGCCTCGTCCGGCGGGCGGCGCTCCAGCGCCCGCACATAGCTGTCCTGGGTGAGCCGGGTGACGAAGAAGACCGCCTCCTCCTTGCTCGCGAAGTAGCGGAAGAAGGTGCGCGGCGAGACCCCGGCGGCCTCCGCGATCTCGTCCACCGTCGTGCGGTCGTACCCCTGGGTGGTGAACAGCACGAGCGCTATTTGCAGCAGGTCGTCGCGGGTGCGTTGCTTTTTGCGTTCGCGCAGTGACTCCATAACTGTCAGATACTGACATCTGATTTTGTTTGTCAACTGTCAGAGGCTGTCACTAGCCTCGAACACATGACTAGTCAGACCATTCATACGGCTGGTGCGGGGGGCGGGGTGCCGTCGGCGCCCGCTGGCCGGCCGTCTCCCGCGGGCTTACGCGGACACCCCTGGTTCACGCTGATCACCGTCGCCGTCGGGGTGATGATGGTGGCGCTGGACGGCACCATCGTCGCCATCGCCAACCCGGCCATCCAGAAAGACCTCGGCGCGACCTTCGCCGACGTGCAGTGGATCACCAACGGCTACTTCCTCGCCCTCGCGGTCGCGCTCATCACCGCCGGCAAGCTCGGGGACCGCTTCGGCCACCGCCAGACCTTCCTGATAGGCGTGGCCGGCTTCGCCCTCGCCTCGGGCGCGATCGGCCTCTCCTCGTCCATCTCCGCCGTCGTCCTCTTCCGCGTCCTGCAAGGCCTCTTCGGCGCCCTGCTGATGCCGGCCGCGCTCGGGCTGCTGCGGGCCACCTTCCCGGCCGAGAAGCTGAACATGGCCATCGGCATCTGGGGCATGGTCATCGGCGCCTCCACCGCCGGCGGGCCCATCCTCGGCGGCGTCCTTGTCGAGCACGTCAGCTGGCAGTCCGTGTTCTTCATCAACGTGCCGGTCGGGATCATCGCCGTCGTCCTGGGCGTGCTGATCCTGGTCGACCACCGGGCTGTCCTCGGGCGGAGCCCGGAAAATGAACACAGCGCGCCAAAGTCCTTCGACCTATTGGGCATCGCGCTGCTCTCCGGCGCGATGTTCTGCCTCGTCTGGTCGCTCATCAAGGCGCCGGCCTGGGGCTGGGGCGACGCCAAGACGCTCGGGTTCCTCGCGGCCTCGGTGCTCGCGTTCGCGCTGTTCGCGTTCTGGGAGAAGCGGGTCAAGGAACCGCTGATCCCGCTCGGCCTCTTCCGGTCCGTACCGCTGTCGGCGGGCGTCGTCCTCATGGTCCTGATGGCCATCGCGTTCATGGGCGGCCTGTTCTTCGTGACGTTCTACCTCCAGAACGTCCACGGGCTGAGCCCCATCGACGCGGGCCTGCACCTGCTGCCGCTGACCGGCATGATGATCGTCGGCTCGCCGCTCGCGGGCATGGCGATCACGAAACTCGGCCCGCGCGTCCCGCTCGCCGGCGGCATGGCGGCCACCGCCGTCGCGATGTACGGCATGTCCACACTGAACACGCACACCGGCAGCGCCGTCATGTCCCTCTGGTTCGCCCTGCTGGGCCTGGGCCTCGCTCCCGTCATGGTCGGCGCGACCGAAGTCATCGTCGGCAACGCCCCCATGGAGCTCTCCGGCGTCGCCGGCGGCCTCCAGCAGGCCGCGATGCAGATCGGCGGCAGCCTCGGTACGGCCGTCCTGGGCGCCGTCATGGCCTCCAAGGTGGACGGCGACCTCGCGGGCAACTGGAAGGCGGCGGGGCTGCCGCCGCTGAGCCCCGCGCAGCTGGCGCGGACGGCGGAGGCGGTGCAGGTCGGGGTCGCCCCGGTGGCGCCGGGTACGCCGGACGCGGTGGCCGCGCGGATCGCCGACGTCGCGCACGAGACGTTCATCTCCGGGATGAGCCTCGCCTCGCTGGTGGCGGCGGGGGTGGCGGTGTTCGCGGTGCTGGTGGCGATGCTGACGAAGAAGGGGGAGAACGCGGGGGCGGCGGGGGGTGGGGTGCATATCTAGAGCCGGGCTGGGCTGACGGGGCTCGCGCGGGCTGGCAGAGCCGCGGCGGGCCGCCGCCGGGCAGTCGCCCTAGCTCATCCCGAGCTGACATACCGTCAAGTTGACGTATCGTCAAGGAAATTCCCCAATCAGGGTGAGTTTCCTAAAGGTCTCTCGCGCCCGGTGCGCGCCGCACGTCACAGTGGGTCAAGCCCAGGGGTGCGGCGCGCTGCCGGAGGGGGGCAGCGGGCCGCGCTCTGGGGTGTCCCCGTAAGCGGCCCCGCCGCCGGTCAGGACCCGCACCTCCGCCCGCAACTCCCGTACCTCCCGAGCCAGTTCCTCGATCGCCTCCGTCCGCCGCCGCTCCTCCGCGTCATCCTGGTCGAACCGCGCGATGAACCAGGCGGCGATGTTCGCGGTGACGACGCCGAGGAGGGCGATTCCGGAGAGCATCAGGCCGACGGCGATCATGCGGCCGAGGCCGGTCGTCGGGGCGTGGTCGCCGTAGCCGACCGTCGTCATGGTCGTGAAGGACCACCACACGGCGTCCCCCAGCGTGCGGATGTTGCCGTGCGGGGCGTCGCGTTCGACGGAGAGGACGGCCAGGGAGCCGAACATCAGCAGGCCGACGATCGTGCCGCCCACGTAGGTCGTCAGCCGGATCTGCGAGGCCATGCGGGCGCGCCGGCCCACGAGTATCAGGGTCGCCACCATCCGCAGCAGCCGCAGGGGTTGCAGCAGCGGGAGGACCACCGCGCACAGGTCCGGCCAGTGGGCGCGGACGAAGGCGCGGCGGTGCGGGGTCAGCCCCAGCCGCACCACGTAGTCCGCCGCGAACGCGATCCACACCGTCCACTCCGCGTACGTGCACACCGAGGTGAGCCGGTGTCCCGCCGAACTGTCCACGATCGGGGCGGCGTACGCGGCGGCGAACACCAACGCCAGTGCCAGTAACGGA
Organism: Streptomyces sp. AMJ-169; assembly: GCF_055597585.1. Lineage (NCBI taxonomy): Bacteria > Bacillati > Actinomycetota > Actinomycetes > Kitasatosporales > Streptomycetaceae > Streptomyces > Streptomyces sp. AMJ-169. The sequence goes on from NZ_JBVLTJ010000010.1 coordinate 247,291, forward strand.
CGTTGGGTGTACTGCTCCCAGCGGGCCTGGGCCGACGGCTGCTCCTGCATGTCCGCATCGTAAGGAAACCGCACGGAGGGTGACGGCTCCCGTCACCCTCAACGCCCGGACTCTTACGGTCTCTTACGTATGGACAGCGTCACGCGTCCCCGCCCGCCGCCCCCGGATCGGCCGCCGCCACATCCAGCAACTGGTACCGGTCGATCGCCTGCTTGAGCGCCGACCGGTCCACCTTCCCCTCCTTCGCCAGCTCGGTGAGGACGCCCACGACGATGGACTGCGCGTCGATGTGGAAGAACCGCCGGGCCGCGCCCCGGGTGTCGGCGAACCCGAACCCGTCGGCGCCCAGCGACTGGTAACTCCCCGGCACCCAGCGGGAGATCTGGTCCGGCACCGACCGCATCCAGTCGGACACGGCGACGAACGGCCCTTGCGCGCCGGAGAGTTTGCGCGTCACGTACGGCACGCGCTGCTCCTCCTCGGGGTGCAGGAAGTTGTGCCGCTCGGTCTCCACGGCGTCGCGGCGCAGCTCGTTCCAGGAGGTCGCCGACCAGACGTCCGCGCGGACGTTCCACTCCTCGGCCAGCAGCCGCTGCGCCTCAAGAGCCCACGGCACGGCGACACCGGAGGCGATGATCTGCGCCGGGACCGCGCCGGCCGCGCCGGCCGAGATCCGGTGCACGCCCTTGAGGATGCCTTCGACGTCGACGTCGGCGGGCTCCGCCGGGTGCTGGATGGGCTCGTTGTAGACGGTCAGGTAGTAGAAGACGTCCTCGCTGTCGGGGCCGTACATCCGGCGCAGCCCGTCCTGGACGATGTGGGCGATCTCGTACGCGTACGCGGGGTCGTACGCCACGCAGCCCGGGTTGGTCGACGCCAGCAACTGGGAGTGGCCGTCGGCGTGCTGGAGGCCCTCGCCGGTCAGGGTGGTGCGGCCGGCGGTGGCGCCCAGGACGAAGCCGCGCGCCAGTTGGTCGGCCATCTGCCAGAACTGGTCGCCGGTGCGCTGGAAGCCGAACATCGAGTAGAAGACGTACACCGGGATCAGCGGTTCGCCGTGGGTGGCGTACGCCGAGCCGGCCGCGATCAGGGACGCGGTGCAGCCGGCCTCGGAGATGCCGTCGTGCAGCATCTGGCCGGTCGGGGACTCCTTGTAGGCGAGCAGGAGTTCGCGGTCCACCGACTCGTACTGCTGGCCCAGCGGGTTGTAGATCTTCGCGCTCGGGAAGAAGGAGTCCATGCCGAACGTGCGGTACTCGTCGGGCGCGATCAGCACGAAGCGGCGGCCAAGTTCCTTGTCCCGCATGAGGTCCTTGAGCAGCCGGACGAAGGCCATGGTGGTGGCGATCGACTGCTGCCCGGAGCCCTTCTTCACACTCGCGTACACCTTGTCGTCCGGCAGCGCGAGCGGCTTGGCGCGCACGACGCGGGTCGGGACGTAACCGCCCAGCGCCTTGCGGCGGTCGTGCATGTACTGGATCTCCTCCGAGTCGCGGCCCGGGTGGTAGTACGGCGGCAGGCCGGACTCCAGCTCGCGGTCGGAGATGGGCAGGTGCAGGCGGTCGCGGAAGCCCTTGAGGTCGGCGACCGTCAGCTTCTTCATCTGGTGGGTGGCGTTGCGGCCCTCGAAGTTGGGGCCCAGCGTCCAGCCCTTGACGGTCTTCGCGAGGATGACCGTCGGCTGCCCCTTGTGCTCGACGGCCGCCTTGAACGCGGCGTAGATCTTCCTGTGGTCGTGGCCGCCGCGCCCGAGGTGCAGGATCTGGTCGTCGGTCATCCCCTCGACCATCGCCCGCAGCCGCTGGTCGTCCCCGAAGAAGTGGTCGCGGATGTAGCCGCCGGACTCGGTCGCGTAGGTCTGGTACTGGCCGTCGGGGGTGGTGTTCATCCGGTTGACGAGGATGCCGTCGCGGTCCTGCGCCAGCAGCGGGTCCCAGCTGCGGTCCCAGATCAGCTTGATGACGTTCCAGCCGGCGCCCCGGAACACCGACTCCAGCTCCTGGATGACCTTGCCGTTGCCGCGTACGGGCCCGTCGAGGCGCTGGAGGTTGCAGTTCACCACGAAGGTCAGGTTGTCGAGGCCCTCGCGGGCGGCGATGGTCAGCTGGCCGAGCGACTCCGGCTCGTCCATCTCGCCGTCGCCGAGGAACGCCCACACGTGCGACTTGGAGGTGTCGGCGATCTCGCGCGCCCGCATGTACCGGTTCATCCGCGCCTGGTAGATCGCGCCGATCGGCCCGAGCCCCATGGAGACGGTCGGGAACTCCCAGAAGTCCGGCATCAGCCGGGGGTGCGGATACGACGAGAGCCCGTACGGCGCCCTGGACTTCTCCTGCCGGAACGCGTCCATGTTCTGTTCGCCGAGCCGGTCGAGGAGGTAGGCGCGGGCGTAGATGCCCGGGGAGGCGTGACCCTGGAAGAAGACCTGGTCGCCGCCGTCGCCGTCGTCCTTGCCGCGGAAGAAGTGGTTGAAGCCGACGTCGTAGAGGGACGCGGAGGACGCGAAGGTCGCGATGTGGCCGCCGACGCCGATGCCGGGGCGCTGGGCGCGCGAGACCATGACGGCCGCGTTCCAGCGGGTGGCGTTGAGGACCTTGCGCTCGATCTCCTCGTTGCCGGGGAAGAACGGCTCGCTCTTGGTGGGGATGGTGTTGACGTAGTCCGTGCTGCGCATCTCCGGGACGGCGACGCGCTTCTCCCGCGCCCGCTCGATCAGCCGGAGCATCAGGTAGCGGGCCCGCTCCCGGCCGCGCTCGTCGATCGCGGCGTCGAGCGAGTCGAGCCACTCCTGGGTTTCCTCGGGGTCGAAGTCAGGAACCTGACTCGGAAGGCCGCCAATGATGATCGGATTGCGATCGGTTCCGGAAGCCACGCTGTTCCTTAGCTGTCGGGTATTGCCTGCACCGTCGTCCATCGTGTACCCCGGGGCGGTGGACGTCATCTCTACTCCGGGGTAACCCGCATCTTCTGCCGCCCCCCGTATTTCAAACGCGAGAACTGGCCGTAACGGTGTGGTCTGTGTCACTCTTCTCGCCGAATCGGTGCCTGGAGTTGCGGCGACACGGCCCGGATCGTCACCGTTTAGGCGGTCCGAACCGCCGGGTACTTGCGCGATCCGCCCCGCCCGTGTGGACTACGGCCAGGCACCGCGCGCACGCGCGCGTCCGAGTAGTTACCGAAAACATGATCAGGAGGCAGACCGTGAGCGCGACCGCGGACCACGCGGAGACAAACCTGGCCACGCGGCTGGGTTTCCAGCCCGGCCAGGTGGTCCAGGAGATCGGCTACGACGAAGACGTAGACCAGGAGCTCCGCGAGTCCATCGAGGAAGTCATCGGCACCGAGCTGGTGGATGAGGACTACGACGACGTGGCTGATGCCGTCGTCCTGTGGTTCCGGGACGAGGACGGCGATCTGACGGACGCCCTCGTCGACTCCATCGGATACCTGGAGGAGGACGGGAACATCGTCCTGCTCACGCCGAAGACGGGCCGGGACGGCTACATCGAGCCCAGCGAGATCAACGACGCCGCGCAGACCGCCGGTCTCTCCCAGACCAAGAGCGTCAACGCGGGCAAGGACTGGGTCGCGACGAAGTTGCTGAGCCCCAAGGCCGCCAAGCGGTGACGGTTTCCCGCAATCGCGGTATTCCCCGGGTTTCCCGCAGGTGAGCGTGGGCGGGGGCGGCGCCCCTGGAGGATGCGCGCCGCCCCCGCCGCCGTAGGCTGGCCTCCCCCGAACAGCCCCACCGAAGGGAAGAGATCCCGATGGCGATCCAGGTCGGCGACAAGGCCCCTGACTTCGAGCTCAAGGACAACCACGGAGCGAGCGTCAAGCTCTCCGACTTCCGTGGTGAGAAGAACGTCGTCCTGCTGTTCTACCCCTTCGCCTTCACCGGCGTGTGCACGGGCGAGCTGTGCTCGGTGCGCGACAACCTCCCCAAGTTCGAAGGCCGCGACACCCAGGTGCTCGCCGTCTCCAACGACTCCATCCACACCCTGCGGGTCTTCGCCGAGCAGGAGGGCCTGGAGTACCCGCTGCTGAGCGACTTCTGGCCGCACGGCGAGGTCTCCCGCGCGTACGGCGTCTTCGCCGAGGACAAGGGCTGCGCGGTGCGCGGCACCTTCGTCATCGACAAGGAGGGCGTGGTGCGCTGGACCGTCGTCAACGCCCTGCCCGACGCGCGTGACCTGAACGAGTACGTGAAGGCGCTCGACACCCTCTGATCGCCGAATATCCGTCCGCCGGGACTGCGGGGGCCGGGAACCCGTCACTAGGATCGGATCGTTGATCCGACATCCGAAGCACGACGGGGCTCCCCGCCCCCGAAACCCAATGGAGGACTCGTGGGAGTCAGCCTCAGCAAGGGCGGCAACGTATCCCTGACCAAGGAGGCCCCGGGCCTGACCGCCGTCATCGTCGGTCTGGGCTGGGACGTGCGTACGACGACGGGGACCGACTTCGACCTCGACGCCAGCGCCCTCCTGCTCAACAGCGCGGGCAAGGTCGCCAGTGACGGCAACTTCGTCTTCTTCAACAACCTCAAGAGCCCCGACGGCTCGGTCGAGCACACCGGCGACAACCTGACCGGTGAGGGCGAGGGCGACGACGAGGCGATCAAGGTCAACCTCGCCACCGTGCCCGCCGACGTCGACAAGATCGTCTTCCCGGTCTCGATCTACGAGGCCGAGAACCGCCAGCAGTCCTTCGGTCAGGTCCGCAACGCGTTCATCCGCGTCGTCAACCAGGCCGGCGGCGCCGAGATCGCCCGCTACGACCTCTCCGAGGACGCCTCCACCGAGACGGCCATGGTCTTCGGCGAGCTGTACCGCAACGGCGCCGAGTGGAAGTTCCGCGCGATCGGCCAGGGGTACGCCTCGGGGCTGCGCGGGATCGCGCAGGACTTCGGGGTGAACGTCTGACGTCCCGCTCACGGCGCCGGCCGTTCGAGGCCGGCGCCGCAGGGGCAGGGACACCCGCAGAAGCACCGCACCACCAGGGGAGGACCAGCACATGGGCGTCACGCTCGCCAAGGGAGGAAACGTCTCCCTGTCCAAAGCCGCGCCGAACCTCACGCAGGTGATGGTCGGGCTCGGCTGGGACGCTCGATCCACCACCGGAGCCCCCTTCGACCTCGACGCCAGCGCCCTGCTGTGCGCCGGCGGCCGGGTCCTGGGCGACGAGTGGTTCGTCTTCTACAACCAGCTCAAGAGCCCCGACGGCTCGGTCGAGCACACCGGCGACAACCTCACGGGTGAGGGCGAGGGCGACGACGAGTCGCTGATCGTCGACCTGCCCAAGGTCCCCGCCCACTGCGACAAGATCGTCTTCCCGGTCTCCATCCATATGGCCGACGAACGCGGCCAGACCTTCGGCCAGGTCGGCAACGCGTTCATCAGAGTCGTCAACCAGTCCGACGGCCAGGAACTCGCCCGCTACGACCTCTCCGAGGACGCCTCCACCGAGACCGCCATGATCTTCGGCGAGCTGTACCGGTACCAGGGCGAGTGGAAGTTCCGCGCGGTCGGACAGGGGTACGCGTCGGGGCTGCGGGGCATCGCGCTGGACTTCGGCGTCGACGTCTCGTAATCCGGGGCGGACGCCCGATCGTGACCCCGCGACCTGGATCTATCTCATCCCTCAGCCCCACCTGGCCGGGGCTGACGGTCACGGCCTAGAATTTCGTGGTCAACAGTGAGTAAAGCCAGATACGGCGCGGGGGAGCCCCGTACTAACACGATTGGGTAGCCAGTGCTTCTGAAAACCTTCGGCTGGTCGTTCGCGGTGACCGCGCTCGGCCTGGTCGCCGGTGTCCTGTACGGGGGGTGGACGGGGCTCGGGGTCGTGGCGATCCTGTCCATCCTCGAAATCTCGCTGTCGTTCGACAACGCCGTGGTCAACGCCGGAATCCTGAAGAAGATGAACGCCTTCTGGCAGCGCATCTTCCTCACCGTCGGCGTCCTCATCGCGGTGTTCGGCATGCGGCTGGTCTTCCCCGTCGTCATCGTCGCCATCAGCGCCAAACTCGGGCCCATCGAAGCCGTCGACCTCGCGCTCAACAACAAGGACCGCTACCAGGAGCTGGTCACCGACGCCCACGCGTCGATCGCCGCCTTCGGCGGGATGTTCCTGCTGATGATCTTCCTCGACTTCCTCTTCGAGGAGCGGGACATCAAGTGGCTCGGCTGGCTGGAGCGCCCGCTGGCCAAGCTCGGCAAGGTCGACATGCTGTCGGTCTGCGTCTCCCTGGTCGTCCTGCTGATCGCCGCGTTCACGGTCGCCCCGCACGCCCACATCCACGGCGGGGGACATGTCGACAAGACCGAGACGGTGCTGCTGGCCGGCATCGCGGGCCTGATCACCTATCTGGTCGTCGGCGGGCTGTCCGGCTACTTCGAGGACAAGCTGGAGGAGGACGAGGAACGCGAGGCCGAGGAGGAGGAAGAGGCCCAGCGCACCGGCAAGAGCAAGCCGGTGATCCTGATGGCCGGCCGCGCCGCCTTCTTCATGTTCCTCTACCTGGAGGTCCTCGACGCCTCCTTCTCCTTCGACGGTGTCATCGGCGCGTTCGCCATCACCAACGACATCGTTCTCATGGCCCTCGGCCTCGGCGTCGGCGCGATGTACGTCCGCTCGCTGACCGTCTACCTGGTCCGCCAGGGCACCCTGGACGACTACGTCTACCTGGAGCACGGCGCCCACTACGCGATCGGCGCCCTGGCCGCGATCCTGCTGATCACGATCCAGTACCAGATCAACGAGGTCATCACCGGCCTCGTCGGCGTCGTCCTGATCGGCCTGTCCTTCTGGTCCTCGGTCCGGCGCAACCGCGCCCTCGCGGCGGCCGAGGGAAAAGCGGCGGGCTCGGACGAGCGGGCTGAGGTGTCGTCCGGAGTCTGAGACCACCATGAAAACCCTCCGGGGGGTGTGATCACCTTCCCGGAGAGGAACGCTTCTGTGCGGGGCGGCTGTTCGCTACGGCCGCCCCGCCAGACGTATCCAAGACACCTACTGGGGGCGGGACATGGGCTTCTTCGACGGGCTACTCGGCAGCCGTTCCGCCGAGTTCGACTCCGGCACCTCGGGCAGCAACGCGATCGAACTCACCAAACGGCACGCCCAGGTCTCCCTCACCAAACAGGGCGCGGCCACCGGCAACCTCCGCGTCAACCTGACCTGGCGGATGCGGACCTCGGACGACTTCGGCTTCGGCGGCGGCCAGCGCGAGAGCCTGCTGCGCCACCCCTTCAAGGCGCTCAAGCCCCCGGAGGTCATCGGCCACAGCCAGAGCATGGTCAACGTCGACCTCGACCTCGGCTGCCTCTACGAACTCACCGACGGCTCCCGGGGCGTCGTACAGCCGCTCGGCAATCTGCTCGGGGACGTCAACGGGCCGCCCTACGTCAAGCTCAGCGGGGACGACCGGTTCGGGTCGGCGTCGGGGGAGACGATGTACGTCAACCTCGACCACCGCGAGCAGATCAGGCGGCTGCTGGTCTTCGTGTACATCTACGACCAGACGCCCGCCTTCGACCGTACCCACGCGATGGTCACGCTCTATCCGAGCAACGGGCCGCGCATAGAGGTCGGTCTCGACGAGCGGCATCCGCAGGCCCGCTCCTGCGCGGTCGTGATGATCGAGAACGTCAAGAACGAACTGATCGTCCGCCGCGAGGTGCGGTTCGTGTACGGGTTCCAGGCGGAGCTGGACCGGCTGTACGGGTGGGGGTTGCAGTGGGGGCGGGGTTATAAGAAGGTCGACAAGTAGCGCCCCGTAAGGGGCGCGGGGAACTGCGCGACCAGCCACGACGGCGCGGCAGCCGAACTACCTGCCGATGAACTGCGGCCCCTGCGGCGGCATCGTGAACTCCTGGGGGTAGCCGTACGCCGGCTGCGCGTGGCCGTACGTCGGCAGCGACGCGGGGTAGCCGTACGCGGGCTGGTGGGGCGGCTGGGCCGGGACGGCCGGGGGCTGCTCCGGGGGGAGCGGCTGGGAGAAGGTCTGCGCGGACGCGGCGGGCTCCTCTGCTGGCGCGGCCGACTGCTCGTCGACCGAGATGCCGAAGTTGGTGGCGAGCCCCTTGAGCCCGTTGGAGTAGCCCTCGCCGATCGCGCGGAACTTCCAGCGCTCGCCCCTGCGGTACAGCTCGCCGCAGATGAGGGCGGTCTCCTCGCCGGTCTCGGGGCGGACGTCGAAGGTGGCCAGCGGCTCGGAGCCGGCGGCGAGGGCGTCGTAGAGCAGGATGCTCAGGGACGTCACGCGGTCGAAGGGGATGTCGTCGGTCGAGGCGACCAGCATGATCTGGCCGACGGCGGGCTCGACGCCGGACAGGTCGGCCTGGATGGTGTCGGTCAGCGCGTCGGCGACCCGCTTCTTGCCCAGCCGCCAGACCTTCCCCGAGGGGTGGCGGGGCTGGTTGTAGAAGACGAAGTCCTCGTCGGAGCGCACCCGGCCGCGCTCGCCGAGCAGCAGGGCGGAGGCGTCGATGTCCGGCACCCCGGCGCCCGGGTTCCAGCGCAGCACGGCGCGTACCGTGGTGGCCTCCAGCGGGACGTTCGCCCCCTTCAGCATCGCGTGCGTCATGCGGTCATCCTGCCCTCTGGGCCCTGGTCAGGACAACGTGGCGGACCCCGTCGCACCCCCCGCCGGCCCGGGGCGTTACCAGAAATTCATTCCGGGCGGGAACTTCTTGGGGGGATCGGTACGTACTATTACCGGCCACCCGTCCACACACGGCACAGGATTACCGTCCGTAACTGGGGAGATCAATGCGGCACTTCGGGCATATCGCCCCCGGCGAGCGAGAGCGCCTCTTTCACCAGCAGCCCTGCCGGTTCGGCCCCGACTCCGGGCCCCGCCTGCTGGCCGCCGCCCTCGGCGCCACGCTCTACAGCCCCGCCACCCGCCCCCGCCTCGCCGACGACATACTCAAGCAGGCGGCCCAGGGCGTCGTCTCGATGGTCCTGTGCCTGGAGGACTCCATCGGTGACGAGGACGTGGCCGCCGGCGAGGAGAACCTGGTCCGCCAGTTCGCCGACCTCGCCACCCGCCCCGAAGAACTCCCCCTGCTGTTCATCCGGGTCCGCACCGCCGAACAGATCCCCGACCTCGTCCGCCGCCTCGGCGCCGACGTCCGCCTCCTCAGCGGCTTCGTCTTCCCCAAGTTCACCGAGGAGCGCGGCACCGCCTTCCTCGAAGCCCTCAGCGCCGCCGAGCAGGACAGCGGCCGGCGCCTCTTCGGGATGCCCGTCCTGGAGACCCCCGAGCTGATGTACCGCGAGTCCCGCGTGGAGGCCCTGGAGGGCATCGCCCGCGCCGTCGACAAATACCGCGACCGCGTCCTCGCCCTGCGCCTGGGCGTCACCGACTTCTGCTCCTCCTACGGCCTGCGCCGCGCCCCCGACATGACCGCCTACGACGTCCAGATCGTGGCCTCCGTCATCGCCGACGTCGTCAACATGCTCGGCCGCGCCGACGGCAGCGGGTTCACCGTCACCGGACCCGTCTGGGAGTACTTCCGCGTCCCCCAGCGCATGTTCAAGCCCCAGCTGCGCGCCAGCCCCTTCCTGGAGGGCCACGCCGGGGACCTGCGCGAACGGCTCATCGAGCACGCCATGGACGGACTGCTGCGGGAGATCTCCCTCGACCACGCCAACGGCCTCCTCGGCAAGACCTGCATCCACCCCTCGCACGTGCCGGCCGTCCACGCGCTGTCCGTCGTCAGCCATGAGGAGTACAGCGACGCCGTCGACATCCTGCGGCCCGAGCAGGGCGGCGGGGGCGTGCTGCGCTCGCAGTACACGAACAAGATGAACGAGGTGAAGCCGCACCGCGCGTGGGCGGAGCGGACGATGCTGCGCGCGGAGGTCTTCGGGGTGGCGCGCGAGGACATCGGGTTCGTGGAGCTGCTGGCCGCCGGGATCCCGGCGTAATTCGGTGTATCGAGCGGTGAGGAACGAAGTGAACGACCAGGTCTGGTCCGGCAGTTGGGTCGCGCGGCGGCTCGGGGTCGAGCTGGCGGGAGACGCCGCGCTGCCCGGCATGCTGGGGCTCGCCCTGCGCCGCAACCCCCGGCGCGCGCATCTCCTCGTCTCCAACGTGCTCGGCAAGCACGTCCCGCAGTCCCCGTCCGTGGTCTACGGCCAGGGCATCGCGCTGGGCCGCCGGGTGCGCGAACTCCTGGGCGCCGACGCGGATTCTGCGGTCGTCCTCGGCTACGCGGAGACCGCGACGAGCCTCGGCCACTCGGTCGCCGACGGCCTCGGCGGGGTGACGTATCTGCACTCGACGCGCCGCCCGGTGGCCGGAGTCGCCCCGGCCGGCGGCTTCGAGGAGGCCCACTCGCACGCCACGTCCCACCTGCTGCTGCCCGAGGACACCGCCCTGCTCGCCGGCGCCGGCCCGCTGGTCCTCGTCGACGACGAGTTCTCCACCGGCAACACCGTCCTCAACACCATCCGCGACCTCCACGAGCGCTACCCCAGACGCCGGTACGTGGTGGTCGCCCTGGTCGACATGCGCTCCGCCCAGGACGCGGGCCGGCTCGCGGAGTTCGCCCGCGAGATCGGCGCGAGCGTCGACCTGGTCGCGGCGGCCTCGGGCACGGTCACGCTCCCGGAGGACGTCCTGGAGAAGGGCCGCGCGCTGGTCGAGCGGCACGACGAGAGCCGCGCGCCGCAGCCGCCGTACGGCCGCGTCGGCCGCGTCGAGCTGCTGTGGCCGCGCGGGCTGCCCGACGGCGGGCGGCACGGCTTCACCCCGCAGCACCGGGTACGGCTGGACGCGGCGCTGCCCGCCATGGCCGCCCGGCTCGCCGAGGCGCTGCCGCAGGACGCCCGGCGGGTGTCGGTGCTCGGCTTCGAGGAGCTGATGTACACCCCGCTGCGGATCGCCCGCGAACTGGAGGCGGTGATCGCGGCGGAGGTGCGCTACTCGACGACGACCCGCTCACCCGTGCTCGCCGTCGACGACCCCGGGTACGCGATCCGCACCCGGCTGACCTTCCCCGCGCACGACGACCCGGCCGACGGCCCCGGCGACCGCTTCGTCTACAACATCGCCGGCGCCGGCTTCGACGCGGTCGTCCTCGTCGTCGACTCCACCGCCGACACCCCTCAACTCCACGCCCCCGGCGGCCTGCTGGCCCAGCTCGCCGCCGCCGCCCCGCACGTCGTCCTCGCGGTCGTCCCCTCGTACGTCCCCCCGTACGTCTCCGAAAGGCCCTCCATGCTGCCCGAGCCCCTGCGCGGACCCGCGTTCTCCTCGTACGCGCCGGAGGAGGTCGGCTGGCTGCTCCAGGACCTCTCCGAGGTGGTCCTGGAGGCGCCGACCGAGGAGCGGGAGGAGGCCGTGCAGAGCGGGGGCGCGCACTACGCGGAGTCCCTGCCGATCGAGTACCAGCCCAACGAGTCCTACCAGGACCTGTTCCAGACGGCCCTGGACGCCTCCTCGGCGCGGCTCGCGCAGGCCGTCGGGGTGGTCACGGAGACGGTGCTCGCCGAGCGGTCGCCGCGTCCGGTGCTGGTCTCGCTGGCCCGCGCGGGGACCCCGGTCGGGGTGCTGATGCGGCGCTGGGCCGGCTTCCGGTACGGGCTCGAACTGCCGCATTACGCCGTGTCGATCGTGCGGGGCAAGGGCATCGACGCCAACGCGCTGCGCTGGCTGGCCGACCGTCACGACCCGGCGGACGTGGTGTTCGTCGACGGCTGGACCGGCAAGGGCGCGATCACCCGCGAACTCGCCGCCGCCGTAAGGGAGTTCGAGGAGGCGGGGGGCGCGACGGGCTTCGACCCGGAGATCGCGGTGCTCGCCGACCCCGGCTCCTGCGTCCGGACGTACGGCACCCGGGAGGACTTCCTGATCCCCTCGGCGTGCCTCAACTCGACCGTGTCCGGGCTGATCTCGCGAACTGTCCTGCGGGCGGACCTGGTCGGGCCCGACGACTTCCACGGCGCCAAGTTCTACCGCGAGCTGGCCGGGGCCGACGTCTCCGTCGGGTTCCTGGACGCGGTGTCGGCGCGGTTCCCCGAGGTGGTGGAGACGGTCGCGGTGGCGGTCAAGGAGCTGCTGGCCAGCGACCGTACGCCCACCTGGGAGGGGTGGGCCGCCGTCGAGCGGATCAGCGCCGAGTACGGGATCCATGACGTGAACCTCGTCAAGCCCGGGGTGGGGGAGACGACGCGGGTGCTGCTGCGGCGGGTGCCGTGGAAGATCCTCGCGCGGGCCGGGGCGGGCGCGGACCTCGACCACGTCCGGCTGCTGGCCGCGCAGCGCGGGGTGCCGGTCGAGGAGGTCGGTGAACTCCCGTACACCTGCATGGGGTTGATCCACCCCCAGTACACCCGGGGCGCCACCGGCGCCGACGGCAAGGCGGTGACGGTCTGATGCCGGTCCTCGTGGCGAGCGATCTCGACCGTACGCTCATCTACTCCCCGTCGGCCCTCGCGCTGACCATGCCCGACGCCCGCGCGCCGCGCCTGCTGTGCGTGGAGGTGCACGAGAGCCGTCCGCTGTCCTTCATGACCGAGACGGCGGCCCGGCTGCTGACGGAGCTGGGGGACGTGTCGGTGTTCGTGCCGACGACGACCCGGACCCGCAAGCAGTACCTGCGCATCAACCTGCCGGGCCCGGCCCCGAAGTACGCGATCTGCGCGAACGGCGGCCATCTCCTGGTGGACGGGGTGAGCGACGCCGACTGGAGCCGGCGGGTGATGTCCCGGCTGTCCTCGGAGTGCGCCCCGCTGGCGGAGATAGAGGCCCACCTGACGTCCGTCACGGACCCCGTGTGGCTGCGCAAACAGCGCGTCGCCGAGGAGCTGTTCGCCTACCTGGTGGTGGAGCGGGAGCTGCTGCCGGAGTCCTGGGTGAAGGAACTGACGGCCTGGGCGGACGAGTTGGGCTGGGGCGTGTCCTTGCAGGGCCGCAAGCTGTACGTCGTCCCCCGCCCGCTGACCAAGAGCGCGGCGGTGCGGGAGGTCGTGCGGCGGGTGGGGGCCGAGCTGTCGGTGGGGGCCGGGGATTCTCTGCTGGACGCGGACCTCTTGGAGGCCGTGGACCGGGGATGGCGGCCCGGGCATGGGGAGTTGGCGGACAGCGGGTGGGTGGCGGAGGGGGTTGTGGCGCTGCCGGAGCGGGGGGTGCTGGCGGGGGAGCGGATATTGCGGGAGTTTTTGGGGGCGGCCAAAGGGTGAGGGTTGGGGGCTTGCGGGGCTGGGGGCTTGAGCGGCCGGGTTCTTTTTGGGGGTCTATGCGAGGGCTAACCCCCGCAGCACCCTCCGCCGCAGCAGCCCCCGCCCCCGCCGCCCCCTTGCGGCCGCGGCGCCGCACTCGCCGTGCCACCCACCGCCACCGCCGACAGCAGCTTCACCGTGTCCCCGTGCCCGGCGGGGCAGTTCGCCGGGGCGCTGGACTCGGACATCGGGCGGGACAGTTCGAAGGTGTCCCCGCAGGTGCGGCAGCGGTATTCGTATCGAGGCATGAGGGTCACACTAGTGAGGTGTGACCAAGAACCACCCCCCTCTTTCCCGCCGTGGTCAGTGATTGCGTTCATTTCTGTCGCTTTCGCGTGTGGAGAACTTGCGAAGGCCACTGGTAGTTTGAGCGGGCCGCGAGCACCGTGAGGTCGGGGGGACGCGGGGGGTTCGCAGCCGTGACCAGGGCGACAGAGTGACCCCCGTTCGCCTGTGCGCCCACCGCGCGCGGCAGCCACGAGTGCGGAGGGAGACGCTGTCGTGACCAGACGGGGGGAGGGGGAGGAGCCCCGGGAGCCGGAGCAGCAGCGGCGGCAACGGCCCGACGAGACGATGCAGTTGAAGATTCCCGCCGGCATTCCGAAGGCCGACGAGACGATGCAGCTGCGGATCGCCGACCTGGAGATACCCGAGGAGATACCCGAGGAGATACCCGAGGGGCGCAGCCGGCTGGAGCGGCGCAAAGAGCTCCGGCCGTCCCCGGTGCGGCGGCTCCTCGCCGCCCTCAAGGTCCGGCTCGCCCCGCTCGCCCCGTATCTTCACAGACTGCGCCCCCAGTACCCCCGTCCGGGCCGGCAGGGCTGGCGCCGCTGGGTGCCCTCCCGGCGGCAGGGCGCCGTCGGCCTCCTCACCGGCGCGGGGCTCGGTTTCCTCTTCCTCGGCGTCGCCTACGCCACGACCGACATCCCGGACCTCAACTCCTACGCCAAGCAGCAGGACAACGTCTTCTTCTGGTCCGACCGCACCCCGATGGCCCGCACGGGCTGGGTCCAGCGCCAGGACATGCCGCTGAAGGACGTCCCCGAGGACGTGCGCTCCGCCGTCCTCGCCGCCGAGAACGCGAGCTTCTACAGCGACCCCGGGATCTCCGTGAAGGGCATCAGCCGGGCCCTGCTGCGCACGATCGGCTCGGGCGACACCCAGGGCGGCTCGACGATCACGCAGCAGTACGTCAAGAACGTCTACCTGAACCAGGACCAGACCCTCAGCCGCAAGTTCACCGAGGCGATGATCTCGCTCAAGCTGGACAACCAGATGAGCAAGGACGACATCCTCCAGGGCTACCTCAACACCAGCTGGTTCGGCCGGGGCACGTACGGCATCCAGCGCGCCGCCCAGGCCTACTACGGCAAGGACGTCGGCGAACTCAACGCCAGCGAGGGCGCGTTGCTCGCCTCGCTGCTCAAGGGCGCGGGCCTGTACGACCCGACGCTGTCCAAGGCCAACCACGCCCGCGCCGAGGAGCGCTGGAAGTGGATCCTGGACCGCATGGTCGAGATCGGCAAGCTGTCGAAGACGGAACGCGCCAAGTACACGACGTTCCCCGAGCCGCTGAAGACCAACCCGCTCTATGACACCGGTCAACAGACCGACTACCTGGTCGAGTTGGCTGTCCAGTACACCAAGAAGGCCGCGAACATCTCCGACAAGGACTTCGACCTCGGCGGCTACCAGATCTACACGACGTTCGACAAGAACCGCGAGACCCAGCTGACGGACTCGGTCGCCAAGGCCCGCGAGCAGGCGAAGAAGGACGACCCGGCCGCCGCCAGGTCGGCTCATTACGGGGCGGCTTCGGTCGCCTCGGACGGCCGGATCCTCGCCGTCTACGGCGGCCCCGACCACCGTACGCAGGGCTACAACGAGTCCAACGCGACGACGGTGCCCGCCGGTTCGGCGTTCCTGCCGTTCGTGTACGCGGCCGGCCTCGAACACGGGGTGCGCAAGACGCGGGAGGGACCGGTCGAGTCGGTCACCGCGCAGACCGTGTACGACGGCGACGACAAGGTGCTGCTGCGCACGCCCGAGGGGCCGTACTGGGACCGCAGCGGGAAGCCGGTCGCGGCCAAGAACGAGGACGGGAAGTCGTACGGGTCGATCTCGCTGCGGCGGGCGCTCGCGCTCAGTGTGAACACGCCGTTCATGCAGCTGGGGATGGACACCGGTCTGGAGAACGTCCGCAGGACCGCCGAGGCGGCCGGGCTGCTGTCGTCGAGCATCGGCGCGCAGGTGCCCGCGCTGTCGCTGGGGAGTTCCACGCCGAGCGCGATCCGGATGGCCAGCGGGTACAGCACGTTCGCCGCCGAGGGGATGCACACCGAGCCGTACTCGGTGAGCAGACTGACCCGCAAC
Organism: Streptomyces sp. AMJ-169; assembly: GCF_055597585.1. Taxonomy (NCBI): domain Bacteria; kingdom Bacillati; phylum Actinomycetota; class Actinomycetes; order Kitasatosporales; family Streptomycetaceae; genus Streptomyces; species Streptomyces sp. AMJ-169. The sequence continues at coordinate 262,894 of NZ_JBVLTJ010000010.1, forward strand.
GGCAGCCCCGTCGAGCTGACCGTGGCCGACGCGCGGCGGGCCGTGCGGGCGGAGGTCGCCGAGGAGGTGACCGCCGCGCTCGCCGACTCCTTCCAGGCCGCGCACCCGGGCGCCGCCCCGTCCGCCGCGCGGATCGCCGGCAAGTCCGGCGGCAACGAGAAGGACACCGCCTCCTGGTACGTCGGCACCGCCGCGAAGGTCTCCACGGCGGTCGTCGTCTACCGCATCGACCTCACCAAGAGCCTCGAACCCCTGCCGTTGGAGGGCGTCGCCGGCACCCCGGCCGGCAGCGTCCCGTACGGCATCTGGTCACGGGCCGTGGGCTCGCTCGGCTGACCACCGGGCCGGACCACCGTGACCAGCCGTCGTCCCCCAGCAGAATGAGCCGCACATGAAACAACCGTCGGGCCGCCGCCGCAAGCCCCCGAAGCCGCGGCCGAACCCCGCTGCCGCCGCGCGTCCCCGGGCCGGCTTCCTCTCCCTGGCCGCCTTCCTCGTCGTCGCCTCGCTGCTCGCGGGCTACCTCGTGCTCTCCCGCACCGACCGCACCACGCCCACCGCGGTCGAACAGGCCGGGAGACAGAGCGGGGTGAAGGCCGGCGAGGAGCCCTGGGACGGCAAGACCAAGGTGCTCGGGGACGGCTCGACGTCCTACACCGGCCCGCAGACCGGGCAGTTGAAGCCCGAGCCGCTCAAGCCCGGTGAGAAACCGCCCCAGTTCGTCGTCTTCTCCTGGGACGGCGCCCTCCAGGGCGACGACCAGCTCTTCTCCCACTACCGGAGCATGGCGCAGCAGTACAACGCGCACATGACGTTCTTCCTCACCGGCATCTACCTGCTGCCCAAGAGCAAGAAGAACCTCTACAACCCGCCGATGCACTCCCAGGGCAGCGCGGCGATCAGCTACGCCACCGACGAGCACATCCGCACCACGCTGGAACAGCTCGGCCGGGCCTGGGAGGAGGGCAACGAGATCGGCACCCACTTCAACGGGCACTTCTGCGGCGCCAAGGGCGGCGGCGACTGGAGCGTTGAGGAGTGGAAGAGCGAGATCGACCAGTTCTACTCGTTCGTCGAGAACTGGAAGACCAACACCGGCTTCAAGAGCATCGACCCGCTGCCCTTCGACTTCAGGAAAGAAGTCACCGGCGGCCGCGCGCCCTGCCTCGAAGGCCAGGACAACCTGCTGAAGGCCGCGAAGAGTTACGGCTGGCGCTACGACGCCTCCTCGCCCGGCGGCTTCCAGATCTGGCCCGCCAAGAAGGACGGGATGTGGGACTTCCCGCTCCAGGGGCTGCCGTTCGGTGACATCCAGGCGCTGTCGATGGACTTCAACTTCCTCTACAACCAGAGCAACGGCGAGACCGAGGGCGACCCCGCGAAGTACGCCGGCTGGCAGCAGCAGACCATCGACTCCTACATGGCCGGCTTCAACCGGGTCTACTACGGCAGCCGGGCGCCCCTGTTCATCGGCAACCACTTCGAGGACTGGAACGGCGGCATCTACATGAAGGCCGTCGACCACGCCATCAAGAACATGTGCACCAAGAAGGACGTCAAGTGCGTGTCCTTCAGGGAGCTGGCCGACTGGATGGACGTCCAGAGCCCCGAAACCCTGGCGCGGCTGCGGACGTTGGACCCGGCCCAGTCGCCGGACTGGTCGACGGTGGTGCAATGACCGTTTCGCGTGCGGCCCAGTGACGGTCTGATAACTCTCCCGCCCGCCGGGCCGACCTTCTTCACAAGAGCCACACACGGCATGCAAGGATTCCGCTACCCCGGCATCCCTCCCGCCGGGGCAAGAGGGGAACTATCAGTGAAGTCAAGGAAATTGAGCCGTTCGCGGCGTCGCGTCACCATATTCACGGCGACCGCCGCCTCGGTCGCCGCGGGTGTCGCGCTGCTCCCGAACTGGTCCGCCGGGGCGGCCACCCCGGCCGACCCGACGGTGGACGCCAGGACCCGGGCGACCTTCCAGAAGCTCGCCGACGCGGTCTTCACCGACCGCACCGAGGCGCTGGTCGACGACACGAAGACCGGTACGTCCCCGAAGCCGCTGACCCACGGCTTCCACGGGCGCGTCAAGCTGTCGTCCCAGCAGAACAGCGCCGAGAGCAGCACCCTCGGCCGGCTGACCCAGCGCAAGACGCAGCTGGCCAAGCTCGGCGAGAAGTACAGCAAGGGCGCCACCAGCGTCGCCCTCGACAAGGTCAAGGTCACCGGCCGCACCGCCAAGGCCGACGTCACCGAGACCACCACGCTGACCTACGAGAAGGTCACCGGCAAGGAGCCCGCCACCACCGGCTTCCAGGCCCACCACCAGCTGACCTTCCAGGCCGGCCCGAACGGCGACTGGCAGCTCACCGGCGTCCGCGCGACCGACACCGGCGGCACGGCCGTCAACCAGGTCGCCGCCCCCGCCGTCGCCACCGTCAAGCCGGCCGCCGCCGCGACCGACATGCCGGCCGCCGCCCGCGCCGCGACCACCCGCAACCCGGCCGCCGTCCCGAAGAACCTCACCTCGGGCACGTACGACTACAAGGCGATGGCCACGTACGCGGAGCAGTACTGGTCGAACTACAACACCGCCTACCCGAACTTCAACGGGCAGGGCGCGGGCGGCGACTGCACCAACTTCGTCAGCCAGTCCCTGAAGGCCGGCGGCTGGAAGCACGAGCCCGGGTACGTGTACGACTACACCAAGTGGTTCGGCAACAGCGACATCCAGTCGTACTCGTTCGTCGGTGTCAACGAGTGGTCCTGGTACGCGCAGAACTCCAAGCGCACCACGGCCCTCGCGAACGTCTACCAGATGCAGGTCGGCGACGTCCTCCAGGTCGACTTCGACCGGGACGGCTCCAAGGACCACACCATGATCGTCTCGTACGTCTCGAACGGTATGCCGTACCTGACGTACCACTCGACGAACACCTACCGGCGTTCCCTGTCGAGCGTCCTCGCGTCGTACCCGAACGCGTACTACTACGCGTACCGCACCTGATCCCCTGAGGGCCCTGGGGGACCTGAGGGACTTGGGGGTCCTAGGGGACCCAAGGGTCTACGGGGTGCGAGAGCCCGTCACCTTCCGGGGTGGCGGGCTCTCCAGTAGGGGTTGTCGTGCGGCAGCGCCGAGCCGACCCGGCCGTACATCCCGAAGACCATCAGCAGCAGCCCGACCGCGAAGCTGAACAGCACATTCTGGATCTTGAAGGCCAGGAAGTTCTGCGCGGTCCCCAGCAGGCCCAGGTTGAGGAAGCCGCTCAGGACGAACAGCGCGCCGAGTGTCATGTTCAGGGTCGACGCGAAGTTCCCGCCGACGGTCATCCCGGCGAGCAGCAGCAGCCCCGCCGCGATCGACAGCCAGCTCAGCGCGCCGTTGGTGCTCAGCCCCCACACGGTGTCCCCGCCCGTGTCGAAGAAACCGATCCTGTCGATGACGCCCAGGATGCCGAAGGCGAGCAGGAACACGCCCATCAGGCCGGCGCCGGCCCGGTAGACCTGGTTCAGCCGGTGGTCGACGGGGAGCCGGTCGTCGAGGCGGACACGGCGGCGGTCGAAGTGGAAACGGGGTCCGTGGGCGTGCGGCAGGTGAAGAGCCATCTCCGCCTCCTCGACTCGGTGCGGCTCTTTCAGTGTCCGCCCGCCCCTCCGCGAGGGCAACGCCCCAGGTCACCGGGGCCGGCTCAGTGCCCCGGCGTCCCCCGCTCCTCCCTGATCCGCGAGACGACGCCCGCCACGGTCTCCCGCACCCCCTCCGTCTCGGTCAGGAAGTGCCAGTAGTCCGGGTGACGCCCCTCAAGACCCGCGATCGCGCGGTCCAGGCGGGCCACCGAGTCGTCCAGCGGCCGGGCGTGCCGCGGATCGGGGGTACTGCGGCCGGTCATCGCGAGCCGCTGCGCGTCCCGGATCGCGAACCGGGTCCGCTCGATCTCCTGCTGCGGATCCTTCTGCACGGCGTTCAGCCTGGTCAGCCGCTCCCCGGCGGCCGACACCGACTCGTCCGTCGCGTTCAGCAGTGCGCGCACGGTCGTCAGCAGCGCCGTCGCGTCCGGCCAGCGCTGCGCCTCCCGCGCGGCCCGCGCCTCCGTCAGCTTCGCCTCGGCCTGCCGGACGTTCTCGGCGGCCTGCTGCGGCACCCGCTGGAGGTCCTGCCAGCAGGCGGCGGCGAACCGGCGGCGCAGCTCGCTCAGCACCGGGTCGACCTGCGCGGCACGGGTGGTCAGCGCCTGGGCGCGGGTGCGCAGCGACACCAGCCGGTGATCGATGTCGGCGGCCTGCTGCGGCAGCCGCCCGGCCTGCGCGCGGATCGCCTCCGCGTCCCGCGCGACCCGCTCCGCGCGCTCCAGGGTCTCCGCGACCCCGTGCTGCCCGGCCCCCTGGTTCAGCTTCGTCAGCTCGGGCCCCAGCGCCGCCAGCCGCGCGGCGAGATCGTCGGCCTTCAGACCGCTCTCGCGTACGGCGTCCAGCGCGTTGGAGGCGGCAAGGAGCGCCTGCCGGCCGCGTTCGACGGCCGGGGCGAGCCGGGCCAGCTGGGTCTCCGCCTTCCCGAGCAGCGGGCCCAGGCCGCTCGCGTACCGGTCGAGGTCCTGCTTGGCGCGGACCAGCTCGTCCTTGGCCCGGGTGAGCTGGGTGCGGGCCTGCGCGGCGGCGGACGCCTCCAGGTCGTCGCGGTCCAGGTCGTGGGCGTCCACGGCGGTGATGTACTGGCCGCTGACCTCGTCGATGCGCCGGCCGAGCTGCTGGAAGTCGGTGATCGCGCGGCGGGCCGCCGGGGAGTCGTCGACCGCGGTGATCGTCTCGATGGAGATCCGCAGGTCGCGCTGGGCGGTGTCCAGTTCGTAGAAGGCGGCTGCGGCGGCGTCCTTGGCGGCCTGCGCCTCCGCCCGCTGCCCTTCGGCCCGGCCGCCGAACCAGCGCCGGGTGCCGCCACCGGCGAAGGCGGCGGGGAGGGCGAGGGCGCTGAGGAGGGGGAGGGCGGCGAGGAGCGCGAGGGTGTCCCCTAGGGGGCGGAGGGCGGCCCTTACGGGGAGGGGGGCCCTTAGGGGGCGGAGGGCGTCCCTTAGGGGAAGGGTGGCCCTTAGGGGAGCGGCGTCCCTTAGGGGGTGTGATCTGTAGGGGCGGTCCTGTGCGCTCGGCGGCGAACTCGGCTGTGATGGTGTCGCCGTCACATCCCTCTCCCGTGCAGTCGTCGGCCCGGACTTCATTGTCCCACCGGTGAAGGACGAACACACGGGGCGGTCGGTTCGCGATACGGGTCAGGGGCGCGGCCGGATGGTGAGGCTGCCGTCGGAGACGCGGGCGGTGATCTCGTGGGCGCTGTCGCCGGAGCGCGGCACCGACACCCGCGTACTGCCGTCGTCGGCCTTCGCGCTCACCTTGTACGTCGCCGCCGGCACCTCGATCGTGACGCTCCCGTCGGCGCCCTGGGCGTCGATCCGGTCCGGTACGGCGGTCAGGGTCAGCCGGAGCGAGCCGTCGGAGGTGCGGGCGGTGATCTCGCGGGAGGAGACCTCGGCGCGTACGGAGCCGTCGTCGGTGCGCACGTTCAGCGGGCCCGAGGTGTCGCTGACGCGGACCGAGCCGTCCTCGGAGCGGATGTCGAGCGGGTCGCGGAACCCGGTGGCCTTGATGCCGCCGTCCTCGCCGATCAGCTTCACGGAGACACCGCGTGGCACCTGGACACGGTGCTTGGCGGCGCAGTCGACGACGATGCCGGAGCAGTGCCGGCGCAGCGTGAGGGTGCTCCTGTCCATGGACCAGGTGGGTCTCGGGTCGCTGCCGATCAGGACCGAGCCGGTGAACCAGCGGGTGACCTCGACCTGTCCCGCCTTGTTGCCGTCGGCCGCGACGACCTCCAGCGCCGAGTTGTCGGAGTCGATCGTCAGGGTGGGGCCGCTGAAGGTGAAGGTGCGGTGGTCGGGGTCCTTGTCGTCGGAGGGCCGCGCGCCGCAGGCGGTGGCGGTGAGGGCGAGGAGGGCTGCCGCGGTGGTGGCGAGGAGGGTGCGGGCGGTGGTGCGGGTGCGGGCCGTCATGGCGGGGGTCCCCCTGGGCGGAGTCGGCGTGATCTGCCCCTGAAACTAGGCCGGTTGAGGGTGCGGGGCGATCCGGCCCGCTCCCGTCTCCGGGGTGGGGATAACCCCCGGCGGCACGGGTTTGCGGGACCGCGCCCCCGGCAGGGTAGGCTGTCGACTCGTCCCGGGTGCGTGAACTCCGGGGACGGGTGCGTAGCTCAGGGGTAGAGCGCCTGCCTTACAAGCAGGATGTCGGCGGTTCGAAACCGTCCGCGCCCACATGTCGCAAGGCCCTCATCGTCGCTGGTGGGGGCCTTTGCCGTGGGTCCGGCGGGGCGGCCGGGTGCGCCGAGCGGGGGGTCGGTCGCCGTGGCGCGCACAGGCGTTCCCTAGGATGACCCCGTGACCCGACCCCAGCGACACCGCCCCGCCGCCGTCCTGCGGCGCGCGTTCTGTGTCCTCGGGGTGCTGGCCGGACTCCTCGCGATGCACGGGCTGGCGCCCGGCGGGGCGCACGGCACCGGGCACGGCGGCGGTACGTCGGCCATGGCGGCAAGTGGCCCTGCGATGGGCGGAGTTGCCGTCGGCTCCGGTGAGGTTGTCCACGGCGGCTGTGCCGGGGACGGGCACTGCGGCGGCGGACACGTCATGCACGCCGACCCGACCTGTTCGGCGGCGGGGCTGAGCGGGGCGCCGGTACTGGGGGCGCTGGTCGCCGACCCGGTCGCCGTCGGCGTACCGCAGGAAGTCCGGTGCGCCGGACTCGCCGGGGACCCCGAGGGGGCGCGGGCGCCGCCCTCCCTTGCTGAACTCCAACTCCTGCGGATCTAGAGACAGTTCGCGCGCCGGGCCGCCCCCTTTCGGGTGGTGCGGTGCGCCGTCGTGTCCGAACGGTCTCTTCACATGCAGGAGTTCACGCATGAGCAGCATCGACAACAGCATCAACGGGCGGCTGCGCCCGGTCCGTTACGCGGCCGTCGCGGTGACCGCCGCGCTCGCGCTCGCCGCTTGTGGCGGCGGTGGCGGTGAGTCCGCGTCGGCTTCCGCTTCCGGTTCCGCCTCTCCCTCGGCCTCCGTGGCGGCCGGGGCGCACAACGCGCAGGACGTCGCCTTCGCGCAGGGGATGATCCCGCATCACCGGCAGGCCGTCGAGATGGCCGGACTCGCCGCCGGGCGGGCCTCGTCGGCGCGGGTCAAGGATCTCGCGCAGCGGATCAAGAAGGCTCAGGACCCGGAGATCGAGACCATGAGCGGGTGGCTGAAGGCGTGGGGCGAGGAGGTGCCGGCGGCTTCCGCCGGGGCGGATCACTCCGGGCACTCGGGGATGACCGGCGGGTCGGGGGCGACCGGCTCGGGGATGACCGGCTCCGGGATGACCGGCGGTTCCGGGATGGCCGGGATGATGGGCGCCGCCGAGGTGACGGAGCTGGAGAAGGCGTCCGGGGCGGAGTTCGACCGGAAGTTCCTGGCCATGATGGTCGAGCACCATGAGGGCGCCGTCGCGATGGCGACCGTCGAGAAGGACAAGGGGAAGTACGGTCCCGCTCTGACGCTCGCCGGGCGGATCATCAGCGCGCAGGAGGCGGAGATCAAGGAGATGAAGGGGCTGCTGTAGCCCTTGGGTGAGGGGGGCCGGCCATGCGAGGCCGGCTCCCCAGGGCCGGCTCCTCTGGGCCGGCCCTGACTCCGGGCCGGCCCCACAGTCCAGGGCCGGCCCCACAGCTCCGGAGCCGGCCCTCATCACCCCTCCGCCCGCTTCAACCGCATCCGGGCCTCCACCCGGTCCCCCGCCCCGACCTCCGTCCAGAACCGGTGGCCGGTCACGAAGACCGCCAGCTCATGCTCCCGGCGGCGCAGCTTCTCCACCTCGGCCTGCTCGTCGGCCGACCAGCCCGGGGAGGCGGGGCGCTCCACCTTGCGCCAGCCCCCGCCGTCCTTGAAGCCGTCGAGCGGCTCGACCGACCAGGGCAACCGCTTCAGCAGGGCCGACAGTTCGGCCCTGACCTGATGCAGCTCCTCCTGACCGGCGCGCAGGTCGCTCGGAAAGTCATAGGTCTCAGCCACGAGGCTAATGCTACGCCTGTTCGATTTTCAGAAGCGAGTTCATCGAGGGGTTCACGCGAACGAGTGAGTCGTACGACTGTTCGCTTTACGGGATGCGATTCCGCTTCGGGTGGGCCTCCTCCAGCTCACCCACCACCCGCGCGGCCACCGGCGCCGCCACCCCGTACCGCTCCGCCGCCCTCAGCAACGCCCGCCCGATCGCGTCGAGTTCCAGGGGGCGGCCCGCCTCCGCGTCGCGCTGCATCGAGGACTTCATGCCCGGCGGGACCGCGTCGTAGCGGGCCAGGGTGGCCGCCGGGTCCGCGGGGGCGCCCGCCGCCGTGCTGATCGCCGCCGTCTCCTCGGTCAGGGCCGCCAGTTCGGCCCGGTGGGTGGTGCGGACGTCGCCGATGGGGGCGGCATGGCGGGTCGTGAGGAGGGCGAAGGGGGCCAGGAACGCCAGCTTCGCCCAGAGCACCTCGGTCTCGCCGGGCAGGAACCTCGTACGCGGGCCCGCCTCGGACAGGGCCGTCGTCAGGGGGAGCAGGCGGGACTCCGGGACGCCCGTGAGGTCGATCTCCGTGAAGGGGCTGGTGTGTTCGACGACCCCCGGGGACACCCGCGTCGACTCCACGCGGATCACCCCGGGCGCCACCAGGTCCTCCCGGTGATGCGCGCGCAGGGCCGCCGGATGCTCCACGCCGTTCAGGAACGGGACCAGGAGAGCGTCACCCAGGGCGGACGCCGGTACGCGGGCCAGGGCCGGCTCCAGGGCCGTGTGCTTGACGGTGACCAGGACCGCGTCCACCGGAACCCGCAACTCCGTATCGGCCTCCACGCGCGCGTGGAAGTCCCCGAACTGCCCACTGCGCACCCGGAGTCCCTCGGTGCGCAGCACCCCTGCCGTTCCCTCGCCGGCCAGGCACACCACCCGGTGTCCTTCGCGCGCCAGCAGGCCGGCCAGGAGGCCGCCCACCCCGCCGGGGCCCAGTACCGCCACGGTCAGCTTGTCGTCCGTCATGGTGAACAAGTCCTTTCGCCGGTCGGCCCCGAGACGGTGGCCGCCATGCCCATGATCGTCCCAGCGTCTCCCGCGCGCGGGAAGGGCCCCGAAGGAAGCTCCCTAGGTGAGCCCCCTCACCGGCGGCACAAGAGCGACACTGGCCCTATGTGCCGCAGCATCAAGACCCTCCGCCCACCCGTCCTCCCCGAACGGGCCACCGAGGACGAGATCCAGGCCGCCGCCCTCCAGTACGTCCGCAAGGTCTCCGGCTTCCGCGCCCCGGCCGCGCACAACCAAGAGGTCTTCGACCACGCCGTGCGGACGATCGCCCGCGCCACCGCCGAGCTGCTGGACGGCCTGGAGATACGGGGAGGCAGGAGGACCAGCGCGAGCTGACCGTCGTACGAATTCCCGAGCCCCGTTACGACGCCGAGGCCGCCCTGGGCCGCATCAAGAAGACCGCCCCCGACCCCGCCCCGAACAGCGCCAGCAGCGACACCGCCGTGGACAGCCAGCTCGCCCCCAGCCAGTGCGCGCCGTAGTAGCCGAGCGCCACGCTGTAGCCCGCCCAGCAGACGCCCGCGAGGGCCGACCAGGGGAGGAAGTCGCGGACGCGGCGGTGGGCGGCGCCGGAGACGAGGGAGACGACCGAGCGGCCGGCGGGGGCGAAGCGGGCGAGGACGAAGAGGGGGCCGCCGCCGCGCGCCAGGGCGTCGCCCAGGCGCGCCTGGGCGGTCGTCAGGCGCCGCGAACGGGCGATCGCGCGGTCCAGCCGCTCCCCGCCGCGCGAGGCCAGCTTGTAGGCGACCAGGTCGCCCAGGACGGACGCGCAGGACGCGGAGAGGATGAGGAAGAGGATGTCGGGGACGTGCTGGGGGACCTGTCCCGCGACGGCCGCCCCGGAGCCCGCCGCCGCTGCCGTCGCCGCCGTGATGACGAGAACTCCGCTGGGCAGCACGGGCAGGAAGACGTCGAGGAGCACGGACAGGGCGACCAGCGCGTAGATCCAAGGGCCGCTGGTCAGCGACCCCACACTTTCCAACACCGTGACTCCCTGATTCCCCCCGATGACAGCCATACAGCGTACGCCCAAGGAGTGACAGGAGGTTCATCGGGGGCGGATGTGACGAACCCGTGATCTTCATCCGAATGGCGTGCCCTGGCGGCGGCCCGCTCGTTGATCCCGTAGCACGGACGACAGGGGGAAACCCATCACGACACCCCAGGAACGGTGAACGACCATGCTGGCAGCGATCACCGCGGGAGCCCTCACGGCGGCCCTCCTCGCGGCCGGGCCCGGCGAGGCCCGCGATCTCACCCTGCGCACCGACGCCCGGTTCGCGCCCCCGACCGCCCTCGTCCCCTCGAATGCCCTCACCTACGACCAGGAGCTGGTCCCGGCCGGCGCGTACGTCCAGGTCTTCCAGCGCACGGCCGACGCCGGCGCCACCGTCGTGGGCATCAAGGTGCATGGCTTCCCCGCCGGGCACGCGTACGGCGTCCACGTCCACCAGAAGCCCTGCGGCGCCGACCCGGCGGCGGCCGGGGGGCACTACCAGCACGTGCCGGGCACGGACGCGGCGCACGTCAACGCGGACAACGAGGTCTGGCTGGACTTCACGACCGACCGCGCGGGCGACGCCAGGGCCGTCGCCAAGCACGGCTGGGGCTTCCGGGAGGGCGAGGCGGGCTCGGTCGTCATCCACGACGTCCCGGGCACGCACGGCGCGCGCGTGGGCTGCTTCACGGTCCCGTTCGCCTGGACGACGCGCTGAGCCGCGTACGACCCGCTGAACCCCTACGACGACGAGGGCGCCCCCTGTTCGTGGCAGGGGGCGCCCTCGTGGCTGAAGTCCCCCGGCACGGCGCTGGGCCGGGGACGGATCGTCACCGGCGGGTCAGGCCGCGACCTTCTCCCGCTCGGCCCCGCCCCGCTCCGCCGGCTTGCGGCCGATGAGGGTGTCGAGGCCGAACGCCCCGGCGCCGGTGAAGATCAGGATGAAGAACGCCCAGCAGAACATCGCCGACGCCTCACCGCCGTTCTCCATCGGCCACAGGGCCATCGACTGGTGCACGTTGAAGTACGCGTACGCCATCGAGCCGGAGGCGATCAGCGCGGCCACGCGGGTGCCGAGGCCGAGCAGGACGAGGGTGCCGCAGACGAGCTGGATGACGGCGGCGTACCAGCCGGGCCAGACGCCGGCGTCGATGGTGCCGCCCTTGGTGCCGACGGCACCGCCGAGGACACCGAAGAGCGAGGCGGCGCCGTGGCAGGCGAAGAGCAGGCCGACGACGACACGGAACAGGCCGATGGCATATGGCTGGGCGCTGTGGATGCGTCCGGTCATGTGGGGGACTCCTTCGGTCTTGTCCGGCCGGCCCGGTCAGGGTCCGGCCGAGGGGAAGGGGATACCGAATGAGTCACCCACGTTAGGCATGCCTAATCGATAGTTGCAAGTTCAACATTTGGCCACGGGCTCGCCTCGGACTTCTCTTCCGCCCGTCCCGTCGCCGCACGTAGCACCGCCCTCGCGATCGCGTCCGCGTCCGCGAGGGTGACCGAATCCACTCCCGGCCGCGCGCCCGCGGCCGTCACCCAGTGCACGCCCTCCGTGGGCACCCCGAACGCGAACCTCCTTGAATGCGGCTTGCCCTGACGGTCTATCAGGTGATAGGGGCGGGGGGTCACGTCGAGTCCGCCGGTGTCGTGACCGCCCGTCACATATGGCCGACAATCGCCGTCCGCCAGCAGCCGCGCGAGCAGCGGATCGGCCGTCGTCCGCAGGTCCGGCTCCGGCAGCCGGGCCTCTATGACGGTGGTCACACGGACGGAGGACCCGGGTACCTCCGGGGAGTGCGCCAGCCACGCCCCGTCCGCCTCCCGCACCGCCAGCCCCGGCCCCAGCACCTCCACCACGCCCGCCTCCACGAGCGCGGTCAGCTCCTCGATCCGGCGGCGCGGCGGGCCGATCGACAGGAACGCGTTCAGCGGCGTGTACCAGCGGTCGAGGTGGTCCCGCCGGGAGGCGCCCCGCAGCCCGCCGTGGTCCACGATCAGCCGCACCTCGTTGCGCAGGTCCCGCAGCACGTCCAGCGCCGCCTTCAGCGGACCGGCCACGTTCCCCAGCGCCGCCTGCGCCGCGTCCTGCCTCAAGTACCCCAGCAGCCAGGCCCGCCAGGCCTCCGGACCGCTGAACTCCCGTTCCGTATAAGGGCGGGAGATCCGCTCCCAGCTCCAGCGGACGTCCGGCGTCACCTTGAACTCGTCCAGGATCAGGGCCTCTTCGGGCGAACCGTGCCCGGCGGCGAGGAACCGTCCGGCGAAGTCCGGGTGCCCCAGCAGGGCCGCGTAATAGACGGTCTCGACCTCCTTCGCGACCAACGGCCATATGTCCGTGAGGAAATCGGGCGCGTCCCCCTGCTCCGCCCGCTCCCGCAGCCCCGCGATCACCTCCGGCGTCAGCAGCAGCGGCATGTGCCGGCCGTACGGGCCCTTCGCGTTGTCGCCGCGCGCCTGGTACGGGACTCCGCGCCGCGAACCGGCGTACAGGCGGGGCTCAGCACCGGAGGGGACGTACCTCAACACGCCCTGGGTGTCCGGGTCTTCGGGGTCCTCCCTGATGAACCTGCCGCCCCGGCCGGTCGTCAACAGGGCCATGTGGTCGAAGAAGTTGAGCCCGAGTCCTCTCAACAGCACCGGCTCGCCGGGGGAGATGACGGTCAGGTCGACGTCCGCCGGGTTGGCGGGCGCGATGTGGCGCAGTCCGTTGCGCTCGGCGTACCCGGCGTGCCGGCGCTGTTCGGCGCCGGGGGTCAGCGGGAGGTGGCCCTGGGCGAGGACGACGGCCGTGAGCGGCTTCAGTACGCGGCCGTCGTCCAGCGTCAGGATCTGCCGGCCGTCACCGGCGTCCGCCAGGCGTACCGCGCGGGCGCGGTGGGTCTCGACGCGCACGGAAGAGGGCGCCTCGCGGACCGTGCGGGCGAAGACCCACTCCAGGTAGCGGCCGTACAGCGCGCGCGTCGGGTAGTCGTCGGGGCCGATCGCGCCGTCCGCCCACTCGTGCAGGCTCGGGCCGGGCCGTACCGGGCCCGCGCAGGTCACGCTGTCGTCGGTGAACAGGGTCACCTGGGAGGCGACCGTGTTCATGAGCAGTTCCCCCGGCTGTCCGGTGCGCCAGACCCGGCCCGCGCCCGGCGGGGCGGGGTCCACCACGTGCACCGTCAGCGCCGCTCCCGGCGGCAGCAGTTGCGGCGCGGAGGCGCAGAGGCGTTCCAGGACGCTGGTGCCGCGCGGTCCGGCGCCCACGAGGGCGACCTGGAGCGACGCCGGTTCGGCGTTCGCCCGTTGCTGCGGCACAGAGAACACAGAGGACAAAGGTGAACTCCCGGGCGTGTGGGGGCGCAAGGGAGCGGAACGCCCCGCTGGCACCCCCGGTAGGGGAACGGGCCGTCGACCGGGGCGGCGGACGGTCCGCCACATCATTGCCCTCGCCCGTCACGGAAGCCAACGCGGGCCCCGCGCGTCACGGTTCCCGGGCCGGGGGATCGCGCGCAAACCTTTGCCAACGCGGCGCTGGGGGTGGGGAGTTCGCGAGGGGTGGGGGTGAGTGGGGGTGAGTTGTGAAGAGTTGGCGGGGTGGGGGGTGCTCGGGGAGCCTCCCTAGGGGGCTTGGGGAGCCTCGCCGGCGCCCGCCCCGCGCTGTCCCCGTTCCGTCCGCGGCCCCCGCACGCTGCACTGCAAGCGTTCGCTGATCCGGCGCTGATCCTGCTGCGATCGGCCTGCCCCAAGGTGAAGGCGTCAGGTTGCCTGACCCCACCGAAGTTCGCCCCCCACGGAGCCCGGACGACCGGGTTGCCCGGACGAAGGGAAGAGGCAAGCGCCATGGCAGCTCCTGAGTTTCCGGCGGCCGTCAGGCCCGTTCCGCCGGACGCGCGCCCCCGCCGGGGACCGGGGCGCGCGCCCGACGCGGCAGCGCCGCCGGCCCTCAACCTCGACGACCGACAGCGCAAGCTGATCAGCCTCCTCTACGCAGGCCACACCGACGCGAGCGCCGCGCACCGCCTGGGCATCAGCCCCCGGACGGTGACGAACATCCTGCGCTCGCTGATGGACCGGCTCGGCGTGGACAACCGGTTCCAGCTGGGCATGGCGCTGGGCTCCCGGCTGCGGCTGCCCGACCGGAGCGGGATGCCCCCGACGGCCGCGCGGCCACCGATGACAGGAGGGCCGCAGCCGCTCAGGCGACCCTTACTACCGCAGGGCCCCGGCCGCCCGCTCGGCGCCGCCCGGCCCCCCGGCTCGGTAGTACCCGCCCGCCCGACCCCCGCCGCCGCCCGTCCGCAGCGGGACGGACTGCCCCAGCAGCGGACGGCGAGAGCCCCGGACCCGTGGCGAGATCCCCGGCCGAGGCCCTGAGCGAGCCCCTGTACGAGGCTCCGGGCGAGCCCTGCCCGGGCGGGGCTCCGAGCAGCCCTGAGCGAGCCCCGCGTGAGGCCTTGAGCAAGCCCTCACCCCATCCGTCCGCCCGTCGTCCCCACGCGGCGGGCGGGCCGGGCCCCCGGGCCCCCACCAGCCGGCGTCGCCGCCGGGTTTCCCCTGACCGGCGGCGACGCCCTCCAGAGAAAGAGGTGCGACCACCCCAAGTACGCGATCGCGCAACGCCGTTGACCCGGCCCGCGCGCGAAAGGAACGATGGCACACCCGGAAAACGCGAGCGGAAACGCCAGGAACATGCGAGCGGAAACAGAGCGGACCCCCGAGGAACTGCGCCGCCTGTCCGGGCACTTCCTCCGGTACGGCGCCCAGGCGATCCTCCCTGACGCCCCCGATCCGCGCTCCCTGTCCCCGCACGCGCTCACCCGGTTACCGGCGCCGCCCTTCACCGACCCCGCCTTCAGCCGCCGCCTGCTGAGCGCCCAACTCGCCGACAGGCCAAGCCTGTTGAGCACCGGGCAAGTCGATCCGGCACCGCACCGCCTGATCCGCCGCCAACTCGACTGGTACACCGAGGTGTTGGACCGCACGCCGACCGCGGTCCACCACCCGGTGTGCGGCCCCGGCCGGTACGCCGCCGCCCTGCGCGCCCTCGGCGTCCGGCGCTACCTCGGCACCGACCCCGGCCCGGCGATCGTCGCGCACGCGGTGGACTCCTTCCGGGACGCCCCCGGCTACACCTTCCGCCTCGGCACCGCCACCGACCCCCGACTCCTGCCGCCCGACTGGGAGTTCGACACGCTGCTGCTGTCGCACGACACCTTCAACACCCTCGCCCCGGACGCCGCCCGCGCGCTGCTCGCCCCGCTCCTGACCCGGCTGGCCCCCGGCGGAGCGGTCCTGTTCGGCCTGCTGCTCGCCGAGGACGCCGGCGCAGGCCTCGGCGCCCCGCGCAGCGCCGTCCACCACCCGCGAGGCTCCCTCCTGCGCGCCGGCGACCACCTGCTCCTCGCGGAGAGCTTCGTGCTGCCCCGAGCCGCGGCGGGGCGGTACGTGGTCCGGCGTTTCCTCACGGTGCCCGCCGCCGATCCGGCCGCCGTCGAGGTCCATCACTCGGTGCTGTTCCTCCCGGACCGGTCCGGACTGACGCGATTCCTCGCCGACCTGGACCTCTCGGTCGTCGCGTCCTGCTCGGGCGTCCGGCGTCTGGTGGCGGCCCGGAGCCGGGCGTGAGGGGCGGGCTCCCGGGTCCGCTCCGGCGCCCGTACCAGGGGCCCCGACCGTCAGGGGACAGGCGGTGCGGCCATAGGATTTCCCCGCGAAGACCCACTGAGAGCGGTGGCCGGCGTGCCGGGGCGGACGAACCCCGCGCGCACCGGCGGACCTCCGACTCCATGACGTCCGGGACGGCGGGGGAGCCCGGGGGTGTCAAAGGCAACGGCCGGTGTGCCGTGGTGAGTCGGGGCAACGGGGTGGACCGTGACAGCAGGGGAGGCGGCGGCGTGGACAGCGTCCGGCGGCACATGAACAGTCGGGGAACTGGGGTGGGCGCAGGCCTGAACTCCGCTACGGGCGGGGCGGGCTGGGACGCCGGGAGCCCCAACCCCGGTACGGGCAAGCCCAGTCGCCCCCTCGACCTCCACAACTCCCCTTCCGCCCAGGCGAGTCGGAGCGAGCGCCGCCCGGACGGCGAAGGCCTCGCGCGGGGCCTCTACGACCGGCTCACCGACGCCTTACTGTGGACCGCGCTCGAACAGTCCGTCTTCCCCCGCCTCCCCGAGTCGTTCGCCTTCGTCGTCACCGGCGTCCACGCGGACCGGTGGGCCCGCCGCATCACCGCCGAACACCCCTACAGCAACGGCGTGTTCCTCGCCGCGACCCCGGAGGCCGCCCGCACCGCCCACACGCTGTCCGTCCGCGCCGGCTACGACCACCGGGTCCGCCATGTCGCCGCCGCGCCGCGCGACCTGGCCGACGTACTCGGCGCCGGCGTCCACCACCTGGTCCTGCACGACCGCTCGCCGCTGAGCGTGTTCGCCGATCCGCAGGAGGGGCTGCGCACCCTGGCGGCGCTGCTCGCGCCCGGCGGCCTGCTGGTGTCCCTGCTGCCCAGCCGCTGGCACACGGCCCTGGAGTACCTCGGCACCGGCGACTTCCAGGCGGCCCTGCGCAGCCTCGCGGGACTCGACCCGCACGCCCCCGACACCCCGCACGCCCACCTCTTCACCCCGGGCCAGCTCCGCCTGCTCCACCTCTCCCTGGACCTGGACCTGGACGCCCTGGCCGGCTTCCCCTGCCTCGTCCTGCCCGCCTCCAGCGAGGGCTACAAGGACGCCCTCAGCGAGGAGAACGTGTACGCCAACGTCCTCAAGATGGAACGCGAACTGCTGATCGACCCCGACTCGGGCGCGCGCGGGGTCAACCTGCTGGCGGTCGCCTCACGGCGGGGGTGAGGGGGTGCCGTAGACCTTTGCAACCGCTCCCACGGTGCGCTCCGCGACCTCCTCCCGCACCGCCTCCGCCAGCAGCTCCTCCGCCAGCAGCAGCAGATCCGCCGCCTGCTGCTCCTCCGGCAGCCGCAGTTCCGCCATCAGCCGGTGCGCCTCCACCAGCGCCGCCCGCGCCCCCGGCGCGTCCGCGAGGTCCAGCCGCACCCGGCCCTGGATCATCAGCGCCTGTGCGAGATTGCGGGCGTCGCGGGCCTTCTTGCACATCTCCACCGCGCGCTGCGCCTCGACGGCGGCCAGCTCCGCGCGGCCGAGGGCGCGCAGCGAGTCGGCGAGCCGGAACCGCGCCGACGCCTCCCGCATCGCGAGCCCCAGCTCCATGGCGACGGACAGCGACTTCTCGTACCAGAAGACGGCCTGCTGATGCTCCCCGAGCGTGTGGTGCGCGAGCCCGAGCACATAGAAGGAGTACGAGGCCCCGGCGTCGTCCCCGCGCAGCGCGTGCGGGTCGGACAGCAGCCGTTCGCACACGGCGATCGCCTGCTTCGGATGCCCCGAATGGACGTGCAGGAGAGCGGAGTTGAGGGTCGTCGCCACCTCGCCGGTGACATGCCCGAGCCGCCGCGCCAGCTCGATCGCCTCGTTGTAGCAGCTGATCGCCTCCGCGAACTCGCCCCTCAACTGGTGTGCCAGACCGAGGTCGTTGAGGGCCTGGCGGAGGATCACATGGTCCTCGGTGCGCCGCGCGAGCCCGACGGCGAGCGTGGACTGCTGGACGGCCTCGGCGAGTTGGGCCTTGGCGAGGTGGATGTTGCCGTTCAGGAACCGGGCCCGCCCCTCGGCCCGCAGGTCGAATCCGTCCCCGGCGGCCTGGGTGAGGACGTTGATGGCGGCGGCCCAGTCGATATGGCTGGTGTCGGCCCAGTAGGCGCTCAGCGAGATCAGCAGATTCGCCGCCGAGATCAGCCACTCCCGCTCGCACGCCCTCGAGCCCTGGGTCGGGTGGACCCAGCACGCCGAGATCTGCCCCACCACCGCGAGCACGGTCGGCGCCTCGGTGACCGCCCACTCCCGCGCCTGCGCGAGATCGTCGAAGCGCAGCCCCGGCATCACGCCCATCGACAGCACGTCCTCGACCGGATCGCCGGGCACGGCGTGCCCGAAGGCGTTCACGGCCGACGCCAGCAGCGAGTGCAGCAGCCGCCACATCGGGTCGTGGTGCTCGTCGCTCGGCAGCTTCTCCCGCGCGAACGTCCGCAGCAGACTGTGGAAGCGGTACCGGCCGGCCGCCGCCGCCTCCAGCACGGCCGCGTCGACCAGCGACTCCAACAGGTCCTCGGCGTCCAGGAGTTCGAGGTCCAGCAGGGCCGCCGCGCTGGCCAGCGCCAGGTCCGGACTGCTGACGCAGGCCAGCAGGGACAGCGCGTGCCCCTGCTCCGGGGTGAGCTGACGGTACGTCACATCGAAGACGGCCGACACGGTGAGGTCGCCCGCCTTCAGCTCGCTCAGCCGCCGCTGCTCGTCCGCGAGCCGGGTCGCCAGCGACCGGATGCTCCAGCGGGGGCGCGCCGCGAGCCGCGCGGCCACGATCCGCACGGCGAGCGGCAGGAACGCGCACGACTCCATCAGGGCCGAGGCGGCGCCGAGTTCGGCCTGCACCCGCTCGGTGCCGATGGCGTGCGTCAGCAGCTCGAGCGCCTCGTCGAGATAGAACGCGTCCAGCTCCACCTGGAGCGAGGCCGGCAGGCCGCCGAGCCGGGCCCGGCTGGTGATCAGCACCCCGCACAGCGCGCTGCCCGGCAGCAGCGGCCGTACCTGCGCGGCGTCCTTGGCGTCGTCCAGCACGATCAGCACGCGCTGGCCGTCAAGGACCGTACGCAGCATGGCCGTTCGGGCGGCGAGCGACTCGGGGATGTCCTCCGCCCGCGCCCCGAGCGCCTTGAGGAAACCGGCGAGGACGACCTCGGGCGCGGTCGGGGTCTGCGAGGCGCCGAGGTCGGCGTACAACTGGCCGTCGGGGTAGGCCTCGCGCACCCGGTGGGCGACGTGCAGGGCCAGCGAGGACTTGCCGACGCCGCCCATCCCGGCCAGCACCACGACGGGCAGCGTCGCTCTGCGGTCGGCGTTCATCGCCGAGGTGAGCGCGCCCGCGACATGCGCGCGCCCGATGAAGTCGGCGGGCTCCGGCGGGAGTTGGGCGGGCAGGAAGTGGGCGGACGCGGGCGCCGGCGGGGGCGGGTCGGCGAGCGGTCCGGCCCCGGGATCCGCCGGCGGCGGCGGTTCCGGTACGGCGTCCAGCTCGCCGCTGAGCACCTGCTGGTGCACGGCGGCCAGTTCGGCGCCCGGCTCGACCCCGAGTTCGTCGATGAGCAGCCGGCGCGCGTCGTGGAAGGTCGTCAGCGCGTCCGCCCGCCGCCCCGACTGGGCCTGGGCGCGCATCAGCAGCGCGTACAGCCGCTCGCGTAAGGGGTAGCGCCCGACCAGCTCGACCAGCTCCGGGATGCTCATCTGGCCGCGTCCGAGCGAGATGAGGATGTCGAGGCGCTCCTCCTCCAGGGCGAGGCGGGTCTCGGTGATCCGGTCGCGCTGGAGGGCGGCGTAGGGGCCGGGGATGCCGGCGAGGGGCTCGCCGCGCCACAGGGCGAGGGCCTGTTCGAGCCGGCTCAGGGCGCGTTGCGGGTCGCCTTCGGCGATGCCGGTTCCCGCAGCGCGGCTGAATCGTTTTGCCTGGGACCAGTCGACCTGCTCGTCGGTGACCGCGAGCCGGTAGCCGTCCCCCACCGACACCAGGAACTGGGGGGACTTGCTGTTGGTCTCCAGGATCTTGCGCAGCCGCCATGCGTAGGTGCGCAAGGTCGTCAGGGCCGAGGCGGGAACCTCCTCGCCCCAGATCGCCTCCATCAGATCGGCGGCCGACGCGGTCCTGCCCCGGCGCAGCACGAGTGCGGTGAACAGCGCCTGCTGCTGCGGGTTGCCCAGGTCCAGTCTCGTCGAGTCCCGGTGCACTTCCAGAGGGCCGAGAAGGGACACGTAGAGGACCGCCACCGGGGTCACCTCACTGTTTGAATCCGCCTGTCCTGGGCATCCGAGCGGAGCCGGATCGGATGATCATCCTAGCTGAGTGCTTGCAGGTTCAAGCAGGGCGTTCGGTTTTTTCTTGGGGCCGGGTCGAGATGGCGTGAAGATCACCGGTAAGTGATGAATTCTGCGCCGTACTTTCTGACTTCCGGTAAGTGACCCGGGCACATGCTGCCCCGGTCCGGAATGCCGGACACCCCCTCTGCCGCACGCGGATCACAAGGTCACTCATCGGCTGTAGATCGGCATCTCATTCCGCGCTGATCGAGCGCTGACGGGCTCTCGCGAAGGTAATCCCGTCAACCCGCTCCAGCAGTGACAGGGGAAGTCAAATGCCTTACAGCGAAAGCAAGTTGGGGAATCGCACGCACCGCGCCATGGCTGGTCTGCTCGGCGCCGCGGCCCTCGCGCTCACCCTCTCAGGCGTGGCAGGCCCGGCCCTCGCCACGCACGTCAGCGCGGCCGGCGACGACTCCGTCACCTACACCACGGACGACTGGAACAGCACCGGTTCCTGACCCGCGGGCAATGCCGGATTTCCTTGTCCGTGCCGCCTGGCGGCACGACTGCGGGAAATCAAGCGCAAAAATGCCGAAAATAGCCGGCCGGGCGTAACAGCGTTCCGACAGCTTTCTGTCGAACCTTTCCGCCGCCCGTCTCCTCGGTGATTGACGGAAGGCCGTCCGCACAGCGGACCTGGCGCACCGACCGAGGCAAGCCTCACCTATCTCCCTCCTCGGCGAGATCATCAGTGACCTCATCAGCGGCACAGGCCGGGGATTCCCCCTGCCCGAAACGCGCCCGTAACCCGAGGCTGTACCCGTCCGGGCCGGTCCGCATAAGACGTACGGCGTCGCGTACCTCTTATGTGACCGGCCCGCGGGCATGTCTACGACCCGTTCAGGCGGCCGGAGTTCAGCAGCTGCTGAGGTAGTTCGTCAGGGCGGTCCGCTCGGCGGAGTCGACCGAGAGGTTGTAGTAGTACTTCACCTGGACCCAGGCGCGGACGTAGGTGCAGCGGTAGGAGGCCAGCGGCGGCATCCACTCGGCCGGGTCCTGGTCGCTCTTGGACTGGTTGACGTTGTCCGTCACCGCGATCAGCTGCGGGCGGGTCAGGTCGTTGGCGAACGCCTGGCGCTGGGCGGTCGTCCAGGCGCTGGCGCCGGAGTCCCAGGCCTCGGCGAGCGGGACCAGGTGGTCGATGTCGAGGTCGGAGGCGGCGGTCCAGGTGGCGCCGTCGTACGGGGAGTACCAGGAACCGCTGGTCGAGGCGCACGCGGAGTTGGTGACCACGTTGTCGCCGTCCCGCACGAGGACGGTCTCGCGGGTGTTGCAGGTGCCGGAGATGGTGATCCAGTGCGGGAAGAGGTCCCGGCTGTAGCCGGTGCGGTTCTCCGTGGCGACGGTCAGCTGGGAGAGGTAGCTGCGGGCGGTCGCGGCGCTGACGGGGGTGGGGAGCGCCGCCGACGCGGTCGGGCCGTTGAGGACGCCGACCGAGGCTATGAGACCGGTAAGAGCGGCGAGGACGCCGAGCCGTCCACGCGCGTAGAGCTTTCGCATAGCGAACTCCCTTGGGGAGGTGGGGGTGTTGGAGTGCGAGCGAGGGAATGCTCGCGGTGCCGTGTTGCCGGAAGGTGAGCGAGCGGTAAGAAGCTAGTGACGCATCCATGACAAAGGAAGGGGGGTGCGCGGGTGATGTGTGAATCCGCCCCCGGGACCTCCGGGACTTTCGCCCCTACGGCCCTGTCCGCACCGTCGCGTACGATGGGCGGCGCAGAAGGGGAGTAGCTCTTCGCCGGACCGTCGACATACTGCTCAGCTCAGCTGAGCCGGCGCCCGGAGGCAGGCCCGCGAGGGACCCGCCAGCGAGACCTTCGGCAAGCAGTGCACATCCGTGCCCCACGGCGCGGATGCCTATGTGTGCTGTCCTGCCGAGGTGACCCCTGATCGCAAGATCGACGCTCTCGGCCGGGCCGCCCCGACCGATTGAGGAACCTTGATCAGCATCAGCGTCACGGCGCTCGTCTTCGGCGTCATCTTCCTGGCCGAACTGCCGGACAAGACCGCCCTCGCCGGCCTCGTCCTCGGCACCCGCTACCGCGCCTCCTACGTCTTCGCCGGCGTCGCCGCCGCCTTCGCCGTCCACGTGGTCCTCGCGGTGGCCGCCGGCAGCGTCTTCACCCTCCTGCCCAAGCAGCTCGTGTCCGCCGTGACCGGCGTGCTCTTCCTCGGCGGCGCCGCGATGCTGCTGCTGAAGAAGGACGAGGGGGAGGAAGAGGTGCGCCGCCCCGAGAACCAGTCCTTCTTCAAGGTCGCCGGCGCCGGGTTCATGCTCATCCTCGTCGCCGAGTTCGGTGACCTGACCCAGATCATGACCGCCAACCTCGCCGCCCGCTACGACGACCCGCTCTCCGTCGGCCTCGGCGCCGTCCTCGGCCTGTGGGCCGTCGCGGGACTCGGCATCGTCGGCGGCAAGGCCCTGATGAAGAAGGTCCCGCTGGCCCTCATCACCAAGATCGCGGCCGTCCTCATGCTCGCGCTCGGCGTGTGGAGCCTGTGGGAGGCGATCGCCGGGTGACCGGGCGCTGCGCGGGGCCCGCCGGTCCCGGCCCGGTTGAACGCCGCGCGAGCCCCGGGGGCGTACGGGCAGGTCGGCGCCGTGCCGTACTGAACGGGAAATGAACGCTTCCCCGGGGCGCTGGCGGGAACCCCGCTTCGTTTTGTACCGTGGAGAAACAAAGTGGTCTCCGCCCGTTTTCCCTGACCGGCGGGCGGAGCCACCTTGTCCTTCGCCGCCCCCTCGCCTGGAGCTGTGCATGCCGGCCACCGCCCTGACCGCCCGCGCCCTCCTGCTCGACATGGACGGCACCCTCGTCAACTCCGACGCCGTCGTCGAACGCGTCTGGCGCCGCTGGGCGCACCGGCAGGGACTCGACGGCGACCACGTCATGAGCGTCGTGCACGGCCGTCAGGGGCACGCCTCCATGGCCGCGCTGCTGCCCGAGTGGCCGATGGCGGAGAACCTCGCGGACAACGCGCGCATGCTCGCCGAGGAGACCGCCGACATGGACGGTGTCGTCCCCGTCCCCGGCGCCCTCGCCTTCCTCACCGCCCTCGCCGGCCTCCCGCACGCCCTGGTCACCTCGGCGGACGTCCCCCTCTCCACGGCCCGCATGACCGCCGCCGGCCTCCCCCTCCCCGCCCTGCGCATCACCGCCGAGTCGGTCAGCGCCAGCAAGCCGGATCCCGAGGGGTTCCTGAAGGCGGCGGCCGAGCTGGGGGTCGAGCCGGGGGAGTGTGTCGTGTTCGAGGACTCCGGGGCGGGGATAGCCGCGGGGGTCGCGGCGGGGATGCGGGTGGTGGGGGTGGGGGAGCGGGCTGCGGGGCATGCGGTGGATGTGGGGGTGCGGGATCTGCGTGAGGTGCGGGTGGAGGAGTGGGGCGGGGGGGTTCGGCTTACGTTCTGAGGGTTCTGGGGGTTCTGGGGGTTCTCGGGGGTGTCCCTTAAGGGGAGGGCTGTCCCGTAAGGGGAGCGTCCCCTAGGGGGAGGGATGTCCCTTAGGGGGACGGTGTCTCCGTCTCGCTCTCCAGCTTCTCCCTCGTCGCTGCCCCGTAGACCCCCAGCTCGTCCCCGGTGACCTTGCGGGACCACTGGAAGTTCTTGAGGGCGTTCTCCACGTCCTCGCCGAAGGTGCCGTCCGCCTCGCCGGTGTACAAGTAGACCTGTTTCAGCCGGAGTTGGAGTTCCTTCACGGCGGTTCCCGTGTCGCCTCTGCGCAGGACCGGGGCCGCCGACGAGGTGGCGCTCTGGCGCTGGCTCTCCATGGAGTCGGAGGTGGGGGAGGCGCTGGGGCTGGGGGAGGCCGTGGGTGAAGGGGCCGTCGCGGAGGAAGGGGTGGGGGAGGGGGCCGGGGGCGCGCTCGCGTTCGCGTTCGCGGGAGGTGTCGGGGTCGTACGGGGGATGGTGGCGGATCGTTCCGCCGGGGCGGACGGGGTGGTGAGCGGGCTCGACGGGGCGGGGACGGCCGCGCGGATGTCGTCCGGGGCGGAGGCGCCGCGGGTGGGGGCGTCGTACGCGAAGAGGCCGCCGGCGAAGACGATGGCGGTGATCGTCGCTACGACCGCGCCGCCGGCGGCGATCAGGATGGAGCGGCGGCGCCAGTTGTCGGGTTTCTCGTCGTCGGGGTCAGGGATGGACTCGGGGTCGGGGTGGGGGTTCGTTGCGGGCTCGGGGGTCGGTTCGGGGCCGGGGTTCGGTTTGGGGGGTGCCGGGATCGGGCGCAGGGTCATGGTCGCCTCTACGGGGGTCTCCTCCCGTGGCCCCAGCTCCACGTAGGGGCGTATCCGTAGGGGATCGAAGTCCTCGGCCGCCGCCGCTTCGGCCAGGCGGGTCTCGCGCAAGGCCTCGGTGGCGCGTTCGGCGCAGTCGCAGGCCGGTGTGGAGTCCGCGGCGCGCAGGGCCCCGCACTCCGGGCAGGGATGCCCGTACGGCGTCGGTTCGTTCACCTGTTCGCCCCTCCCCATCGGAACTCCAGAAATTATGCAGATCCCTCACCCGCCCGGCACGACGGCACGGCACCGCGCCCCGCGGTGGCCGAAACCCTCCCCTTCCTGACTCCGGGACCTGCCTCGACAGGCCATAACCGGGCACACCGACCACCATGGGGTGAGGACAACCGGGCCCATGGTGGCCGCGAGAGACCCGGGAGGTCTCCATGACCTTGGACGAACAGACGCCCGCACAGGCTCCCGGTCAGGAGCATGTTGGCGGAAACGTCATGGTCTCCATCGGTGCCCTGCTGCTCGGCATGCTGCTCGCCGCCCTCGACCAGACGATCGTCTCGACGGCCCTCCCGACGATCGTCAGCGACCTCGGCGGCCTCGAACACCTCTCGTGGGTGGTCACCGCCTATCTGCTCGCCTCGACCGCCGCGACCCCGCTGTGGGGCAAGCTCGGCGACCAGTACGGGCGCAAACGTCTGTTCCAGACCGCTATCGTCATCTTCCTCGTCGGCTCCGCGCTGTGCGGAATGGCGCAGAACATGGCCGAGTTGATCGGCTTCCGCGCTCTCCAGGGCCTGGGCGGCGGCGGGTTGATCGTGCTGTCGATGGCGATCGTCGGCGACCTCGTCCCGCCCCGTGAACGAGGCCGCTACCAGGGCCTGTTCGGCGCGGTCTTCGGCGCGACCAGCGTCCTCGGCCCGCTGCTCGGCGGACTGTTCACCGAACACCTCAGCTGGCGCTGGGTGTTCTACGTCAACCTGCCCGTCGGTGTCGTCGCGCTCGCCGTCATCGCGACCGTCCTGCACATCCCGCGCCGCACGACCCATCACGTCATCGACTACCTGGGCACGTTCCTCATCGCCGCCGTCGCGACCTGCCTGGTCCTGGTCGCCTCGCTCGGCGGCACCACCTGGGCGTGGGGCTCGGTACAGGTGATCGGCCTGCTGGCGCTGGGAGTTGTGCTCGCGGTGGCCTTCGTCGCGGTCGAACGCCGGGCGGCGGAACCGGTGTTGCCGCTGAAGCTGTTCCGGGTGCGGACCTTCACCCTGGCCGCCGTCATCAGCTTCATCGTCGGTTTCGCGATGTTCGGCGCGATGACGTACCTGCCGACGTTCCTCCAGGTCGTGCAGGGGATCACACCGACGATGTCGGGCGTGCACATGCTGCCGATGGTGGCCGGCCTGCTGCTGTCCTCGACCCTCTCCGGCCAGATCGTCAGCCGTACCGGCCGCTGGAAGGTGTTCCCGGTGACGGGCACCGCCGTCACCGGCATCGGCCTGCTCCTGCTGCACCGGCTGACCGAGAACAGCTCGACCCTCGAGATGAGCCTGTACTTCTTCGTGTTCGGCCTGGGCCTCGGCCTGGTCATGCAGGTGCTGGTGCTGATCGTCCAAAACGCCGTGTCCTACGAGGACTTGGGTGTGGCCACCTCCGGCGCGACCTTCTTCCGCTCGATCGGCGCCTCCTTCGGCGTGGCCATCTTCGGCACGATCTTCGCGAGCCGCCTCGCCGACAAACTCACCAGCGCTTTCAAGGGAGTTGCGAATCTCCCGGCGGGCTTCTCGGCGGACACCCTGGAGTCGGACCCGCGCGCGATCGCCGCGCTGCCGCCGGCCCTGCGCCCCCCGGCCCTGCACGCGTACGCGTCCTCGATCACCGACGTCTTCCTGTACGCCGCCCCCGTCGCCCTCCTCGGCTTCCTCCTCGCCTGGTTCCTGAAGGAGGACCGCCTGCGCGGCTCGGTCACCGCCCCCGACCTCTCCGAGACCCTCGCCACCAACCCCGTCCAGCGGTCGTCGTACGACGAGGTGTGCCGGGCGCTGTCCGTCCTCGGCACCCGCGAGGGGCGCCGCGAGGTCTACCGCGACATCACCGCCCGCGCGGGCTACGACCTGCTCCCGGCGGCGAGTTGGCTGCTGCTGCGGATCAGGAACTACGGCACCGTCGAGCCCGCCCGGCTCGCCGAGCGCAGCCCCGTCCCGCTGGCCGTCGTGATCGAGGGGGCCCGGCAGATCGAGGAGACCGGGCTGGCCCGGCGGGAAGGCCCCGACCTGCACCTCACCGCGCGGGGGCGGGAAGTGGCGGACCGGCTGTCGGAGGCCCGGGAGGAGTCGTTGGGGGAGCTGCTGGGGGACTGGTGGGGGCCGGAACGGCCCACGGACCTGGTGCGGCTGGTGAAGGAGCTGAACGGGGAGCTGTGCGGGTCGGTGGGGGAGCGGCCTTCTGGGGGGCGGGTGTTGGGGGCGACGTGAGGGGGGGGGCTTCTAGGAGGCTTCTATAGGGGGTGCCGTCAACTCGGCGTGAGAGGCGGGGCGTTGTGGCAGCCGCCGTCAACTCCGCAGCTGTCGCAGCGACTTGGTGAACCAGTGTTCCGCGTAAGGGTCGTTGTTGTGGCGGTCCGTCTCGGTGTACCCCAGCCTCGTGTACAGCGCCCGCGCCTCGGTCAGGTCGCTGCGGGTGTCCAGGATCATGCGGATGGCGCCGAGCCGGCGGGCGGTGTGTTCGGCGGCGGCCACCAGCAGGGCCGCACCGCCCTTGCCGCGCGCGTCCGGTAGCAGGAAGACCCGGGTCAGTTCGGCGGTGCCCGCGTCCAGCAGCCGTACCCCTGCCGTGCCGGCCGCCGTCCCGTCGTACCGGCCGACCAGCAACTGTCCTGCGGGCGGCGCGAGTTCGGCGCCGGTCCTGGCGGCGATCTCCCGTTCCAGCTCGGCGGGGTCGGTGCGGCGGCCCTCGTGCAGGAGGTACCAGCGGTCGCTGACCTCCGTGTAGTACGCCCGCCACAGCGCGACGGCGGCAGGGGAGTCGTACGGCTCCGGGGTGATCGTCCAGCTCATGCCGGCCTCGGAGCCAACGGGCGTTCGGCGCCGGGCAGTTGACCGAACTCGCCGTGCCTGCGGGCGTCCTGGATCTGCCGGCCGACGCGTGATGCGAACGGTACGGCCCGTGGCTTTCGCTCGGTCATGACCTTCATTGTGCCGGACGCGGTGCGGCCGGGCGATTTATCATGCGCCCGCTGTGCAAAGACACTTCGGCCGCTGTGCAGACGGCGGCGAGGGCCGGGCGGACGTCCGGCGGACACTAGGGGAGCGCACGTGCTCGAACTCACCATGGCCACCGTCTCCGGGACGGAAGAGGGTGCCACCGCGGGCATGCTCATGGCCGACGCGGCCAGTGAGCCGGGGGCCGTGCTGCGGGTGGGGCGGGACCGGTCCGTGTGCCGCCTGGCGACCCCGGAGGACTGGCTGTTCGTCTCCCGCGTCCATCTTGAGTTCCTGTGCGGGCCGGAGGGGACCTGGCAGGTGTCCTGGCTGCGCGGCTCCCAGGACGACCCCTCCTCCGAGGTCCGCCTCGTCGTCGGCCAGTACGCGCAGCCCGTCGGCTACGGCGGCACCGTCCCGCTGCCGCGCGGGGGGTCCGGCGAGATCCTCGTACTCGACCGGACCGGGCCGCGCAGTGTCAACGTGGGCTTTTATCACGAGGGTTGAGGGGGCGGGGGCGTCTCCGCGCGCGGGGTGAGCGGCCGGGCCCGTGCGCCGGTCCTGCCCGCCGTGCCCTGCGCCGGTCAGGCCAGGACGCGGGCCAGGGCGAAGCCGTCGTAGCCCTTGGCGCCGACCGTCTGGACGGCCGTGCCGTCGAGCCGGGGGTGGTCGGCGATGAAGGCCAGGGCGGCGCGGGTGCCCTGGACGCCGGGGTCGGGGCTGTCGGACTCCACGACCCGGCCGCCCCGGACCACGTTGTCGACGATGATCAGGCTGCCCGCGCGGGTGAGCTTGAGCGCCCACTCCAGGTAGTGGGGGTTGTTCACCTTGTCCGCGTCGATGAAGACCAGGTCGAACGGGGGCGGGTTCTCGTCGGCCAGCAGGGGCAGCAGGTCCAGGGCCGCGCCGACGCGTACCTCGACGACCTTGTCGAGGCCCGCCCGCGCGATGTTGCGGCACGCCGTCTCCGCGTGCTTCTGGCTGTACTCCAGCGTGATCAGCCGGCCGTCGGCGGGGAGGGCGCGGGCCATCCAGATCGTGCTGTACCCGCCGAGTGTGCCGATCTCCAGGATGCGGCGGGCGCCCTGGAGCCGGGCGAGCAGCTGAAGCAGCTTGCCCTGGCCGGCGGACACGCTGATCGCGGGCATCCCGGCGGCCTCGGTGTCCCGCAGGGTCTCCCGCAGCACCTCGTCCTCAAGCCCGAGCCGCTCGGCGAAGTACTCGTCCACCGCGTCCCACACCTGCATACGCCCCACCATCCCCGTTCTCGTCCACTGTCCTCGTCCGACCATCCTGCCCCTCCAACGCTCCCGCGCCCCACCGGGTTCCCGCACGCCCCCCATTCCGCCCCATTCACCCGATCAGGCGACGCCACCCCACCGCCGGGGCCTCCGCACCCGCCGCCGCTCTCCGGACCCGGCGAACGGAACCTCCCGGGGAGCCTCGGTGTCCGGGGCGATGGGAGGGGCGGCGAAGGGGTACGACCGCCGGGGGCCGGGCGCTTCCTCGCCGAGGGAGGGGGCGGGGGCGGGCGGCTCGGTGGGTCTGGGCGGGACCGAGGGCATGGGGGGTGCTGTGGGGCGGGGCGGGACGAGGGGGTCGGACGCGGTCGGCGCGTAGTCCGGCAGTGCCGGGATCCTCGGCGCGAAGTCCGGGACCGGGGGGACGCGCGGGGGTGAGCCGGGGGCGGGGGGAGCCGTTCTTTCCGCGCTCTCCTTGCCGCCGGCGTTCTCCGTGCTCCGCGCGGTTTCCTTGCCCCTGGCGCGCAGGGCGGCTCGCAAGCCGCCCCTCAGGCCTGCCGGGACACCGGTCATGGTCAATCCTCCGAATCCGCCCGGCCTTCCTGGGGGGCCGCTCGCCGCTCTTCTGGTGCCGCCTCCGCCGCGCAGGGCCGCCTTGACCGAGAGCAGGGCCGCCGCCAGCAGCAGAGTGACGATCGTGAGGAGCCACAGGGGGACGCCGGCGAAGGTGCGGAGGCGGTCCGTGTAGACGACCTGGCGGAAGGGGTCGTCGTCGGGCGCCGCGCGGAAGCGGTGGTCGGCGGAGACGGCGGTCGGGGCGGGGAACTCCTGGGCTATCGAGGTCAGGTACGGGGTGCCCTGGGCGAACGTCGACAAGGGGCCCGTACGCGTCGTCACCGTCCCGGCGAACGTCACCCTCGGCGGTGAACCCCCGATGTCCGACACGGGCTCCATACGGTGGGTCGCCAGGACGTACATCCCCAGGGACTGCGGGGTCTGCGCCAGGCGGGACAGCCGCATCGGGTACACCGGGGACGCCGAGGCGAAGGTGAGGTGCAGGGGGGTGAGGTCGCCCCGCAGCGGCACGCCCGCGCGCGGAGGGGCCAGTTTCACCGCCACGTACTCCCACTGCCGGGACACGTACGGCTCAAGCGCGTCCCGCGCGCGCGTGGGCAGCGCGAAGCCGTTGTCGCGCAGCCAGGTGTCGAGCGCCCCGGAGTCGGTGGCGGAGAGCCGGGCGACGTCGAAGGGGCCGAGCCGCTGCTGGCCGACGACGGACACGCGCGCGGCGGGCGGCGGGGGCGGCAGGCGGCGGCTGCCGCCGGAGGTGAGCGGCCAGTCGCCGTCCTGGGGCCAGAAGTGGTACCGGGTGCGGTACTGCGGCGCGGTCATCCTGGCGAGCTGGTCGAACAGGGCGGGGTCCCCCAGGGCGACGCTGGCCCGGCTCGGGACGGGCAGCAGCCAGGCGGCCTCCTGGGCGTCACCGGCGAGGGTGAGCCGTACGACGACCTGCTCCTGGCGGCCGTCCCAGCGGACGAGGGACACCTCACGGCGGACCGCGAGCTGCCCCTGGTCGGCCTGGCCTGTCTGCCCGGTCTGGCCGGTGATCAGGACGCCGCAGCCGCAGGCGTACGCGGGCGCGACCAGGGAGCCCAGTTGCAGCGCCAGGAGGGCGAACGCGACGACGGCTACGCGCGCGCGTGGAGCCGCACTCCCCGCTGGGGTCCGGGCGCGCACACCTAAGGCGCGCGATCCGGAACCCTTCCGCCCCCGCAGTCGTCTCCACGGGAAACCGACCAGCATGCCCGTAGCCCTCCGTTGCAGTTCGTGACTACCCGTAATGTCCTGACCAAGGCGAGTCACCGACGGTACGGCCCGCGCGCGGGATGCGTTCGGCGGCTGATCCAAATCCCGCCCCGGCGAGCGCGCGATCAGGGCCCCGCCGACGCGGCCGTACCCCGCACGCACTATGGTCTTCCGGACAAAAGGAGAGCGGCCGTCAGGTGAAGCGGGGGTGACCTGCGTCTCTGTCCCGGGGTGTCCTGGAAGAGGGCCCGCCTCATAGGGTTCGCCCAGGAGAACGCGCGCGGAAGCCGCGCGGAACCCGGGACGACGAGCAGGCTCACAAAACGGGGCGGGAGGCCTACCAGCCGTGGCGAACGCGGAGCACAGCGGACGACCGATGGAACCCTTCGGGGCGCCGGCGGCCGACCCCGCAGACGCACGACAGGCACGCCTGCGCGCGACCCGGATCGGCCTGTGGCTGATCGTGGCGGTCCTGGCCGTGCGCCAGGTCGCCGTCGTGCTGTCCACCCCGCGCGGGGAACGCCTGACCGACCTGGAGACCTGGGTCGGCCCGCACGGCGTGCTCCACATCAAGGGATCGCTGTACGACTCCACCCAGTTCACCGGCACCCCCTTCGGCGGACTCGTCCTCAAGCCGCTCACGAAGGCCGCCGAGCAGGCCCTCGGATGGGGCTGGACGTTCGGCACGCTGCTTCTCGTGGCCGCGCTGGGGGTCGTGGCCGCCCGAGCCCTCCCGCAGCCCGTGAGCCGCCGTACAGCGCTTCTGGCGGCCCCCGTCGCGATCAGCCTGCTGATGCTGTCGCTGCCGGTGCGCAACGCCCTCTGGCTCGGGCAGACCAGCATCATCCCGGTGCTGCTGGTCCTCCTCGGCTGCTTCTCCGTACGCGGCCGGTACGCGGGCGGCGCCCTCATCGGCGTCGCCGCCGCCCTCCAGCCGACCGTGCTGCTCTTCGCGGCCCTCCTGTGGTTCACCCGCCGGCGCCGGGCCGCCGCGACCGCCGTGGCGACGTTCACCGGGGCCGCGCTGCTCGCCTGGGCGGCGATGCCGCACGACTCGTACACCTACTGGGTGCACCACATGGCGGGCACCGGGCTCGGCGGCAAGGCCGACGACCTCGCCAACCAGTCCCTGCACGGCGCCCTCTTGCGGGCCGGTCTCAACGGCCCGCTGGAAATCGGCCTGTTCCTTGCGCTCGGCGCCGCCGTCGCCGCCCTGGGCGTGCACCGCGCGGTGCGCTACGCGCGCGACGGCCAGCTCCTGCTCGCCGTCGCCCTCACGGGCTGCGCGGCCGTCGCCGTGTCGCCGACGACCTGGCAGCACCAGCTCCTGTGGGTGCTGCTCGCGGTCGTCGGACGGGTCGGGAAGAAGGCCTCCGACCGGTACGTGTGGCCCGTCGCCGTCGTCCTGGTGATGACGCTCCCGGCGAAGATGATGCTGCCGAACATGGCGGCGCTCTACCCCCTGCGCGACAACCTCGTCCTGCTGGCCGCGATCGCGGCGGCCACCGTCGTCCCGTTCCTCTCCCGCACCTCACCCCACTACGCCGCGCCCGTCCCCACCGAGTACGCCGCCCCCGTCCCCGCGCGGTTCTCCTGGGTGCCCCTGCTGCCCTTCCTGCGGCGCGTCCTGACCCGCCCCAACCTCCTCATGGAGCTGCTGCTGATCCGCGTCACCTACGCGGCCTACCAGCAGGTCCGGCTCGCCGCCACCGGCGGCACCAACTCCGGGGGGCGCCTCCGCGCGGAGGCGCACGGGCACCAGATCCTCGACATCGAGCGCTTCCTGCACATCGACATCGAGCACGCCGTCAACCATTGGGTCGTCGGTGTCCCCTGGCTGCGCAACTTCTTCGACTTCTACTACGAGTCGTTCCACTTCGTGGTCCCGCTGACGGTCCTCGCGGTCCTGTACTGGCGCCGTCCCGTCGACTACCGCTGGGCGCGGGCGTCCCTGGGGTTCGCGACGCTGCTCGCGCTGGTCGGCTTCTGGCTCTATCCCTTGGCGCCGCCGCGCCTCATGCCGGCCCTGGGGATCATCGACACCGTCCATGGGGTGCAGGACTTCTCCAAGCCGGACTACGGGACCCTCACGAACCTCACCAACCAGTACGCCGCCATGCCGTCGCTGCACTTCGGGTGGTCGTTGTGGTGCGGTCTGGTGATCGCCATCGTCGCGCCCAAGTGGTGGATGAAGGCGCTGGGGCTGTTGCATCCGCTGTTCACCGTTTCCGCGATCGTCGCGACCGGGAATCACTGGGTGCTCGACGCCGTGGGCGGGGCGACCGTCGTCGCCGCCGGGTTCGGGTTGTCGTACGTCCTGATGGGGCCTCGGGCCCGGATCAGGATTCCTCGGCAGGTGGCTCGGGGGGTGGGGGCTGAGGTGACTGAGCCGGCCAGGGCTTCCAGCTGACGGGTCGGCCATCGGGGCGGGGTGGTGAGGAGCGTGATCGACTTCGATCCCTATCCGGAGATTCAGGAATCTGGCTCGCTGCCGGCTGCGATGGCTGCTCAGGCGGGGGTCGGTGGATTTGACCTGGGGGGAGTTCGCGGCCAATCGGAGGCTGGGCCGGGGGTGATCTCTACCGCGCAGGTGGATTCGGGTCGAGGAAGGTTTTTGGTCTGGCTCGGGGAGTCCGAGAGGACCTTCTTCGTCGGTATCCAGGAGGGGCGTTTTGTTTGGGCGGAGGGTGCCACGGGTGATCTCGGTGCCCTGGTAGCCGCGGCAGCGGCTTGGCGGGCCGGTCTGCGGGTCGGTGAGTTCGCGGGAGAGTTCCCGTTCATGGTGCTCACGAGGCCGGCCGAGGCACGGGAGGCGGGCGATCCGATTCCGGCTCAATGGGGCTGGCCGCTGAATTCGGATCTGTTCGAAGAGGAGCGGCCTCTAGTGGAAGCCGCTCATTCCGATGGGCGTCTGCGGCGGCTCTTTCCCAATCTCAGCCACGGGGTCTTGCGGCTCAGCTCGAATCTTGGAGTGCAGGGGTGCCGAGAGGTTCCTATCTCTCCGGTGGAGGGTTCTTGCTACCGGGTGGAGGACACCATGCTGCCTGGAGCGACGTCTGTTGTCGGGACCTTGGCCGAGGCGATTGAAGCGGCGGCTGGATCGGTTGGTCGAGTTCCGGATTCCTATGGCTGCTAGGCGACAGGTCGAACTCACGCGCTGGGAAGGCGCCGAAGGGGAAAGAGCGCCGGTCGCGATGTTCGTGATGGGCGCTGCTGAGGCTCCGTTCGATGACCTGGAGTTCGAGTATCCGGACGATGAGGACGGTTTTGGGTTCGCGGCGGTCGAGCTGTCGAGCGGGCGGCTGGTCGCCGTTGTCGATGTCCCCGGTAGTTCTGTTCCAGGGGTTGTTCTCTACCGAGCGGGTGAGGGGGACGGGGCTCGTGTCCTGGATGACTTCGTGAAGGATTTCGGGATCGGGCCGGAAAGTGTGCGGTGGGTTGCTTGAGCGGCTGCCGATCTGGACACCGTCAAGGACTGTTTGCTCCGTACGATCACCAACCCGCAGCGTTCTCCAGCAGCGGAGCTACAGCCGCTGGATGATCGTCCCCGTCGCCAGCGCACCCCCCGCGCACATCGTCACCAACGCGAACTCCTTGTCCGTGCGCTCCAGTTCATGCAGTGCTGTGACGATGAGACGGGCGCCCGATGCGCCTACCGGGTGGCCTAGGGCTATTGCGCCGCCGTTCACGTTCACCTTGGACAGGTCCTGACCGAACACCCTCGCCCAGCTCAACACCACTGACGCGAAAGCCTCGTTGATCTCGACCAGGTCTATGTCCTTCAGCGACATACCCGCCTTGCCCAGCACCGCATGCGTCGCGTCGATCGGGCCGTCCAGGTGGTAGTGGGGGTCGGCGCCTACCAGTGCTTGTGCCACGATCCGTGCCCTCGGCTTCAGCTTCAGTGCCCTTGCCATCCGCTTCGACGCCCACACGATCGCCGCCGAACCATCGCTGATCTGGGACGAGTTGCCCGCCGTGTGGACGGCGTTCGGCATGATGGGCTTCAGGCCCGCCAGCTTCTCCGCGGTCGTGTCGCGCAGCCCCTCGTCGCGGTCCATCAGCCGCCACATGCCCTCGCCGGCCCGCTGCTCCTCCTCCGTCGTCGGGACCTGCACGGCGTACGTCTCGCGCTTGAAGCGCTCCTCCGACCACGCCTTGCCCGCGCGCTGTTGGGACAGCAGGCCCAGCGCGTCGACGTCCTCGCGGGTCAACTCCCGTCGGCGCGCGATGCGTTCGGCGGCCTCGAACTGGTTGGGGAGGTCGACGTTCCACTCCTCGGGGAACGGCTTGCCGGGGCCGTGCTTGGAGGCGGCGCCCAACGGGACGCGGGACATGGACTCGACGCCGCAGCTGATGCCCACGTCGATCACGCCGGCCGCGATCATGTTGGCGGTCATGTGAGAGGCCTGCTGCGAGGAGCCGCACTGGCAGTTGACGGTGGTGGCGGGGGTCTCGTACGGAAGTCCCATGGCCAGCCAGGCCGTTCGGGCGGGGTTGGCGGACTGTTCGCCGGCCTGGGTGACCGTGCCGCCGATCACCTGCTCCACGGCGTCGGCGGGAATGCCGGTGCGGCCCAGGAGTTCGCGGTAGGTCTCGCCCAGCAGATAGCCGGGGTGGAGGTTGGCCAGCGCGCCGCCGCGCTTGCCGATGGGGGTGCGGACTGCTTCGACGATCACAGGTTCGGCGGCCATGGGTGCGGATTCCTTCCGGGTGGCCGAGCGAGGAACCGGGCGACTCGTACAACTAGTACGTGTTCTAGTTCTGTTGAGCAGTCTGCTGACGTGATGTGCGTCACCGCAAGGGTCTTGCAGCCTCAGGCCCGCTGAACTACCTTCGCGGCACCTGTTTCTGATGGACCGTCAGATGGCTGGAGCCCGCCATGACTTGTCCGGCGCTACCCGACGGCTTCGACTTCACCGACCCCGACCTGCTCCAACACCGGGTACCCCTCCCGGAGTTCGCCGAACTCCGGCGGGCCGAACCCGTGCGCTGGATACCGCAGTCGGGCAATGTCGCCGGTTTCGCGGACGAGGGCTACTGGGCGGTCACCCGGCATGCCGACGTCCGGTACGTCTCGACCCACCCGGAGCTCTTCTCCTCCTCCGTCAACACCGCCATCATCCGGTTCAACGAGCACATCGAGCGGGCGTCCATCGAGGCGCAGCGGCTGATCATGCTGAACATGGATCCGCCGGAGCACACCCGGGTGCGGCAGATCGTCCAGCGGGGGTTCACGCCGAGGTCCATCCGGGCGCTGGAGGAGCGGCTGCGCAATCGGGCGCGGGCCATTGTCGAGGTCGTACGCGGGAGTTCCGAGCCCTTTGACTTCGTCACCCGAGTCGCTTGTGAGCTGCCGCTTCAGGCCATCGCCGAACTCATCGGGATTCCGCAGGACGATCGGGCGCGGATCTTCGACTGGTCCAACAAGATGATCGCTTACGACGATCCCGAGTACGCGGTGACAGAGGAAGTGGGGCAGCGGTCCGCCGCCGAGATCATCGCCTATGCCATGAATATGGCGGGGGAGCGGAAGGCTTGTCCCGCCCGGGATATCGTCTCGACTCTTGTCGCCGCCGAGGACGAAGGGAATCTGAACTCCGACGAGTTCGGGTTCTTCGTGCTCATGCTCGCCGTCGCCGGGAACGAGACGACCCGGAATGCCATCACGCATGGGATGCACGCGTTTCTGACCCATCCCGCGCAGTGGGATCTTTATGTGCGTGAGCGGCCGGCTACCACCGCCGAGGAGGTCGTGCGGTGGGCCACTCCCGTCGTGTCCTTCCAGCGGACCGCCGTTCAGGACACCGAGCTGGGGGGCAAGCAGATCAGGAAAGGGGATCGGGTGGGGCTTTTCTACGCCTCCGCCAATCATGATCCCGAGGTTTTCGAGAACCCCGGTGCTTTTGACGTCACACGTGATCCGAACCCCCACCTCGGGTTCGGAGGCGGGGGTCCGCATTACTGTCTGGGGAAGTCGCTCGCCGTGCTGGAGATCGACCTCATATTCAACGCGATCGCTGATGCCATGCCGGGGATCCGGCTCGTGGAGGAGCCTCGGCGGTTGCGGTCGGCTTGGATCAACGGGGTGAAGGAGTTGCGGGTCAGCGGCGGCTGAAGGGAATCGGCGGTGACTGAAGGAAATCGGCGCCGGGTGAAGGAGTTCGGCGCCGGCTAGGGGAATGCGGCGCCGAGTGAGCGGATTCTGATTCGGCTTCGGTCGAGCGGCGTCGTCCCGTAAGGGAACTGCTCAGTACCAGCCGTTCGACTGCCAGAAGTTCCACGCCTTCGCCGGGCTGCCGTAGCGCGAGTTCATGTAGTCCAGGCCCCACTTGATCTGCGTGGCGGCGTTGGTCTTCCAGTCGGAGCCGGCCGAGGCCATCTTGGAGCCGGGGAGGGCCTGGACGAGGCCGTAGGCGCCGGAGGAGGAGTTCGTCGCGGAGACGTTCCAGCCGGACTCGTGCTCGACGATCTTCGAGAAGGCGCTGTACTGGGCCGCGTCCGGGATCATCTGCTTCGCGATCGACTGGGCCGAGCCGGCGGACGTGGTCGCGGCGTGGGCGGGGGCCGCGGTCAGCGCCATGCCGACGGTCGCGGCGGCCACGGCGGCCGTGGTCAGGGCCTTCTTCGGGGACAGGGCGATGCGGCGGATGGTGGAGACGGTCACGGGAACCTTTTTCTTCGGGGACGGGACTGTCGCGGTGCCGGTGGAGTCTCACCCCCGGCGTGGGGCGGCGCCGCGGCCCGGGAGGGGCACGTCGGCGCCGTGCGACGTCATCCAGAGAAGCAGGCTGGGAGGGGGGTCCGCAATGACCCTTTTTACTAGTTTTAGTAGCAAGCGGGGCTTTCGGTGGTGATGTGACCTGGCTCTCAATGTGCAGGTCAGGGCCCTGTTCGCTGCGTACACGACAACCCGGGCGGGCTCCTACCCTGCTTCGTAGGTGACCTGCGTCATGTGGGGTGCTTCACCGCTCAACAGCCGTCTCCGGGCCCTGAATGTGACCCCGCTCTCGGCGTTGTTACGGTCTGCCGCATGACCGTCACAGGAAAACTCCTCGGCACTGGCCGCACGGCCGACGTCTACGAGATCGACGAGGCCTGGGTCCTGCGAAGGGACCGCCAGGGCTGGGGGAACTCCGCGGCCGAGGCGGCCGTTATGTCGTACACAGGGGGATACGGCTACCCGGTCCCGGCCGTACGGTCCTCCGGTGTGCCCGGTGACCTGATCATGCGGCGGCTGTACGGGCCGACCTTGCTTGAGGTGCTGGTGAGTGGGGAGGTGGGGGCGTGTGAGGTGGGGGTGATGCTTGCGGGGCTGTATGGACGGCGTCCCCGCTCTCGACTGGGGGATCTCCGCCGTCATCCTCGCCCAGGTCGCCGTCTCCGCCGCGCCCCTTGCCGGGCCGGCCGCCGCTGTTCTTGATGCTCTCCTTGCCGACCCCTCGGGACTCACCGAGGAGGGGGTCGCGGAGGCGTCGCGGTGGCGGGCGGGGAATCCGACGATGAGTTCGGGGGAGGTTGAACTGCTCGGTCTCGCCGGGGAGTTGGTGCGGAGGTATCTGGTCTAGGCCGGCACCGCCGCGTACCGCACCGGATCGGTCCCCGGTACCGCCTCCGCCCGCCCCAGCTTCACCAGGCGTCGTAGGTGGGCCTCCGCCTCTGAGACCGCGATGTTGCGGGAGGGGGCGGGGATGTCGGGCCAGGGGCGGTTCCAGGGCATCTGTTCCGCCAGCTGCCATGGGGTCAGGGGCGTTGTCAGTAGGGCGTGCAATGCTGAAAGCCGGTCGGAGTGGTGGGTGAGGAGGGCTTCGATGCGGGAGGGCGTGTCCGTGAACGGGTGTTGGTGGGCCGGGAGGATTTCGGAGGGGGAGAGGTGGGCTATTCGTTCCAGGGAGGCCAGGTAGTCGCCCAAGGGGTCCGTGATTGTCGTGTCGTCCGGGTCCTCGTACAGGCCGATGTGAGGGGTGATGCCGGGGAGCACGTGGTCGCCGGAGAAGAGGCGGCCGTTGCCCGGGAGGCCGGCCGGGTGGGTCTCCTCCAGGTGCAGGCAGACGTGGCCCGGTGTGTGGCCCGGGGTCCAGATCGCGCGCAGGCGGCGGCCGGGGAGGGGGAGGAGTTCGCCGGGGATGATTTCTCTGTCGGGGAGCGCCGGGGTCGAGCCGGGGAACGTGGCGTGGGGGGCTTCGCGGAGGCGGGCCGTGTGGGAGTCCGGGGCGCCGGCCGCCGTGAGTTTGTCGGCCATGTATGTGTACCAGCGCTCGACCGGCGCCTCCCGGGTACGCCGGACCACCGCCGTGTCCGCCGCGTGCATCGCGATCCACGCCCCCGAGACCTCCCGGACCCGGCCCGACAGACCGTGGTGGTCCGGGTGGTGGTGGGTGACGACGACCCCGGTCACCTCCTCCACCGCCGTACCGCAGTCCAGGAGGCCCGCGGTGAGGGTGGCCCAGGAGGCGGGGTCGTCCCAGCCGGTGTCGATCAGGACGGGGCCGGTGGTCGTGTCGACGAGGTAGACGAGGGTGTGGCCGAGGGGGTTGTCCGGGATGGGCACCCGGATCGAGCGGACGCCGCCGCCGTGGTCGTAGGTCTGAGCTGGCCGGTCCCCGCCGTCGCCGCCGTCGCCGTGGTCGTAGGTCATCCGGCCCCCGCCCTTCCAGGTTCGCCTCTGTCCCGCGCTGGACCTGTCCGACTTCCCGGTCCCGCCGTCGGCCCTAAGTCCCCGACGTCCTGCGGCCATTGCCCACTATAACGAGAACTGATTATCCGTCAGATCGCTCGGGGGGCTGCTGGAAAACCTCGCTCTGGCCAGCCGGGGAACAGTCGTCGTCTGTCGTCGTCGGCCGCGCCCGGACGGCCCGGCGGAGGGCTACAGGTCGTAGGGGAGCAGATCGAACGCGGGTACGTGGGAGGGGCGTACGACGCTGAAATGGCGGCGGTCGACGGTGGCCACCTGCTTGGCCTGCCAGCGTTCGGCGAGGGCGACGACGCACGCGTCGGTGCCTCCGAGGGGGAGATTGGCGTACTGCCGTACGAGGTGGGCCATGCGCTGGATGTCCTCGGGCATGACGCTCGTGACGGTACCGAGGTCTCCGGCCGCGAGCGCGTCGAGGAACGCCGCTTCGACCTGGGCGCCGCACCGGGTCCCGATCAGGTGGCAGGCTTCCGCGATGACCGGCGCGGGGATCACGAGGTTGCGCGGGTGGACGGTGTCGTACCAGCGGACGCAGGCCTCGTGGTGGGCGTCGTCGGCGTCCGCGAGGGCTACGAGGGGGCCCGTGTCCACAACGATCACTCGCCGAACCCTGTCTCCCGGAGGATCTCGTCCGCGCGGGCGGAGGTGTCGGAGTGCCCGGAGTGGCCCATGCCGATGAACGAGGGGCGCCCCGGGCGGTCGGCGGACCCTATGAACGGGCGCAGGCTCTGCGCCACGGCGTCGATGTCGTCTTCCGGCAGGCGATCGATGAGCGCGTGCAGCTCTTCCCGTGTGGTCATGGGTTCAGGGTAGTCAGCGGTGGCGGGAGGTGGGGGGTGACGTGTGGAGAAGGCTGCGGCGAGGCCCCCGGGCGCGTTCCGTTTTCGAGGGAGGCGCCAGGGAGGTGTGCAGGTCAGCCCCTCGAAACCCCCTGTTCGGTCTGGCGCGGCATACCGGGCCCTGTCCGGCGCCGCTTAGGGCCCTCATCCGGCTCCGGGGATGGTTCGCGGCCCACGGCATTGGGGGCGCGATGTGAGCAGGGGTGCGTCGGGTCGGTCAGCCGTCCCGCGGTCCTTCAGCTGCCGCTACTTCCGCTACCTCCCTGGTCGGAGGCGTGATCGGGGTAGCGGATGGTCCCGGCTACGCGGCCTTCTGTCCGCTCAGGTCCGCCACGCCGTTTGCCGGTCGGCTGTGCCGGGGCTGTCGGCAAGGTTGCCGGCAGCCAGTAGAACGCGCCCCGACGCTCTCCCGGGAGCTCCCAGGAGACGGTTGCGGCCAGGTGAGGGATCAAGACCGCTCGGTCAGTCCTCCGGCCGAAGCCGCTGACGAGCGGCCTCAAGCCGCTGGTCATAGTCAGGCGCGAACAGCTCAGGAAGCGCCTTGTCCAGTGTTCCGGCGATCCGATGGATCGGTGCCCAGACCGCCGGATCGTCGACAACGCGGCTGAGGTCCGTCATCTGGAGCCTCTCCAGCCAGTGCGACAGCACCAGCGCCTCGTCGCTCGTGAGCTTGATCGTGACCTGGCTGTCACTCATACACACTCCTGCGATTCAGCCCGCCCTCGACCGCACGAACCTACTGGGGCCTTCCAGGCGGGCGGCGAGCGGGGGCCGGTGCCGTCGGCCGGCCGCCGCTTCCGAGCAGGCTCCTACGGCTCTTCAGGACGGAACGCGGCAGGGACGACGTCGGTTCGCCTCCGTCTCCCTAAGAGCGTCCTTCTCCATCGTGCAGGAGCGCTCTAGAAGGGGAGCAGCGGGGCGAGCGAGGAAGAGACCGCCGCCGCGCCCGGCGGGACACCCGGCCGCCGCCGCATCGCCCCGCCCTCCCCGCGGTCTGACCACCCACCCTGGCAGGCCAGTGACCACCACCCCGCCCCGGCCGGGGGGGAAAGCTCATCGTCGCGCTGCCCAAGCGGAACAAGGCGTCACGTTGCCGTGGGGCAAGCCGGACGGGCCGCTTGGTACGAAGAAGCTCGTGTCCGCCGCACCTCAGGGCTGTGCGATCACTCGGCAGATACCTGGGGCACGTGGACCCGCGCGGCGGGCCATCGACTCGATGCGACGAAAGTGCTGGTGAGGGCTTACTTCGTCAAGGCCATTGCCCACTATAACGAGAACTGGTATCAGTTTCTGATGCACCGTCAGAAATGCTTCCGCGCAAAGCGGGTGGCTACTCGACAGGCAGGGCAGTGAGGGCGATGGGCGAGGTAGTGGAGTACGGGCAGCTGTTCGTCGGTGGGGAGTTGGTCGGGCCGTTGGGTGAGGGGGTCATCGACGTCGTCTCGCCGCACACCGAGGAGGTCATCGGGCGGGTGCCGCACGCCTCGCGGGCGGATGTCGACCGGGCCGTCGCCGTGGCGCGCCGCGCCTTCGACGAAGGGCCCTGGCCGCGGCTGCCGTTGGCGGAGCGGATCGCCGTCGTCACGCGGATCAAGGACGGGATCGCCGCCCGGTACGAGGAGATCGCCCGCGTCATCTCCTCCGAGAACGGGTCGCCCTACTCCTGGAGCCTCCTCGGGCAGGCGCTGGGCGCGATGATGGTGTGGGACTCGGCGATCAAGGTCGCGCGGGACTTCCCGTACGAGGAGCGGCGGGACGGGGCGCTCGGGCGGATTCTCGTACGGCGGGAGGCAGTTGGGGTCGTCGCCGCCGTCATCCCCTGGAACGTCCCGCAGTTCACCGCCGCCGCCAAGCTCGCGCCCGCGCTGCTCGCGGGGTGCACGGCCGTGCTCAAGCCCTCGCCCGAGGCGCCGCTGGACGCCTATCTCCTCGCCGAGATCACGCGCGACGCGGGGCTGCCCGAGGGCGTGCTGTCGATCCTGCCCGCCGGCCGGGAGGTCAGCGAGTATCTCGTCGGGCATCCCGGGGTGGACAAGGTGTCGTTCACCGGGTCCGTCGCCGCCGGGAAGCGGGTCATGGAGGTCGCCGCCCGCCAACTCACCCGGGTCACGCTGGAGTTGGGCGGCAAGTCGGCGGCGATCGTCCTTCCGGACGCGGACGTGGAGAGTGCCGTCGCCGGGATCGTGCCCGCCGCCTGGATGAACAACGGGCAGGCCTGCGTGGCCCAGACCCGCATCCTGCTGCCGCGCGCGCGGTACGACGAGTACGCCGAGGCGTTCGTCGCGGCGGCCTCCGCGCTGACCGTCGGGGACCCGCTCGACCCCGCCACCCAGGTCGGGCCCCTCGTCGCGCGCCGGCAGCAGCAGCGCAGCTTCGACTACATCCGGATCGGGCAGGAGGAAGGGGCCAAAGTGCTGGTCGGGGGCGGGCGGCCGGCCGGGCTCGCCAAGGGGTGGTACGTCGAGCCGACCCTCCTCGGCGACGTCCACAACGGCATGCGGGTCGCCCGGGAGGAGATCTTCGGGCCGGTCATCTGCCTGCTGCCCTACGGTGACGAGGACGAGGCCGTCGAGATCGCCGGGGACTCCGAGTACGGGCTCAGCGGCAGCGTCTGGACCGCCGACACCGGCCACGGCATCGACATCGCCCGCCGCGTGCGGACCGGCACGTTCAACGTCAACACCTTCAGCCTCGACATGCTGGGCCCCTTCGGTGGCTACAAGAACAGCGGCGTGGGGCGGGAGTTCGGGCCCGAGGGGTACGGCGCCTTCCTCGAACACAAGATGATCCACCTCCCCGCGGGCGCCTGACCGTGTCCGACCACTGGCACATCGAGGTCGACCGGTCGCTGTGCATCGGGTCGGGCCAGTGCGTCCACCGGACCGGGGGGTTCTTCGAGCTGGACGCCGCCCGGCAGTCCCGGCCCGCGGCGGCGGACACAGCCGCGGACGAGGGGGTGCTGGGAGCCGCCGAGAACTGTCCCGTCGAGGCGATCACGATCACGCTGGCGGGGAGCGGGGAGGCGGTGTTCCCGCCGGAGGAATAAGGAGGAGGGAGAAGTGAGGAGGAGTCCTCGCCTCTGCTTCCGTCAGCCCCTCACCCCTTCTTCTCCGGCAAGTCGATCAAGTCGATCAACCTGCACACCGTCTCGATGTCGATCTTCACCTGCGCGATGGACGCCCGCCCCGACAGCCAGGTGATCAGCGCCGAATGCCACGTGTGCTCGATCACCCGGACCGTCGACAGCTGGGCCGGCGTCGGGTCGGGAAGGTTCATCGCGTCGAGGATGATCGCCGTCGTCTGACGGGACACCTGGTCCACCTCGGGGCTGACACTGCGGTCGGCGAAGGTCAGGGCGCGGACCATCGCGTCGGCCAGGTGAGGCTCGCGTTGCAGCGCGCGGAAGGCGCGCATCAGGGTCTCCGCCACCCGCGCCGACGGCGCCTGCCCGGCCGGCGGCTTCTTGCGGAGCGTGCCGTGCATGTGCTCCAGCTGGTCCTGCATCGTCGCCACCAGCAGATGCACCTTCGACGGGAAGTAGCGGTACAGCGTGCCCAGCGCGACCTGGGAGAGTTCGGCCACCTCGCGCATCTGCACCGCGTCGAACCCGCCCCGGCTCGCGAGCTGCGCGCTGGCGTGCAGGATGCGGCGGCGGCGGGCCTGCTGGCGCTCCGTGAGGGTGGGTGAGGCACTCGTTTCGGCAGGCATGGTCCCTGTTCCGTGACAGTCGGTGAGGCCGGGGTCGTACGCCGTGAGCAGGGCGGTGGCCGTGGCGTGAATCACCTGATCCACTGCTCACAGGTCCCTTACCTGCCGGTAGATTCGGAGCCTCCCGAACGATCAAGTCTGAAACTTGTTCTAGATTACCGTCCCGGCGTAGTCTCACAGGCGCGCAGGCAGAAGGGGGACCGGAGTTGACCGCTGAGGCCAGTCGGGGCGACTTGGCCGCCGACGGCGAGCGACCGCTCGACATCGCGCTCCTCACCTATAAAGGGAACCCGTTCTGCGGCGGACAGGGCGTCTACGTACGACACCTCTCGCGCGAACTGGCCCGCCTCGGACACCGCGTGGAGGTCATCGGGGCGCAGCCGTACCCGGTCCTCGACGAGGGGTACGACGGACTGACGCTGACGGAGCTGCCGAGCCTCGACCTCTACCGC
The DNA here is from genome assembly GCF_055597585.1 of Streptomyces sp. AMJ-169. Classification (NCBI taxonomy): domain Bacteria; kingdom Bacillati; phylum Actinomycetota; class Actinomycetes; order Kitasatosporales; family Streptomycetaceae; genus Streptomyces; species Streptomyces sp. AMJ-169. The sequence continues at coordinate 307,129 of NZ_JBVLTJ010000010.1, forward strand.
TCGCCGGATCCCTTCCGCACCCCGAAGCTCGCCGAGTACCGGGACTGGGTGGACGCGGTCGAGGTCGGCACGATGTGGACGGGCGGGTTCCCCGAGCCGCTGACGTTCTCGCTGCGCGCCCGCCGCCATCTGCTGGCCCGGCGCGGTGAGTTCGACGTCGTGCACGACAACCAGACGCTCGGGTACGGGCTGTTGGGCGGGGTCGGCGCGCCGCTGGTCACCACCATCCACCACCCCATCACCGTGGACCGGCAGTTGGAGCTGGACGCCGCCGCCGGCTGGCAGAAGCGGTACTCCGTGCGGCGCTGGTACGGGTTCACGCGGATGCAGAAGCGCGTCGCGCGGCGGCTGCCCTCCGTGCTCACCGTCTCCGGCACCTCGCGCCAGGAGATCGTCGACCACCTCGGGGTGCGCCCGGACCGTATCCACGTCGTGCACATCGGCGCCGACACCGACCTGTTCTCCCCGGACCCGTCGACTCCGGTGATCCCGGGCCGCATCGTGACGACGTCCAGCGCGGACGTCCCGCTGAAGGGGCTCGTCTTCCTCGTCGAGGCGCTCGCGAAGGTCCGCACCGAACACCCCGGCGCGCATCTGGTCGTCGTGGGCAAGCGGCCGGCGGAAGGCCCGGTCGCCCAGGCCGTCGAGCGGTACGACCTTCAGGGCGCCGTCGAGTTCGTCAAGGGGATCTCGGACCAGGAGCTGGTCGAGCTGATCCGCTCGGCCGAAGTCGCCTGTGTGCCCTCTCTGTACGAGGGTTTCTCCCTGCCGGCCGCCGAGGCGATGGCGACCGGGACTCCGCTGGTCGCGACGACGGGCGGGGCGGTACCGGAGGTCGCGGGCCGGGACGGCGAAACGTGCCTCGCGGTACCCCCGGGAGATCCGGGAGCGCTGGCTACGGCACTGACCACGCTGCTGTCCTCCCCGGAACTGAGAGCCCGCCTCGGCGAAGCGGGCCGCCGGCGCGTACTGACGAACTTCACCTGGTCGAAGGCGGCAGAGGGAACGGCGTCCCACTACAGGCAGGCGATAGCCCGCTCCGCGGCCAAACAACCAGGCCGCTCCGCGGCCACCCCCACCCCCACCCCCGAAAGCAGGACCAAGTGCTGACCGTCGACTTCTCCCGGTTCCCGCTCGCCCCAGGCGACCGTGTACTGGACCTCGGCTGCGGCGCCGGACGGCACGCCTTCGAGTGTTACCGGCGAGGAGCCCAGGTCGTCGCGCTGGACCAGAACGCGGAGGAGATCCGCGAGGTCGCCAAGTGGTTCGCGGCGATGGAGGAGGCGGGCGAGGCGCCGGAGGGGGCCACCGCCACCGCGATGGAGGGGGACGCGCTGGCGCTGCCGTTCCCCGACGAGTCCTTCGACGTCGTCATCATCTCCGAGGTCATGGAGCACATCCCCGACGACAAGGGCGTGCTCGCCGAGATGGTGCGCGTGCTCAAGCCCGGCGGGCGGATCGCGATCACCGTCCCCCGCTACGGCCCCGAGAAGGTCTGCTGGGCCCTCTCCGACGCCTACCACGAGGTCGAGGGCGGCCACATCCGCATCTACAAGGCGGACGAACTGCTGGAGCGGATCCGCGAGGCGGGGCTGAAGCCGTACGGCACGCACCACGCGCACGCGCTGCACTCCCCGTACTGGTGGCTGAAGTGCGCGTTCGGCGTCGACAACGACAAGGCGCTGCCCGTGCAGGCGTACCACAAGCTGCTGGTGTGGGACATCATGAAGAAACCGTTCGCGACCCGGGTCGCCGAACAGGCGCTCAACCCGCTGATCGGCAAGAGCTTCGTGGCCTACGCGACCAAGCCGCACCTGCCCCGGGTGGCCGCCCAGTGACCACCCCCCGGACAGAACACCTCGTCCTGCCCGGGGTCCTCACCGCTGAGCAGGCTGTGGCGACCGTCCGCGGCATCCTCGCCGTGCAGCGCGAGGACGGGGCGATCCCCTGGTTCCGCGGCCACCACCTGGACCCCTGGGACCACACCGAGGCCGCGATGGCCCTCGACGCGGCCGGCGAGCATCTCGCCGCCGAACGCGCCTACTTGTGGCTCGCCCGGCACCAGAACACCGACGGCTCCTGGTACGCCGCCTACGCCGACGGCGCCCACGACGACGTCACCGACCGCTCCCGTGAGTCGAACTTCGTCGCCTATATAGCGGTCGGCGTCTGGCACCACTACCTCGCCACCGGCGACGACACCTTCCTCGACCGCATGTGGCCGGCCGTGTACGCGGCCGTCGAGTGGGTGCTGCGGCTCCAGCAGCCCGGCGGACAGATCGGGTGGCGCCGCGAGGACGACGGGACGGCGACCGATGACGCGCTGCTGACCGGGAGTTCGTCGGTCCACCACGCCCTGCGCTGCGCCCTCGCCATCGCCGAGCAGCGCGAAGAGCCGCAGCCGGACTGGGAGTTGGCGGCCGGCGCGCTGCGCCACGCGATACGCCGGCACCCCGAACGCTTCCTCGACAAGGCCCGCTACTCCATGGACTGGTACTACCCGGTCCTGGGCGGCGCGTTGACGGGCGCGGAGGCCAAGTCCCGCCTGGAGGAAGGGTGGGAGAGGTTCGTGGTGCCCGAACACGGGGTGCGCTGCGTCGTCCCCAACCCCTGGGTCACCGGCGGCGAGTCCGCCGAACTCGCCCTGGCTCTCTGGGCGTCGGGCGAGTCCGACCGCGCGCTCGCGATACTCCAGTCCATCCAGCACCTGCGCGACCCGGAGTCGGGGCTGTACTGGACGGGGTACGTCTTCGACGACGACGCCGTCTGGCCGAAGGAGCTGACGACGTGGACGGCCGGCTCGCTGCTGCTGGCGGTCGCCGCGCTGGGCGGGGACGAGGCGACGTGCGCGGTGTTCGGCGGGGAGCGGCTGCCCGCGGGGCTGGAGCCGGACTGCTGCTGAGGGCGGCTTGGGGGCGGGCGGTTGCTGGGGGCCCTTGGGGGCCGACGGCCCCAGAACTGGTATATGCCCTGGTGAGAGCCCTCGCCAGGGTCCGCCGGCCGTCGTTTCGAGTGGCGGGTGTGCTCCGGTCGGGTGAGGCTGGGCGGGAAAGTTCTGCTCGGGGAGGACATCCCGGAGGATTCCGTGCCTGTAACCGTACGGCGCCTCGCCGTGGCGCTCACTCTGTGCGGAGCCCTGCTGGCGGGCGGCACCGCTGGGGCCGTTGCGAGCGGCCGAGCCACCCATGACACCGCCGCCGCCCAGGACACCGTAGCGGCGCTGATCGCCGCCTACCCAGCCGCCGACCCCAGTCCCTCAGCCGACCGGCAGCACCTCGCGAAGACCCGCTTCGTGGCGAACGCCGGCCTAGCGGCCGGGGCGACGTATCAGTGGATCGTCAAGCCGTGGAAGGCCGGCAAGTTCAAGAAGGGGGCCGGCGGGCGGACGGTCGCGCTGGTCAAGGCCGGTCTCGCCGGCACCTTCGCGTACAACCGGCTCAAGGCGGCGGTCCGCAACGCCGAGGGCGACCCGCTGCTGTCCAAGGCCCTGGCCCCGCTCACCGCGAGCATCGACGGCCTCAAGAACCTGCCGTCCAAGCTGCGCAAGGGCGACGACTCGGCGGCCGGTTCCTTCAACGACGTGATCGGGAAGGTGAAGGACGCGGGCAAGGGAGCGGGGGCGACGGTGACGGACAAGGTCCCGTCGGCTTCCCAACTCTCCGGCGGCTGAAGGCTGTTGGACAACTCCCGCCGGTCCGCGCGGAGTTCATGAGTTCAGCTCCGCCAGCACCCGCAGACTGGAAAGGTCCGGTGACACGGCCAACAGGTCGGTCACCGGACCTTTCCGCCACAACTCCAGCCGCTCGGCGATCCGTTCCCGAGGCCCCACCAACGAGATCTCATCGGCGAACGCGTCCGGCACGGCCAGCACCGCCTCCTCCCTGCGTCCCGCCAGAAACAGCTCCCGCACCCGCCGAGCCTCCCCCTCGTACCCCATCCGCCCCATCAGCTCGGCGTGGAAGTTCCGCGACGCGTGCCCCATCCCCCCGATGTAGAACCCCAGCATCGCCTTCACCGGCAACAACCCCTCGGAGACCTCCGCACACACCCTGACCTGCGCCATCGCCGCGACCATGAACCCCTCGGACACGGCCCCCACGGCAGCCCCGTACGCGGCCGGCCGGCTGGGCGACCAGTACAGCGGCAGCCACCCGTCCGCGATCTCCAGCGTCTGCGCCACGTTGCGCGGCCCCTCCGCCCCGAGCAGCACGGGCAGTTCGGCCCGCAGCGGATGCGTGATCGGCTTGAGCGCCTTCCCGAGCCCGGTCCCGTCGTCCCCCCGGTAGGGCAGCGCGTGGAACCGCCCGTCCAGCGTCACAGGACCGCCCCTGCGCAGGACCTGCCGTACGACGTCGACGTACTCGCGGGTCGCGGTCAGCGGTGAGGAGGGGAACGGGCGGCCGTACCAGCCCTCCACCACCTGCGGCCCCGACAGACCGAGCCCCAGCATCATGCGCCCGCCGGAGAGGTGGTCGAGGGTCAGGGCGTGCATCGCGGTCGCCGTGGGGGAGCGCGCCGCCATCTGCGCGACGGCCGTGCCCAGTCCGATCGTCGACGTGTGCGCCGCGAGCCACGCGAGCGGCGAGAACGCGTCCGAGCCCCACGACTCCGCCGTCCACACCGAGCTGTACCTGAGCCGCTCGGCTTCCCGCACCAGCGGCAGCTGACCGGGGTCGGGGCGGCGGCCCCAGTAACCGAGCGCAAGTCCGAGCCGCATCACGCCTCCTGATGACACGTCAGAAACGGGAGGGTGACTGTACGACTACGGCCCCCCGCCTGGAAGAGGCGAAGGGCCGTACGGTGGAACGGAGTTGAGCTGGGCCGGGGTCTGAAAAGGGGCCTGGGGGTCAGCCCCGCTGGATCCCCGAGGTGTCCCGCAGCACACCCCTGCGGCCGTCCTGCGTCTGCGCGATCAGCGCCCCCTGCGGCCCCTGCTCGATCGCCAAGTACCAGGTACCCGGCGCGAGTTCGGCGATCGGCGCGGGCGAGCCGTCCTCCGCGTACAGCGGCCGCGGCACGGGCACCGCGAACCAGAACGGGGAGAACTCCGGCACGGGCGGCGCGGCAGGAGCCGGCTGACCGGGCTGGCCGACGCCGGGCTGGCCGATCCCGGGCTGACCGGCACCCGGCTGGCCGACCCCGGGTCCCGCCCCGAACGCCTGCTGCGCCCCGAACGGCTGCTGGGCCCCGGGAGCGCCGGGATAGCCGTACCCGGCCGGCGGCTGGGCGCCGTACGGCTGCGGGGCCGGCGGCTTCGGGGCCGGGATCAGGGCGCCCTGGAGCGCGGGGACCAGCGGGGTCGCGATGGCCGCGCCCGCCATGACCAGGGCGGCCACCAGCAGCAGGATCAGACCGGTGCCCGCGCTGATCGTGTCCGTCGCGCCGGTGAAGTTGTTCATCGCGCTGGCCGGGTCGATGACATTGCCCAGCGCGCTCCACGCCGCGAACACCGTGAACGCCACGCCGAACTGCTTGAGGTCGAGCCCGGCCGGCTTCGGCGCTTGCGGCAGCAGACGCGAGGCGACGACCAGCGCCGCCCCGATGAGACCGGCCAGCACCACGCCCATGATGATCGGCCCGCTCGCCCAGGAGCTGGGAAAGGCGAACCCTGCCGGCGCCTGGTCGGCCGAGTAGACATCGAGGAACGACGCGATGAACAGCAATACCGCTGCTCCGATCACCACGCCGTCGCCTCTAGTGAGGGAGCGGATATTCACTTCAGGTCCTTCGTCTGTCGTCTGTCGTGCGTCGGTACATCAACGGTCAACGTACGGACGACATTATCGTCCGTACGATCTCGCTGTCCGCCCGGACAGGGGCGCGCGGGCTACCCGCGCAGGAAACTCACGATTCCCTCAGAGATCCCTTGCGCGGCCTTCTGCCGCCAGCCGCCGCTCGTCAGCAGCGCCGCGTCCGCGCCGTCGCGCATGTTGCCGCACTCGATGAACACCTTCGGCCGCGTCGACAAGTTGAGCCCGCCGAGGTCGGTGCGCGTCACCAACCCCGTACCGCCGCCGAGGTAGTTGGCCGGCGCGCTGCCCGTCACCCGCGCGAACGCCGCCTCGACCCGCTCCCCGAGCAGCTTCGAGGGCGCGACGATCGCCCGGGTGTCCGCGATCCCCTGATGCACGGCCCCCGGCATGATCACGTGGAACCCGCGGTTCCCCGCCCCCGAGCCGTCGGCGTGGATCGACACGACCGCGTCCGCGCGGGCCGCGTTCCCGATCCGCGCCCGCTCGTCCACACACGGCCCGAACGCCCGGTCCCCGTCCTGCGTGAGCTTGACGACGACCCCCCGCGCCTGGAGCAGCGACCGCAGCCGGTGCGCCACGTCCAGCGTGAACGAGGCTTCCGCGTAACCGGAGTTGGTCGACGTCCCCGTCGTGTCGCACTCCTTGCGGTGGGTGCCGATGTCGACCTGCTCGCTGATGGCGGAGGTGTGCTCGTAGTTGGTGGGGTTGTGGCCGGGGTCGATGACGACGACCTTGCCCTTGAGCGGGTCGGCGCTCTTGGCGTCGGGGGAGGCACTGGCGCTGGGCGAGGCCGGGGCCGGTCTGTCCGCGGCGACCCCCTCCCCGCCGCACCCGGCCAGCACCACCGGCGCGACCACCGCCAGGGCGACGACGAGCCAACGACGACGAGCGATTCCAGGTGCTGTGTACGACACGCCGGCCAGCCTAGGCCTTGCTCTCCCCGCGCGGCAGCCACACCCACATCAGCACCGCCCCCGCCGCCAGCACCCCCGCCGCCGTCCGGAACGCCAGCGCGTACCCCTCGGTCAGGGCCGCCGCGCTCGCCGAACCGCCGGTCCGGCCGGCCGCGAGAGCCGACAGGACCGCCAGGCCCAGCGAACCCCCCATCGTCCGCGAGGTGTTGATCAGCCCCGACACCACGCCCGCGTCCGCCGCGGCGGCCCCGGAGGTCGCCAGCGCGGCCAGCGGGGTGGCGACCAGGCCCGCGCCCAGCATCATCAGGACGCCGGGGAAGAGGATCGCCGTGAGGTACGTCCCGTGCGCGGTCATCGTCGACTGCCAGCCGAAGCCGGCCGCCGCGACCGACGTCCCCAGCACCGCCACCGCCCGCGCGCCCGTCCTCCGCATCAGCAGGGGCGCCGCCTTCGAGCCGACGACCACCGCGAGCGAGCTCGGCACGAAGGCGAGCCCGGCCTCCAGCGGTGTGTAGCCGAGGACGTTCTGCGCGTACAGCGTCATGAAGAACCACATCGAGAACATCGACGACCCGCACAGCAGCATCGCCGCGTTCGCCGACGCCACCGCCCGCAGCCGCAGCAGCCCCAGCGGCATCAGCGGCGCCGCCGTACGCGCCTCCACCGCGAGGAACCCCAGCACCAGCAGGAGCCCGGCGGCCAGCGGGAGCAGCGCCGTGGGGGACGTCCAGCCGGCGGCCTCGGTGCGGGAGATGCCGTACGCGAACGTCGCGAGGCCGGCCGTCACCAGCAGGGCGCCGGGGACGTCGAGGCGGCGGCCGGAGCCCGGACGGGTCTCCGGGAGCCGGCGCAGGGCGCCGGCGAGGACGAGGGCGCCGACGGGGACGTTGATCAGCAGCACCCACCGCCAGTTCAGCGTGTCGACGAGGACCCCGCCGACCAGCCCGCCCGCCGAGCCGCCGCCCGCGCCGACGGCCGTCCACGTCGCTATCGCCCGCGCCCGCGCGGCCCCCTCGGGGACGGCGGCCGTCAGCAGCGTCAGCGTGGACGGCGCGAGCACCGCCGCGCCGAGCCCCTGCACGGCCCGCGCCAGCAGCAGCTGCCAGCCGTCCTGGGCGAGCCCGCCGGCCAGCGAGGCCAGCGTGAAGAGGGCGAGCCCGACGAGGAACATCCGCTTGCGGCCGTACAGATCACCGGCGCGCCCGCCCAGCAGCAGGAAGCCGGCGAAGGCGATCGCGTACGCGTTGACGACCCACTGGAGGCCGGGCGCGCTCAGGCCCAGGCTCGCGCGCATCGAGGGGAGGGCGACGTTCACCACCGACACGTCGAGCACCACGAGGAACTGCCCGGCGCAGGCGAGCGCCACGAGCAGCCAGGTCGGAGGCCGTTTCGCGGAGACGGAGGCGGAGCTGGGGGCGAGACCCGACGAGGCTTCTATGGCATCCGGCATACCGGCAATGGTCCCACCCGGAGGCCTCTCTCCGTTTCCCCAAGAGATAGTCAAGGTTTTTTGACAGCGGCCTCCAGCCGGAATAGTTGCCTGTGCATACGTCGTTCGGAATGCACGTACCCGAGGCCCCCACACCCGGGACTCCCCTGCGCACTACTACGGCCTGGAGGCCCCTCCTCATGACGCAATCGCCGACCGACCGGCCCACCCGCGAAGCGAGCGGTGCCGTCGTACCGGTGCTCGCCTTCGCGGGCATCGTGGTCGCGGTCATGCAGACCCTGCTCGTCCCGGTCATCAAGGACCTGCCGCAGCTGCTGGGCACCGCGCCCAGCAACGCGACGTGGGTCCTGACCTCCACGCTCCTGTCCGGCGCCGTCGCCACCCCGATCATGGGCCGGCTCGGCGACCTCTTCGGCAAGCGCAAGATGCTCATCGCGAGCCTCGCGGTGATGGTCGTGGGCTCCCTCGTCGCCGCCGTCACCAGCGACCTCCTGACGATGATCGCCGGCCGCGCCCTCCAGGGCTTCGCCATGGGTGCCATCCCGCTCGGCATCGGCCTCATGCGCGACATGCTGCCCCGCGAGAAGCTCGGCTCGGCCATGGCCCTGATGAGCTCCTCCATAGGCGTCGGCGGCGGCCTCGCCCTGCCCGCCGCCGCGCTGGTCGCCCAGCACGCCGACTGGCACGCCCTCTTCTACGGCGCGGCCGGCCTCGGCGTCCTCTCCATCGGCCTCACCCTCCTCGTCGTCCCCGAGTCCCCCATGCGCGCGGAGGGCTCCTTCGACCTCCCCGGCGCCCTGGGCCTCTCGGCCGGCCTGGTCCTCCTCCTGCTCCCCATCACCAAGGGCAGCGACTGGGGCTGGTCCTCCGGCACAACCCTCGGCCTCTTCGCGGCAGCGGTCGTCGTCCTCCTCCTCTGGGGCCTCTTCGAACTCCGTACGGCCGCCCCGCTCGTCGACCTCCGTACGACCGCCCGCCGCGAGGTCCTGCTCACCAACCTCGCCTCGATCATGGTCGGCGTCTCCTTCTACGTGGTGTCCCTCGTCCTGCCCCAGCTCCTCCAGCTCCCCAAGGCGACCGGCTACGGCCTCGGCCAGTCCATGGTCACCGCCGGTCTGCTGGTCGCCCCGCTGGGCCTGACGATGATGCTCATCGCCCCCGTCTACGCCCGCGTCTCCGCGAAGTTCGGCCCCAAGGTCACCCTGATCCTCGGCATGCTGATCATCGCGATCGGCTACGGCTCCGGGCTCGGCCTCATGTCCGCGGCCTGGCAGAGCCTGATCATCGCCGTCGTCCTCGGCGCGGGCATCGGCCTCGCGTACTCCTCGCTGCCGGCCCTGATCGTCGGCGCCGTCCCCGCCTCCGAGACGGGCGCGGCCAACGGGCTCAACACGCTCATGCGGTCCATCGGTACGTCCGTGTCGAGCGCCGTCGTCGGGATGGTGCTCGCCAACACGGCGAACACGGTGGGCGGGGTCGAGATCCCGACCATGCACGGGTTCCGGGTCTCCTTCCTGATCGCCACCGCCGCTGTGGCGGTCGGCCTGGTCCTGGCGCTGTTCCTCCCCGGCCGGCCGAAGTCCGCTCAGCAGCACACGCAGTTGCGGGCGAGCAGTGAGGAGGAGGCGAATCTGGAACGTGCGGAGGAAGTGCTGCGGGGGTTCCGGGGGCGCGTTCTCGACGCTGGGGGTGCGCCGGTGGCGCGGGCGAAGGTGACGCTCATCGACCGGCGGGGGCGGCAGGCCGGGGCTACGGTGTCCGCCGCCGACGGGACGTACGAGCTGGCTGTGCCGTCTGAGGGGGCGTATGTGCTGGCGGCGAAGGCGTCGGGGCATGGTCCGCTGGCGTCGGCCGCCACGCATGGGGGGACTGCCGCGATCGACCTTGATCTGTCGCTGCCGGGTACGCAGGAGGGGGCGGCGGTCTGATCTCCGGTTTACGGGGGTGGTGTGTCGGCGGCGGGGGGTTGCTGGATAGCCGGCGTTCTCGCTCTCGCTCTCGCTTCGCGGGGGGTGTCGTATTGCTACGGCGCTCCCCGTGTCGTTTTTTTCATGTGCGGCGCGTAGCGTGTCGGCGTCGTCACGGGGGTGAGGAAGCCGGAGAGAGACGCGGGGCGTGATCGGGGCGGTGGTCCGGGGTGAGGATGTGCCGGGCGGGGGCGGTCGGGGGATGGAGTTGGGGGCGGTGTGGGTGTGGAGGGGGGGCTTTGGGGCTGGGGGAGGGGGCGGCAGTTCAGGGGTGTGCGGCTGTGCCGGGGGAGGGGGCGGTAGTTCAGGGGTGTGCGGTTGTGCCGGGGGAGGGGTCCGGCTGAGGGGCGTGCGGTTGTGCCGGGGAGGGGTGGTAGCTGAGGGGCGTTCGGCTGTACCGGGAGGGGGCGGTAGTTCAGGGGTGTGCGGTTGTGCCGGGGAAGGGGTCCGGCTGAGGGGTGTTCGGCTGTGCCGGGGAGGGGTGGTAGCTGAGCGGCGTGCGGCTGTGCCGGAGAAGGGGCCCAGTTGCGCGGTGTTCGGGCTGAGCCTCGTACGGCTGTGCCGCCGGAGGCACCCGGCTGGGGGCGGACCCGGAGGCGTACGACAGCATGGGGCGCCGACAGCCTCGTAACGATCGGAAGGAACCCCTCATGGAGCGCGGCTCACTGGTGGAGCGGCCCGGGCCGGAGATTTTGGCGGCGTTTCGGGGGGCCAAGGGGTTCATGCCGGAGGACGAGGGGCTGGCGCTGTACGCGGCGGCGCTGTCGGCGGGGGCGCTGGGGCTGCCGTTGCTGGAGGTCGGGACGTACTGCGGGCGCTCCGCCGTGCTGCTCGCGGATGCCGCCCGGCGGGGCGGGGTGAGCGCGCTGACCGTCGACCATCACCGGGGCAGCGAGGAGCAGCAGCCCGGCTGGGAGTACCACGACCCCGAGACGGTCGACCCCGAACTGGGCCTGATGGACACCCTGCCGGCCTTCCGCCGGACCCTGCACAGGGCGGGTCTGGAGGAGTACGTCGTCGCACTGGTCGGCCGCTCCCCGCAGATCGCCGCGCTGTGGCGGGGGCCGCTGGGGCTGGTGTTCATCGACGGCGGCCACACCGACGAACACGCGACCGCCGACTACGAGGGCTGGACCCCGCATCTTGCCCCCGGCGGCCTGCTCCTCATCCACGACGTCTTCCCCGACCCCGAGGACGAGTTCACCGGCCAGGCGCCGTATCGGGTCTACTTGCGGGCGCTGGAGGAGGGGTTCGCGGAGGTGTCGGTGACGGGGTCGTTGCGGGTGCTGCGGAAGGGCTGAACCGTTCCGGTTCGTCTTTGTCCGTGAACGCCGGGTCGATCACCGTCTCTCCCGTCACGATTCTCCGGATCGCCTCGGTGAGTTCGGGGAGCGGGCCGTCCTTGATCAGGAGGCCTGCGGCGCCTGCGGTCTGGGCGCGGTGGAGGTGGGTGGGGTGGGCTGAGGTCGTCAGGAGGAGGACTCGGCAGTCGGGGACCTCGGTGCGGAGGAGGGTCGCCGCCGTCGGGCCGTCGAGGGTCGGGAGGTCCATGTCCAGGACCGCCACGTCCGGGCGGTGCGTCAGAGCCGCGTCCACCACCGCGTCACCCGCCGTCACCTGCGCCACCACCCGGATGTCCGGCTCAAGCCCGAGCAGCACACCCAGGCCCCCTCTGCGCTCCGCCAGCAGCACCCTGATCGACTTCGCGGGGCGGTGGGTACGGGGCATTTCATCGGATGACGGGTTCAAAGGGGTGGTCACGGGGACAGCGTAGGGGGAGGGGAGGGGGTTGGCATGGTGTGGAGGGTGGGGGTGGTCGAGAGGGGGGCGGCTTGGCGGGGCGGGGGTGTGGGGGTGTGGCGGTGGGCGATAGGTCGGCGGCGGGTGAGGTGGCGGGCGAAGTGAGTTGACCGAGGCGGCGGGCCGTTGGACGAGGTGGCGGGCCGAGTGGACAGGGCGTTGGGAGGGGTGGCTGGCGAGGCGGGCTGCTGGACGGGGCGGTGGGCCGAGGGGGGCGGATGCGGTGCTGGGCGGGGTGGCTGCGCTGGGGGTGGCGGTGGTCGGCGGGCTGCGGGTCGCCTCGGGCTCGCTGTCGATCGGTGACGTGCAGGCGTTCATCCAGTACTCGCGGCAGTTCTCCATGCCACTCACCCAGGTCGCCTCCATGGCGAACCTGGTGCAGTCCGGCGTCGCCTCCGCCGAGCGGATCTTCGAGCTCCTCGACGCGGACGAGCAAAAGGCCGACCCGGTGCCCTCGGTGCGCCCGGCGAAGCTGCGCGGGCGGTGCCGGATTGACCGACGGGTGGTGTCGGATCGGCTGGCGGGCGGTGTCGGATTGGCCGAGGGGTGCGGTGCCGGATCAGCTGACGGGCGGTGCCGGTTCGGTCGACGTGCCGCCCCCGCTCAGCTGATGGGCGGTCCCCGTTCAGCCGGTGTGCGGTGTCCGGCGAGCCGATGTGCCGCGCCCTGTTCAGCTGACGCACCGTCAGCCATGAGCCTTCACAATCCATCCCCCCTCGGCTATACAAAGGGCGCCGGACTGGAACGAGTTCTAGGCCGGCCCGTGACGACCTCGGCGCGGCCGACGGTGCGGACAGCCGTGCCGGGGTCTCGGGTACCGAACGGTCCGCCGCTCGACCAACTCACCTAGCTCGCCGCCCACTTAGCCCGCAGCCCACCGCCCGCAGCCTCACCCGCCCGCCGACCTGCCACCCCGCCCCGCGAGCCACCCCGCCCAGCACCGCATCCGCCCCGCTCGGCCCACCGCCCCGTCCAGCAGCCCGCCGCCCGGCCACCTCGGTCAACTCACCTTGCCCGCCGCCCACTTCGCCCGCCACCTCACCCGCCGCCGACCTATCGCCCGCCCCGCGAGCCACCCCGTCCAACGCCCCATCCGCCCGGCCTGCTGCCCCACCCAACGCCCTGTCCGCTCGGCCAGCCACCCCGCCCAACGGCCCGCCGCCCCGCCACCTCGGTCAACTCACCTCGCCCGCCGCCCACTTCGCCCGCCGCCCCAGCCACCGCCGACCTGCCAGCCCGCCCGGCCCGCAGCCCCGCCCAATGCCCCATCCACCCCACCCGCCGCCGCCTGCCACCCCGCCCACCCCGCCCGCCACTCCACCCGCCCCACCCCCCCCAGGGAGCCCCATGCCCATCGACGCAGCCAAGGCCCTCGCCGCTGACCCCCGTGTCGGAGTGATCAGTTGGGGGCGTAAAGACGTCCAGCTCTATCACCTTGGCCTCGGCGCCGGGCGTCCCGCTACCCATGCGGACGAGCTGCGTTACACCCTGGAATCCCGGCTGCACGTACTCCCGAGCTTCGCGACCGTCGCCGGAAACGGCTCCCCAGGGGTCATCGGCGGACTCTCCATGCCGGGCATCGACGTCGATCTGGCCAAAGTGCTGCACGGCGGACAAGTCCTGGAAGTCCACCGCCCGATCCCCGCCGAAGGCACCGCGACCGCCACCCACCGCATCGCCGCCGTGTACGACAAGGGAAAGGCCGCCGTCCTCGTCCTGCGCACCCAAGTCGCGGACGACGAAGGGCCGTTGTGGACCGCCGACGCGCAGATCTTCGTACGGGGGGAAGGCGGGTGGGGTGGGGAACGGGGACCCTCCGGCCGGGGGCAAGTCCCCATCGGTGAACCCGACTTCACCGTCGAGCGCCCGACCCGCGAGGACCAGGCCCTCCTCTACCGCCTCTCCGGCGACCTCAACCCCCTGCACGCCGACCCCGACTTCGCCAAGCGCGCCGGCTTCGAACGGCCCATCCTGCACGGACTGTGCACATACGGGATGACGCTGAAGGCAGTCGTGGACACGCAGCTGGGCGGGGACGTCGGCCACGTCAGGGCGTACGGGACGCGGTTCGCGGGGGTCGTGTACCCGGGGGAGACCCTGCGGATCCGGATGTGGCGCGGGGACGGGGAGATCCGGGTCACCGTGAGCGCCGCCGAGCGCGACGACGCCCCCGTGCTCGTCGACACGGTCGTCCAACACCACTGAAAAACCAGTCAGTTGGGAGTCTCAAGCCAATGCGCGCAGCCGTACTGCACGAGATCGGCCAGGACAAGCTGGAGGTCCTCGACGACGTCGAGGCGGTGGGCTTCGGCCCGGGCAGGGTCAGGATCAGGGTGCGCGCCACAGGGCTGTGCCACTCCGACCTGTCCGCGATGAACGGGGTCCTGCCGCAGCCGGCCCCCTTCGTACCCGGCCACGAAGGCGCCGGGGAGATCCTCGAAGTCGGCGAAGGCGTACGGCACTTGAAACCCGGCGACCGGGTCGTCGTGTGCTGGCTGCCGGCCTGCGGCGCCTGCCCCGCCTGTCAACGCGGGCAGAGCGAACTGTGTCTGGCCGGGTTCGTGAACGCCGGCACCCCCAACTTCCGCCGTCCGGGCGGGAATGTGTTCGGGTTCGCCGGCACCGGCACCTTCGCCGAGGAAGTGGTGGTCGACGCCGGCTGCGCGGTCCCGATCCCCGCCGACGTGCCGTACGACATCGCCGCGCTCATCGGCTGCGGCGTCACCACCGGACTCGGCGCCGCCCTCAACACCGCTGACCTGGAAGCCGGTTCATCGGTCGCCGTGATCGGCTGCGGCGGCGTCGGCATCTCCACCGTCCAGGGCGCCCGGCTGCGCGGCGCCGCCGAGATCGTCGCCGTCGACCCCGTGCCCGCCCGCCGCGAGGCCGCGCTGAGGTTCGGCGCGACGAAGGCGGTCTCCCCCGACGAACTCCCCGCCGCCAAACAGGAGATCACCGGCGGCGAGGGCTTCGACCACGTCTTCGAGGTGGTCGGCAAGTCCGCCACCGCCCGCACCGCCTACGACAACACCCGGCGCGGCGGCACCCTCGTCGTCGTGGGCGCCGGAGCCGTGGACGACTTCCTCCAACTCAGCATGTTCGAGCTGTTCTTCGACGAGAAACGCATCCTGCCGTCCCTGTACGGCGGCGGCGACGTCGTCCGCTCCTACGCCCGCGCCATCGCCCTGTGGCGCGCGGGCCGCATCGACCTCGCCGGCCTCATCACCCACCGCGTCCCGCTCGCCGGGATCAACGAGGCCATCGAGCAGATGCGTACGGGGGCCGCGCTGCGTACCTGCATCGAGATCTGAGGGAACGTCATGTCCGGTCCGCTGCAAGGACTTTCGGCTCTCGTCACCGGCGCCGGGCGCGGGCTCGGACGCGCCGAAGCCCTCGAACTCGCCCGGCTGGGCGCACACGTCACCGTCAACGACTACGACCGGGAGCCCGCCGAGGAGGTCGCCGCCGAGATCAGGTCCTGCGGCGGCGCGGCCGACGCCCACGCCGGGGACGTGTCCGACTTCCAACAGGCCCGCGACCTCGTCGAGTTGGTCATCGGCGCGCGCGGCAAGCTCGACGTCCTCGTCAACAACGCGGGCATCCTGCGCGACCGGATGGTCTTCTCCATGACCGAGGGCGAGTGGGACGCCGTCGTCCGCGTCCATCTCAAAGGGCACTTCAACATGACCCGGTTCGCCGCCGCGCACTGGCGGGAGCGGGCCAAGCGCGAGCGGGGCGAGGTGTATGGGCGGATCGTCAACACCTCCTCCGAAGCCTTCCTCGCCGGGTCGGCCGGGCAGCCCAACTACGCCGCCGCCAAAGGGGGGATCGTCGGGCTCACCACGTCCACCGCGCTCGCCCTCGCCAAGTACGGCGTCACCGCGAACGTCATCTGCCCGCGCGCCCGGACCCGGATGACGGCGGACGTCTTCGCCGCGCCGGCCGGTCCGGAGGACGGGCTCGATCCGCTGTCGCCGGCCCATGTCGCCCCGCTGGTCGGGTACTTGGCGTCGCCGGCCGCCGGGCGGATCAACGGGCAGCTGCTCGTCGTGCACGGCGGGATGGTCGCGATCGTCGAACGGCCGCGCGTCCAGGCCAAGTTCGACAGCAAACAGGAACTGTTCAGCTACGCCGAGCTGGACGCCGTCCTCACCCCGCACTACGCCCGGCGGCCGGAGGGGGAGACGTTCGGCGCGACGGAGGTGCTCGGGCTGCGGCGGGAGCCGACGTAGGCATAAGTGGCGGGAGCCGACGTAGAGCGCCAACTGGCGTAAGCCACAAGGCGCGAGCCGTCCCCGCGCATATTCCAGGGCAACAAGAGAGGGCCCTCCCGTTCCCCGGGCGGGCCCTCTTCGCAGCCGCTTACGCGGCCGTCGTCCCGGCGTCCTCCGCCGGCTTGCGGTGGCGGCCGTGGGGGGCCGTCTCGCTGTCCTGGTCCGCCTGGGTGCCCCGGTGCCGGCCGTGACCGGTGGTCTGGGCGTCGGTGGACGGCGGCTGCATCGTGCTTGCGTCGTTCATCGGAAGTGTTCCACCCCGTCAACATGATCCTTCTTACAGCCGGGCGAGTGTATCGAGCGAACCCGGGGGTGGAGCCACTCGCCCGGCCCTCTGCGACTACTTCGTTACAAGCCTGTCGAGAGGCGCCTGTTGAAGGGGGACGGGCCGCAGCCCGAGCGGGACGCCGGGGCCGGGTGAGCCGTCCGCACCGAGCACGACGACCCCCTCACGATCCGCCTCCGAGCCCCCCTCGCCAACCCCCGCCGCACCCCCTCCGCCAACCCCCGCCGACCCCGACCCCGACCCCGAGCCCCCTTCAACGAGCCCTGCCGCAGCCGATCCCAAGCCCCCCGCCGCACCCCCTCCGCCAACCCCCGCCGACCCCGCACCCCCCTCCGGCACCTCCACCCGCACCACCCCGCACGGCACCTCGGCCACCGAATAAGGCAACCCCAGCACCCCCTCCGCCGACCACCACCCGCTCCCCGCCAACCACCCCTCCGGCGCAGCGAGTTGACACAGCCGCCGGTCCGCCGCCCGCCACACCCCCACCCAGCTCCCGAACGCCCCGTCGACCCGCAGCGCCACCGCACACCGCTCGGGCGCCAGCACCTGCCCCGGCTGAACGGCGAACGGAGTCAGCTCACAGCCGGGCAGCCGCAGCGAGCCGGGGAAACGGACGGGCAGCGTCGACCCCAACACGCCCCACCCGAGCCAGGGTTCGCCCGAACCCGGAGAAGGGGCGTCCGAGCTGATCACCAGCAGCCCGCTGACCGGATCCGCGAGCAGCACCCGGTCATCGCTCCCCGCCGCGATCTGAAGCAGCGGCGACACCTCCCCGCCCCGCCCGAGATCCACCACGACCGCCTTGGTCCGCCCCTCCAGCTCCCGGTCCAGCGCCAGCATCCGCCCGGCCGGGTCCAGCCACACCCCGCCCGAGCAGCGCCCGGGCACCTCCGCGACCCGCTCGGGCCCGAAGGCGCCCCCGGCGACCTGCCACAGCACGCTGGAGTCCGCGCCCACCGCGAGCGCGTACGCCCGCTCGCCGCACGGCGCGGGCGCGAGCAGGGTCAGCCGGGGGCACTCCACCGCGCCCAGCGCCAGCTCACCGGTGCCGGGTCCGGTCGGGTACAGCAGCGAGAAGACGTGCCGCCCCGCCGCCCGCCGGTGGATCAGCACCCGCCCGTCCGCCAGCGGCTGCACCGCCGTGCCCGGCTCCTCGGGCTGCGGCCCCGGCAGCGGCACCGCGTACGGCTCGGGGCCGTCCAGCGTCCACCGCTCCGGGAACCACGACTCCCCGTCCCGCGCGAGCCGCGCCCCGTAGGCGCCGCCCGCCGTGATCACACACTCCGGCCCCGGCCCGCCCCCGGATCCGTCCTCCGTAGTGGGTTCGATCGCACAAGCCGTCATCGTCCGCTCCCTCGTCCTCAACGGCCCTCGGTCCACCGCAGAAGCTAGGGTTCGCCCGCCCGTCCGTCGCACCAAGCGCCCCACCCTTAGCTCGTACGAGTGGTGCAGAAGCGATTCGCCTGAGGGGTGGGGCGGGGATGTGCCTCGCCGCCGATGGGCGGAGAGCGGGCGGGCGGGACCGGTGCGGTCCCAGGGAACGGGCAGGTAGCCTTGGGTCCGTGCCCCGTCTGTCTGAAGTCATCGCCGCGCTGGAGAAGCTGTGGCCCGCCGACCGCGCCGAGTCGTGGGACGCGGTCGGAACCGTCGTGGGCGACCCTGACCAGGAGGTCACCCGCGTCCTCTTCGCCGTCGACCCCGTCCAGGAGATCGCCGAAGAGGCCGTCAAGCTCGGCGCCGACCTGCTGATCACCCACCACCCGCTCTACCTGCGCGGGACGACGACCGTCGCGGCGTCCACCTTCAAGGGCCGCGTCGTGCACACCCTGATCAAGAACGACATCGCGCTGCACGTCGCCCACACCAACGCCGACGTCGCCGACCCCGGCGTCTCCGACGCCCTCGCCGGCGCCCTCGGCCTGCGCGTGCTGCGCCCCCTCGTCCCGGACACCACCGACCCCTCCGGACGGCGTGGTCTCGGCCGGGTCTGCGCACTCGACCACCCGCTGACCGTACGGGAGTTCGCCGCCCGCGCCGCCGAGCGGCTGCCCGCCACCGCACAGGGCGTCCGCGTCGCCGGCGACCCCGAGGCGGTCGTCCGCACGGTCGCCGTCAGCGGTGGCTCGGGCGACAGCCTCTTCGCGTACGTCCGCGCCGCCGCCGTCGACGCCTTCCTCACCGCCGACCTGCGCCACCACCCGGTGTCGGAGGCCCGTGCGGAGCACCCCCTCGCCCTGCTGGACGCCGCCCACTGGGCCACCGAATGGCCCTGGTGCGAGCTCGCCGCCGCCCAGCTCGACGAGATCTCCGACCGCGAGGGCTGGGGCCTGCGCACGCATGTCTCCGCCACGGTCACCGACCCCTGGACCAGCCACTCCCCGTCTCTTGGAGCCCCCAACTGAACGCCGCGCCCGCCGACCAGATCCGCCTTCTCGACGTCCAGGCCCTCGACGTCCGCCTCCAGCAGCTCGCCCACAAGCGCAAGTCGCTCCCCGAGCACGCCGAGATCGAGTCGCTGGGCCGGGACCTCACGCAGCTGCGCGACCTCCTTGTCGCCGCGCAGACCGAGGAGAGCGACTGCTCGCGCGAGCAGACCAAGGCCGAGCAGGACGTCGACCAGGTCCGCCAGCGGGCCGGCCGCGACCAGCAGCGCCTCGACTCCGGCGCCGTCACCTCCCCCAAGGACCTGGAGAACCTCCAGCGCGAGATCGTCTCCCTCGCCAAGCGGCAGAGCGACCTCGAGGACGTCGTCCTGGAGGTCATGGAGCGCCGCGAGTCCGCCCAGGAGCGCGTCGCCGAACTGACCGAGCGCACCGGCGCCGTCCAGGGCAAGATCGACGACGCGACCGCCCGCCGCGACGCCTCCTTCCAGGAGATCGACGGCGAGGCCGGCACGGTCACCAAGGAGCGCGCCGTCGTCTCCGGCGCCGTCCCCGCCGACCTGCTCAAGCTCTACGACAAGCTGCGCGCGCAGCAGGGCGGGATCGGCGCGGCCAAGCTGTACGCCCGCACCTGCCAGGGCTGCCGCCAGGAACTCGCGGTCACCGAGATCGCCGAGATCCGCAAGGCGCCGTCCGACATGGTCGTCCGGTGCGAGAACTGCCGGCGGATCCTGGTGCGTACGACGGAGTCGGGGCTCTGAGAACGGGGGCCGCGTCGGCGCCCGACATGGGCGCGCCCGCGACCTTCCTCCTCCTGCGGCACGGCGAGACCGCCCTCACCCCCGAGAAACGGTTCTCCGGCAGCGGCGGCAGCGATCCTTCGCTGTCCGCCGCCGGCCGCGAACAGGCCCGGCTCGCCGCCGGGGAACTGGCGCGCCGGGGGACCGTCCGGCACATCGTCGCCTCCCCCCTCGCCCGCACGCGGGAGACCGCCGCCGCCGTCGGCGAACGGCTCGGGATCGGCGTACGCGTCGACGACGGCCTGCGCGAGACCGACTTCGGGGGCTGGGAGGGGCTGACCTTCGGGGAGGTCCGGGAGCGCTACCCCGAGGAGCTGGACCGCTGGCTCGGGGACCCCGAGGCGCGGCCGGGCGGGGGCGGGGAGAGCTTCGCCGAGGTCGCGGTACGGGTCGAGGCCGCCAAGGAGAGGCTCGTCGGGGCGTACGCGGGGGAGACCGTGCTGCTGGTCAGCCACGTCACGCCGATCAAGACGCTGGTACGGCTCGCCCTGGGCGCGCCGCCGCAGGCGCTGTTCCGGATGGAGCTGGCGGCGGCGTCCCTGTCGGCGGTCGCCTATTACGCGGACGGCAACGCGAGCGTGCGGCTGCTGAACGAGACGTCGTACCTGTAGTGCCTCAGTGGACCTCGTCCACCAGCACGTCCAGCTTCCCCGGCCCCGCGACCTCCACCACGTACCCCAAGTCCCCCAGCGCCTCGGCGAGTTCGGCGGGGCCCGACGGCTCGGCGGCCGACGTCAGCAGGCTGCGGACGATGCGCCCCTTGGTCGCCTTGTTGAAGTGGCTGACCACTTTCCGCGTCGGCGCGTGCAGGACCCGTACGGTCGCCGTGCGCGCGGCCAGCTCGCCCTTCGGCTTCCACGCGGCGGCGTACGCGGCCGACCGCAGATCCAGCACCAGCCCGTCCCCGGCCGCCTCCGGCATCACCTCGGCCATCGGACCCCGCCAGTACGCCCCGAGCACCCCCAGCCCCGGCAGCCGCACCCCCATCGAGCAGCGGTACGAGGGAATCCGGTCGCTCACCCGGACGGCTCCCCACAGCCCGGAGAACAGCAGCACCGACCGCGCGGCCCGCCCGGCGGCGGGGCCGTCCAGCGAACCCAGCTCCAGGGCGTCGTACAGAACCCCGGTGTAGATCTCCCCGGCCGGCCGTGCGCCCGCGCCCAACAGGCCCGCGTTCTTGGTGACTTCGCCGCGCAGGCCCTCGCTCAGGCCCAGCACCTCGCGGGCCTTCTCCGCGTCCCCGGCGCACAGCTCCACGAGCTCCCGCAGCACCGCCTCCCGCGCCGGGTTCAGCCCCGGCAGCGACAGCGACTCCAGCTTCACCGGGGTACCGCTCCCGGACGGCGCCTTGCCTTCGGACGGCGGCAGCAGGACGAGCACAGGTGATCTCCTCTCAGGGACTTCGGACAGGGTACGACGACATGCCCCCGCCCCCGCCCCGCCCTACGCTCGTCCCATGCCCCGCCGCCCCGTGAAAGTGACCGGCGCCCCCGAGGCCCCCCTCCGCGCCGCCCTCGCCGCCCTGCGTGTCCGGCTCGGGGTGCCGGACGGTTTCCCGCCGGAGGTGCTGGCGGAGGCGGAGCGCGCGGCGCGGGCGCCCCGGCTGATCGGGGACGACGCGACCGACGTCCCGTTCGTCACCGTCGACCCGCCCGGCGCGCGCGACCTCGACCAGGCGCTGCACCTGTCGCGGGCGGGCTCCGGCTACCGCGTGCGGTACGCCATCGCGGACGTCGCCGCGTTCGTCGTACCCGGCGGCCCCCTGGACCGCGAGACGCACCGCAGGGTGACGACCCTGTACCTCCCCGACGGCAAGGTCCCCCTGCACCCGACGGTCCTCAGCGAGGGCGCGGCGAGTCTGCTGCCGGGGGAGGCGCGGCCGGCGGTGGTGTGGACGCTGGAGCTGGACGGGGAGGGGCGGACGGCGGGGGTGGACGTGCGGCGGGCCGTGGTGCGCAGCCGGGCGCGGCTGGACTACGCGGCCGTGCAGAAGGCGATCGACACGGGCACCGCCGAGGAGAGCCTGGCGCTCCTGAAGACCATCGGTGAGCTGCGGGAACGCCTTGAGGTCGAGCGCGGGGGCATCTCGCTGAACGTGCCGGAGCAGGAGGTAGTGGAGGCGGACGGGGCGTACGAGCTGTCGTACCGCGCGCCGCTGCCCGCCGACGGCTGGAACGCCCAGCTGTCGCTGGCGACGGGGATGGCGGCGGCGGGGCTGATGCTGGCGCACGGCACGGGCATCCTGCGTACGCTCCCGGCGGCTCCGGACGGCGCGGTGGGGCGGCTGCGGAACGTGGCGAAGGCGCTGCGGATCGACTGGCCGCACCACGTCCCCTACGCCCGCCTGATCCGCTCCCTGAACCCGGACGACCCGCACCACGCGGCGTTCCTCCAGGAGTGCACGACGCTGCTGCGGGGCGCCGGGTACACGGCGTTCAGGGACGGTGACCTGCCGGAACTCACCACGCACGCGGCGGTCGCGGCCCCGTACACCCACTGCACGGCCCCGCTGCGCCGGCTCACCGACCGCTACGCCACCGAGCTGTGCCTGGCGGCGA
The DNA here is from genome assembly GCF_055597585.1 of Streptomyces sp. AMJ-169. Classification (NCBI taxonomy): domain Bacteria; kingdom Bacillati; phylum Actinomycetota; class Actinomycetes; order Kitasatosporales; family Streptomycetaceae; genus Streptomyces; species Streptomyces sp. AMJ-169. The sequence goes on from NZ_JBVLTJ010000010.1 coordinate 329,315, forward strand.
TGGCGGGTGAGGAGCCGCCGCAGTGGGCGCTGGCGGCTCTGGGAACCCTCCCGCACGAGATGGCGGAGGGCACCCACCGCGCGAACACCGTGGAGCGCGCCTGCACCGACACCGTCGAGGCGGCGATCCTGGCCGGCCACGAGGGCGAGACCTTCGAAGGCTGCGTCATCGAGCAGGACGACCACCACGGCACGGTCCACCTGACCACCCCGGCGGTCATCGGCCGCGTCGACGGCGACACCCTCCCCCTGGGCGAACCCCTCCGGGTCCGCCTCACCCAGGCGGACCCGGCGACGGGGACGGTCCGCTTCGCCCCGGCGTGAGCGCGCCCCGCACGGCCCGTACGACGTCGTCGGGCCCGTCGGCGTGGAACCGCACGACCCGCACCGACCGCCCCCGGTGCACGACGGGCTCGGCCAACTCCAGCCGCACGGACGTCTGTTCACCCACCGGCAGGCTCAGCTCCCCCGCCACCTCCGGATGCGAGAACCGCGTCTCCCGCGCGATCCCGGCGATCTGCCCCAGCCCGACCCGCACCTCCACCCGCGCCCCGCACCGCACCCGCAGCACGTCCCCCTCCAGCACATGCGGCCGCACGACCTGGGAGGCGTACAGGCCCGCCACGAAGAGGAGCGTGGCGAGATCGAGGACGAGGACGACGGCGTGGACCAGCGGCCAGTCCCACAGCAGGACGGACATCCCGGCGGTCTCGACCGCACAGACGAAGACGAGCCCGCCGGCCATGGCACCTTGGCCGCGCGCGTACGCGAAGGGGTTCTGGCGGTCGTATCTGCGGGTGAGCCAGCGCAGCAGGTCGCCGGTCACGGCATCCCCAGGCCGGCGTCTCCGGGCAGGTCCCCGGTCGCGGTGTCCCCCCGGGCCAGCGTCTCCAGGGCCAGGCGGATCGCGCGGGACTGGGCCGGGGGGACGTCGGCGTACAGGGCGCGCAGGAAGTTGCTGTCCAGGTCGGCGCCGGTGATCAGGTCCGGCGGGACGCAGGCGACGACGAGGCGGGCGGCCTCCTCGACGCGCGGGTCGCCGGGGTCGGCGTCGGCGAGGCCGTCGAGGAGGGCGTACGCCTCCTCGGCGCGGGCGACGGCCTCCGGGGAGCTGAGCATCCGGCGGACCAGGGCCAGCAGGTGCTCGCGCTCCTCGGGCCCGGCGGCGGTCTCGATCAGGGCGAGGACCTCGCGGTCCTTGACGGCCATGGGGGAGTCGGCGAGGCCGGCGGTGCGGGCGAAGAGGGCGGCCAGCTCGGGGGAGACCGGCCCCTCCGCCGACAGCTCCCCGGCGGCCAGCAGCGCCCGCAGCCGCGTCCGGCGCTCCGCGAGCGCCGCCTCCTGCCGGGCCAGGTCCTGGTCCAGCTCGGTGAGCACTTCGACGAGGTCGCGCCCCAGGTCGTCGGCGAGCACGTCCCGCACCTCGGCGAGACCTATCCCCAGCTCCGTCAGCCGCCGTATCCGCGCCAGCACCACCGCGTGCCGCAGCGTGTAGTCCCGATACCCGTTGGCCAGCCGCCGCGGTTCCGGCAGCAGCCCCAGATGGTGGTAGTGCCGCACGGTCCGGGTGGTGACTCCGACGGTCTCGGCGAGTTCTCCGATCCTCATACGGTCCAGTAGAGACGTTGACCCCACGACAAGGTCAACGCCGGGGCGGGAGGGGCCGGGCCTGGATCGGCTGACGGCGTCGGTGGGGTCCGCGGACCGGGCGCGGCCGACCCGGTGGTTTTGCCGGGTGCCCGGTGTCACTCCTGTGGTGTACCGCAACAGCGTTCAACGCGCGCGGCGTTGAGAAACGGCAGACTCCTCGCATGACTGCACGTGGCTGGTTCCTCTTCTCCCTCACGGGAGTCATCTGGGGAGTCCCTTATCTGTTGATCAAAGTGGCGGTGGCCGAACTCCACCCGACGGTGATCGTGTTCGCGCGCTGCACGGTCGGCGCGGCCCTCCTGCTCCCCTTCGCGCTGCGCGGACGCGGACTGCCCGACACGGTCCGCGCGCACTGGCGCCCGATGCTGGCCTTCGCGGTCCTGGAGATCATCGTCCCCTGGTACACCCTCACCGACGCCGAACGCCGTATCTCCAGCTCGACCGCCGGACTGCTGATCGCGGGCGTGCCGATCGCCGGCCTCGTCCTCGGCCGCTGGTTCGGCATCGGCGACGACGAGAGGCTGGGCCGGCGCCGGCTCGCGGGCCTCACGGTCGGCCTCGCGGGCGTCGCCGTCCTCACCCTGCCCCACCTCACCGGCGGCGACGCCCTCTCCCTCGGCCAGATCCTCGTGACGGTCATCGGCTACGCGACGGCCCCCCTCATCGCCGCGAAGTACATGAAGGAGGTGCCCTCGCTCCAGCTGACGGCGGCCTGTCTGGCGCTGTCGGCGCTGGTGTACGCGCCGGCGGCGGCGGTGACGTGGCCCGCGCAGCCGCCGTCGGCCAAGGTGGTCCTCGCGGTCGTCGCGCTCGGCATCTTCTGCACGGCCGTCGCGTTCGTGGCGTTCCTGGAGCTGATCAAGGAGATCGGGGGGAACCGGGCGACCGTCATCACGTACGTCAACCCCGCGGTCGCCGTCGCGGCGGGCGCGCTGATCCTGGACGAGCGGCTGACGGCCGGCATCTGGGCGGCGTTCGCCCTCATCCTCACCGGCTCGGTCCTGGCCACCGCCGGCCCGATTCGGCGCCCCCGGGCGCGCCCGCTACCATGGTCGACACGGCAGACGAGCCGGGCGGACGGCCGCGTGGAGCCCCTCACGGGACTCCCCGAGGAACGTCCGGGCTCCACAGGGCAGGGTGGTGGCTAACGGCCACCCGGGGTGACCCGCGGGACAGTGCCACAGAAAACAGACCGCCCGGCGCTTCGGCGCCGGGTAAGGGTGAAACGGTGGTGTAAGAGACCACCAGCGCCTGAGGTGACTCAGGCGGCTAGGTAAACCCCACCCGGAGCAAGGTCAAAAGGGAGCGCCCCTTTTCGGGACCGAGAAGGGGCGTGACTGCGCGGACGTTCGAGGGCTGCTCGCCCGAGTCCGCGGGTGGACCGCAGGAGGCCGGTGGTGACGCCGGTCCTAGATGGATGGCCGTCGACCGGGGATCCCGCGAGGGCCCCGGGGACAGAACCCGGCGTATAGCTTGGCTCGTCTGCCGCTCTTTTTCGGGCCCCCTCTGGTCGGTACGACCGAGGCGGGCCCTTCTGTTTACCGGGGACCCGGTGATCATCTGTCGTCGCCCATAAGGAAAGCTACCCCCAAAGTTATGTTCTTCAACTTTCAAGGAGATGGTGGGCGTGGTGGAGTATGTGGGGCGTCGGGTGTTGTTGGGTGGGATGGTCGGGGGGCTGGTGGTGGGGGCCGTCGGGGTGAGTGGGGTGGCTCAGGCTGCGGGGCGGTCGGCGCGGGGGGGACCGGGGTGTGTATGGGGGGTTCGCCGAGGCATACGTCAGTGTTCCCGTCGGTGCCGGCGGCGGGCCCGTCGGGTCGGATCAGGTGCATGTGCTTCAGGTCGGGGACCCGGCCGCCGCCACCGTACTTGTGCTCGTTCCGGGGCAGCTCGGGGCCGCCAACGACTTCCGGCTGCTTGCCCGGGATCTCGTCGCGGCCGTGCCCGGGGTGCAGGTGTGGGCCTTCGACCGGCGGGAGGAGAATCTGGTCGACCGGAGCGGGTTCGCCACCGCCGATCCCGCCGGGTACTACCTCGACGGCGGGTACAAGTCCATCGCCCCGGCCTCCGCCGGGTACATGGCGAACTGGGGGCTGGCGCAGGTCCTCGCCGATCTGCGGGCCGTCGTCAAGGCCGCCTCCTACGGCGGGCGGCGCAAGGTCGTCCTCGGCGGGCACTCCTGGGGCGCGACCACCGCCGCCGCCTACGCCGCCTGGGACTTCGACGGACAGCCCGGTTTCCGCGACCTCGCCGGCCTCGCGCTCGTCGACGGCGGCGTCCTCGGCGCCTTCACCGGCGCCGGCGAGACCGCCGCCAGCTCGCCCGACCAGGTCAAGCAGCGGCTCGCCGCGATCGCGGGCGGCGCCGTGTACGACATGTCGCTGAGCGCCGTCGGACTCGGCAGCCGCGCCGAGAGCAGCCAGCTCTGGTACCAGCTCGCCGGCTGGTACGCCCACCGCGACCCGGCCGGGAAGTCGGTCCTCCAGCCCCGCCTCCCCGCCGCCCTGCGCCCGGCGGACACCATCACCAACGCCGCCCTGCTCGGCCTCCTCGTCGACCAGAGCTTCGGCTGGCCCAACGTCATGACCGTGCACTCCGGGCAGATCTCGGCCACCGGTGACTGGACCGACACCGGGATCACCCCGATCTCCCGCGTCGCCCTCGCCTACGCCGGACCCGAACCCACCGTCTGGCAGTGGTACTTCCCCGCCCGCTACTCCCTCGATCTCGACGCCGCCGACCTCTACGCCGACACCGACGTCACCCGCTCCCTCGGCCTGCGCCTCCAGCACGCCGCCGGCATCGATGTCCCCCTCTACTCCTTCCAGACCAGCTACTCCCAGGGCACCGTCAACACCGCCGCCCAGAAACTCGCCTCCGCCGCCCGCGTACCCTTCACCTCCCTCCACACCGACACCGGCATGAACCACCTCGACCCGCTCTTCTCCGCGCCCTCTGCCAACACAACGCTCGCGAGTTTCGCGGAGTTCCTGAGGCGGGTGGGTTCCTGAGGAAGGTGAGTTCCTGAGGAGGGTGGGTTCCTGAAGCGGGTCGGCTGAACGGCGAGCCGATCAGCGCGGGGTCCGGCCGGCCGAGAGCGCTCCCGGCCGGCCGCCCGGAATCCTGACCGGCGGGTCGGCTGGCCTGACCTGACCTGACCGACGGATCGGTTGATTTGTTCGACGGCTCGACAGCCCGGCAACTGGGCAACTCGATGGCTCGGCAACTCGGCGATTGGGCAACCGGGCGGCTCGGCCGCTTGGCAACTCGACAGTTGGGCGGCTCGGCGACTTGAGGGGGGCCCGGCGGCCCAGCCCCCCCCACCCGGCAAATCCCAGCCCCCCCCACCCGGCGAATCTCAGACCCCCGAGCCGCCGAACCCCCCACCTACGCCGTCGCCTTCCCCCCACTGCACGCCGCCCCCGGCTCCGGCGTCTGCGCCCCCTGTACATACTTGTCCAGGAACTGATCCACCCGAGGATCGGACGCCGTCTCGACGCCCAGCTGGTGGCCCCACGCGGACAGTGTGATCGGCGAGGTCTGGGAGTCGTACGGGCTCATCAGGGTGTACGGCGTCTTGCTGACCCGTTCCGTCAGGGTCTTCACGTCCGCCTCGGCGGCCTTCGCGCTGTACGTCACCCAGACCGCGCCGTGCTCCAGCGCGTGCACGGCGTTCTCGTTCTGGAGCTGCTGGGTGTAGACCTGCGCGTCGCAGTTCTGCCACACGGCGTTGTGGTCGCCGCCGACCGGCGGGGTCATCGCGTACTTGACGGTGCCCTCGACGTGGTTCTGGCTCAGGTCCTCCCACGTCTTCTCACCCGCGAGCGGCGCCGCCTTCGCGGCCTCCTTCTCGTTCGCGTCGTTGACCAGCCACACCCCGCCGGCGACCAGCGCCAGCACGATCGCCGCCGACGCGGAGACCGTCAGCATCCGGCTACGGCGCTCCCGCGCGCGTTCCGCCTGGCGCTGCTCCTCTATCCGCGCCCGGCGCGCGGCGGACCTCTCGTTCGCCGAGGGCTTGTTGCCCGGCTTCCTCTTCGCCGACGGCGGCGGCGTGGCCGTCTTCTGCGACGGCGCTGCCGCAGCCGTCTTCTGCTTCGGCGCTGCCGTGCTCGTCTTCTGCTTCGGCGTCGTCGGCTTCTTGTTCGCGTTGTTCGCGGCCATGGCTCAAGTGCCTTTCAGGCATGCGGAGTTCGGCGGGCGGCGAGGCCACCCGGGACAAGGGGCGGAAGTGTTCCGCCCCTCACGTCCGCAGCACTTGCAGCACATGCAGATCCGGCCCGCGCGGAGCCGCCGGGCGCGTTCCCGGGCGTACGGGCCGCGCCGCCGGGCGCGCGTCGGCCCTCGCCGGGAGCGCGTACGGCGCCGGGTGCGGGGTCGGGGCCGTCGTACGGGCCGTCGGGGGTGTGCCCGGGTGGCAGTGGTCGTGGTTCGGGGCCGGGCAGACGTGTTCGGCACCCGGGGAGTGGTCCGTGTCCGTGGGGGAGTGGGGCGTATAGACGGCCGAGAGCAGCGTCTGTACGGACTCCGTCTCCGCCCGTGCCGGGCTGCCCAGGCAGCAGGTGAGCACCGCCAGGAGGGCCAGCAGCAGGCTCAGGGCCGCCGGGGTTCTTGTGTCACGGCCGGTCGTCAGGGGGCCCCGGAAAGCGGGGCGCCTGCGGTCTATGGGCCGATTGAACACTCAAGGAGTGTATCCGCCGGACGGGTGAGGGGCGGGTGGCCGGTCAGGTTCGTTGTGCGGCAGTGACCTTGCGGCCACCCTCGCCAGGTGGTGCTCGAAGACCTGCTGCGGCTGCGGGGTCAGGGTGCGTAGCGCGACCAGCGCCGTGATGACCACGTCGCAGAGTTCCGCTTGTACGTCGTCCCACGTGTGGGTGATGCCTTTGCGCGGGTTCTGGCCGGTCGCGCCGATCACCGCCTGTGCTGTCTCGCCGACCTCTTCCGACAACTTCAGTACGCGGAGGAGGAGTTCGGAGTGGTCGTCGTGGCGGCGGTGGGCGTGCAGCCAGGTCCATAGGGCGTCGACTGTGGGCCAGAGGGCGGGAGTTGGCTGGGTGGGGGTTGGCTGCGCGGGCAGTTGGGGGTCGGGAAGTCGCGGTTGCTGGGGGTCGGGCATGGTGGCAGCTTCGCACAGACGACGGTCCTGCTCAGCGCCCGTGCTGCTCAACTCCCGGCACACTCAAGCCCCTTGTGCCCCTACTCCTCGTACCCCTCGAACAACGTCCCCTGTACCCCTGCCTCCTCCTCCCGCACCCTCCTGTTCCGCAGGCCCACGATCACCGCCGTCACCGCCGCCGTCGCGCCCAGGGCCGCCGGGACCATCCAGCTCCGGTTGACCGAGTGGCCCAGCGCGTGGTCGAAGGAGAGCCGGCCGGGGCCCGTGACGGACAGGCCCGCCGCCGCGAGGCCCAGGAAAGCGGCGTACTCGTAGCCGCCGGACTGGGCGAAGAAGCCGTTCGGTACGTGGACCGCCGCCGCCCCCGCCATCGCCCCGGCCGCCGCCGCGCCCGCCGCCGGGGTCGCGAGGCCCAGCGCCAGCAGCGTGCCGCCGGCCGTCTCCGCGAGTCCGGCCGCCGCCGCGCTCGCCTTGCCGGGGCGGTAGCCGACGGACTCCATGAACTGTCCGGTGCCCTCAAGGCCGTGCCCGCCGAACCAGCCGAACAGCTTCTGCGCGCCGTGCGCGGCGAGGACTCCGCCGGTGCCGAGTCTGAGCAGGAGCAGACCGAGGTCCTGGCGGGTGGGGGGCGCGCAGGGGGTGGCGCGGCGGGCGGTGCAGCAGGTCACGGGGGCTCCCTGGGCAACGGGGTTTTCTCCACGGTCGCACCGGGCGGGCTGGGCGCGCCTTGCGGACGAGGCCGTTCGGGTGACGGCCGGTACTTGGCGTCTGGCCCCGGCCTTGGCGTCTGGCCCCGGCCTTGGCGTCCGGCCTCGGCTTTGGCGTCTGGCCCCGAACCCGGCCCTGGCCCCGAACTCCGGCTCCGGCTCCGAACTTCGGCCTCGGCTCCGAACCCCGGCCTCCGGCCTTGGCCTCGAACCCCGGCACCTGGCTGCCGAACCCTGGCCCCGGCCCAGCCTCCGGCTCCCAGGCCCGGGCCGGGCCTCAGGCCCTCGCCCGGCTCCGGCCCCCGGCTCCGGCCCCCGGCTCCGGCCCCCGGCTCCGGCTCCGGCTCCGGCCTCCGGCTCCGGCCTCCGGCTCCGGCCTCCGGCTCCGGCCTCCGGCTCCGGCCTCCGGCCCCGGCCTCCGGCCCCGGCCTCCGGCCCCGGCCTCCGAACCCCGGCCCCGAACCCGGCTCTCGACACCCCCTTCCCCTCAAGTGCACTCCAACGCCTACCGTCCGCCCCATGGAGACGACAAGGACTCTGGGACGTTCCGGTATTGAGGTCAGTGCGCTTGGGTTCGGGTGTTGGGCCATCGGTGGGGAGTGGGCGCGGTCCGATGGGCAGCCGCTCGGCTGGGGCGAGGTGGACGACGACGAGTCGATCAGGGCCGTGCGCAAGGCAGTTGACCTCGGTGTCACGTTTTTCGACACCGCCGATGCTTACGGTGCCGGGCACAGTGAACGTGTCCTCGGCCGCGCGCTCGGCAAGCGGCGGGCGGATGTCGTCGTCGCGACCAAGTGGGGCAACCTCTTCGACGAGCGGACCCGTATCGCCGACGGCCAGGACGCGAGCCCCGCGCATCTGCGTACGGCCCTCACGGCGTCCCTCGCCCGCCTCGGCACCGAGCACATCGACCTCTACCAGCTGCACATCTCCGACGCGAGCCCCGAGGAGGGGGCCCAACTCCGGGAGGCCTGCGAGGAGTTGGTGGCGGAGGGGCTCATCCGGACGTACGCCTGGAGTACCGACGAACCCGCGCTCGCCGCTGTCTTCGCGGAGGGGGTGCACTGTGCCGCCGTCCAGCATCGGCTCAACGTTCTCCAGGACGCGCCCGAAATGCTCGCGCTGTGCGAGGAGTTGGGGCTGGCCAGCGTCAATCGCAGTCCGCTGGCGATGGGGTTGCTGACGCGGGCGGGGAAGCGGGGGGCTGTGCTGGCGGACGGTGACATCCGCAGCCGTCCGCCGGTCTGGCTGCCCGGTTTCGGGGACGGTGGCGCTGATCCGGCGTGGCTGGAACGGGTCGACGCCCTGCGTGAGGTGCTGACGTCCGACGGGCGGACGCTCACGCAGGGCGCGTTGGCCTGGATCTGGGCGCGCAGCGCGGTGACGGTTCCGATCCCCGGGTTCCGCTCGGTGGCGCAGGCCGAGGAGAACGCCGGGGCGTTGGAGAGGGGGGCGTTGAGCGGGGAGCAGATGGCGGAGGTGGGGAGGATTCTTGGGGGTGGGGGGAGTTGAGGGGGCGGAGGTGCTGAAGGGGCGAGGGTGCGGGAGGGGGGAACGCCGCTTTCCGGCAGCCTGGTTGGCCAAGGCCGCTTTCCGGCAAGCTGGTTGGCCAAGGCCGCTTCTCTGCAAGCTGGTTAGTCAAGGCCACTTCGCAGCAACCTGGTTGGCCAACGTCGCTTCCCAGCAACCAGGCCGGCCAGCGCCACTTCCCGGCAACCCGGTCAGTCAACGCCGCTCCCCTGCACCTCAGTTGGCCAACCTCAGCCCTAGGCAGCCTGGTTGGCCAACCCCCCTTCCCGATAGCGCCAGTTGCCCAACACCCCCTCGAAGCCTCCCAGTTCCCCTAGCTAGCCCCCACCCTCTCCGTCACCTCCACCCGCCCCGCCCTGATCGTCGCCACCCTCGGCGCCCGCCGTGCGATCGACGAATCGTGCGTGACCAGGACGAACGTCAGCCCGTGCTCGCGCCACAACCCCTCCAGCAGCGCCATGATGTCGTCCCGGGTCCCCTCGTCGAGGTTGCCGGTCGGCTCGTCGGCGAGCAGGACCTTCGGTTGCTTCACCAACGCCCTTGCGATGGCGACGCGTTGCTGCTGGCCACCGGACATCTCGGAGGGGACGTGGGTGAGGCGCTCGCCGAGGCCCACCGAACGCAGTGCCTCCGCCGCCCGTTCGCGGCGTTCGGCTGGCTTCACGCCCAGGGGGACCAGCGCGGTCTCGACGTTCTCCTGGGCCGTGAGGGTCGGGATGAGGTTGAAGGACTGGAAGATGATGCCGATCTTCTCGGCCCGCAGCCGGGTCAGCTTGGCCTCGCTGACCTTCGAGAGGTCGGTGCCGTCGAGTTCGACGCTGCCCTCGGAGGGCCGGTCGAGTCCGCCGATCATCTGGAGCAGCGTCGACTTGCCGCCGCCCGTGGGTCCTTGGATGACGAGCTGATCGCCGTCCCCGATCGTCAAGTCGATCCCGCGCAACGCCTCGACGGTCTCCTTGCCCCGCCGGTAGCGCTTGGTGACGCCGGTCAGTGTGTACATGGGGTGCTCCAGAAGTAAGTGAGGGAACGGTTTCCGGGACGCCGCCACCGCGCCCCCGGCCCAACGGCTGCCGCGAATCGCCAGGCAGGCACCGAGAGTTGCCCGACAGGCCCCGCGAACCGACCGGCTGGCACTGCGAGTTGCCCAGCCCCCGCAGCTCCGACGGCCCCTGTAAATCCAGCGGCCCCCGCAGCTCCGGCAGATCCAGCCGTCGCGAACTGCCCGGCAGGCACTGCGATTTGCCCGACGGGCTCCACGAACCGCCCGGCCGACAAGGTGAGTTGCCCAGCCGCCGTAGCTCCGGCAGCCGCTGCGAATCCAGCAGCCTTCGCAACTCCAGTGGCCCCCGCAGATCTAGCCGCCGCGAGTTGCCCAGCTCCCGCAGCTCCGGCAGCCGCCGCAACTCCAGCGACCTCCGCAACTCCAGCCGCCGCAGCTCCAGCGGCCCCTACAGATTCGGCAGCCGTCGAGAGTCCAGCCGCCCCCGCAGCTCCAGCCGCCGCGAACCGCTCGGCCCGCACCGTGAGTTGCCCGGCGAGTCTCGCGAACCGCCCGGCCGAAAAAGCGAGTCGCCCAGCCCCCGCAGCTCCGACGGCCCCTGTAAATCCAGCGGTCCTCGCAGCTCCAGCGGCCTCCGCGAATCCAGCCGCCGCGAATCCAGTGGCCCCAGCAGCTCCGGCAGCCGCCGCAGCTCCAGCGACCTCCGTAAATCCAGCCCCCGCGAGTCGCCCAGTCCCCGTAAACCCAGCCGCCGCCGCAGCTCCAGCCCCCGCGAGTCGCCCAGCCCCCGTAAATCCAGCGGCCCCAGCAGCCGCCGCAACTCCAGCGACCTCCGCAACCCCAGCCGCCCCCGCAACCCCACCCGCCCTCACGAAACACTCCGCAACGCATCCGCAGGCCGCATTCGAGAAGCCCGCCAACCCCCCATCGCCCCGGCGACCAACCCACCCGTCACCGCAAGCCCCACAGCCAGCGCGATGGTCGTCAAAGACACCGGCGCCGACAACGCGATCTCCATCGTGCCGGCGGCAGCCGTACGCCCGCCCCCGCCGGGACCGCCCCCCATACCGCCCCCGCCGCTCCCCAATTGGGCCGTGAGCGTAGGCGCGTACGCGGTCACCGCATACGCTGCGGCCAGGCCGAGGCCGATCCCGAGCGCCCCGCCGAGCAGACCGTTGACCATGGACTCGCCGACGACCTGCCGGGTCACCCGGCGGCTCGTCCAGCCCAGTGCCTTCAGCGTGCCGAACTCCCGCACCCGCCGGGACACGGCCGACGACGTCAGCAGCGCCGCCACCAGGAACGCCGCCGCGAGGACGACGACCGACAGCCACTTGCCGACGCCCGTCGCGAGGTCGGACGCGGTGGAGAGGGACCCGGAGACGGTCTCGGCGAGATCGGCGGACGTCGTCACCGTCGTACCGGAGATGTTCTTCTGGATGGTCTTCTTGACCGTCTCGATCTGCTTCGAGTCGCTCGCCTTGACGTAGATCGTCGTGACCTCGTTCGCCGCGTCGCCGAGGGTCTGCGCCTGCTTCAGGGGGAGGTAGACGTCGGTGGTGGACTCGCTGCTGTCGGGCGTGGCGATGCCGATGACCTTGTACTTCGTGCCGGAGATGGTCAGCGTAGAGCCGACCTTGTAGGAGTTCTCCTTGGCGTACGACGCGGAGATCACGGCGACCGCCGCGTTGCTCTGCGCGGAGGTGAACGTCACACCGGAGGTGATCGTCGAGCCGGCGAGCGGGCCGAGCGTCTGGTCGCCGACGTCGACGCCGGACACGGAGTAGGAGTTGACGTCGAAGGAGGCGCCGCCGCCCTGGACCTGCGGCTGGCCCCCGCCGCTGCCGCCCCCGCCGGGACCGCCCTGACCCCCGGAGGAGCCGGAAGAGGAAGCCTTGCCCTGGGTGAAACTCCCGTTCACCTTGGTCACGTTGAGGCTCAGCGCCCCCACCGCCCCGGCCACCCCCTGCTGCCCGGCGACCTTGGTCACCAGCGAGGCCGCGAGCGCCTGTCCGCCCTGGGTCCTGACCCGGTCCGAGCTCTGCTGCGAGCTGTCGTCCTGGGACCGCGCGTCGAACTCGAAGCGCGGCGCGCCCGAGGCGCCGGCGGTCGGCGCGCTGCGGGCCTTGGTGACGGTCATGTCGGTGCCGAGGCCGTACAGCGACTTCAGGACCTGGTCCTGGGCCTTCGTCATCCCCGCCGAGACCGAGTTGACGGTGATGACGAGCGCGATACCGAGCGCCAGGCCGAGCGCGACGACCAGCGCCGCCTTCTTGCGCCGGCCCAGCTCACGCTTGAGATATGTGGCAAACATCCCGTTCCTCGAACTAGGTGGCGCCCGATGTGGGCGCGGTCACACGGTAGGAACGGACTGTTGAGGCGCCGTGAGTAAAAGATGTGTGAGAACTGAAAAAGTGCGGCCCGGGATCAGAATCGGATAAGACAGCTCATCCTCACGCGAATGACGGGCCGTTGAAAGGAAACCCCTGTTGGCTGACCTCCCCGCACCAGGGTTCGCGTTCTCTCACTTGTTTTCTGTACGGTCGCGCCGATGAACATCTCCGCCCGCGCCTGGATCGTCGCCGACCATGACAGTGGCGACGTCCTCGCCGCCCACAACCCGCATCTGCGTCTCGCGCCCGCGTCGACGCTGAAGATGCTGTTCGCGGACACGCTGCTGCCCAAGTTCGGGCGTGCCGTGCGGCACACGGTCACCGCGCGGGAGCTGGCGAGCGTCCCCGAGGGCTCCAGCCTGGTCGGGCTCAAGCCGGGGGTGACGTACAGCGTCGAGGACCTGTGGCACGGCGTCTTCCTGCGCTCAGGGAACGACGCGGTGCGGGTCCTGGCGGCGATGAACGGCGGTATCGCGGCCACGGTCACCGAGATGCGGGCCACGGCGGCCGACCTCCAGGCGGTGAACACCCACGTCGTCAGCCCGGACGGGTACGACCACCCCAGCCAGTACTCGTCCGCCTACGACCTCACGCTCATGGCCCGGCACGGTCTGAAGAACGCCGACTTCCGCGCGTACTGCGCGACCAAGACGGCCAGCGTCCCCGACGGCGGGACCAAGACCCTCGCCATCGAGAACACCGACCGCCTGCTGTGCGGCTCGCACGGCGTCACGGCCTACCCCGGTCTGATCGGCGTCAAGAACGGCTACACCAGCAACGCGGGCAACACCTTCACCGGCGCCGCGACCCGCTCGGGCCGCACTCTCCTCGTCACCGTCCTGCACCCCACGAGCGGCTACAACGCCGTGTACGAGGAGACCCGCACCCTCCTCGACTGGGGCTTCGCGCAGCCTCAGGGGGCGAAGCCGGTCGGTACGCTCGCCGATCCGCTCAGCGAGGGCGGCGACAAGGTCTCGCACGGCGCCCCGGGCGCGTCCGGCTCGGCGGGCACGGCCGAGGACGACGACAGCTTCGGCTGGGGCCTCCCGGTCGGGGGCGCGGTCGCGGTCGCCCTGGCGGGCGGAGTGTACGCGTTGCGGAAGCGGCGGGCGAAGGTGGCGGAGGCGGAGGCTGCGCGTAAGGAGAGCAAGGGGAGCGCGGAGGGCACGGAGGGCAAGGGGAGCGCGGAGGGCTGACGGCCCCCTGTGGCCGCCGCCCCACGACCCGGTGCGTACCTCGCGGTCCCACGCGAGATCCACCCCCACCCGGTGCCGTGGGACGGCCGCCGCCTCCCCCCTCGAAATGGCTTTCGGAACCCCACCGGCCAAGTGTGAAGCTCCCGTGAAGGAAGTTGACCACAACTTCGCTGCGTAACGCAACGGTGTATATGCGTCACGTAACTTCGGCCGCCCCCTCCCTCCCGGCCCACTTCGATGTCGCCCGGCTACCGCGGCGGCCAGCCGTCCCCCCACTCCACGTCCCGCGCCGCCTTGTACAGCTCCCCGTGCCGCTTCGTCACCGTTGTGCGCCCCAACTCCCCTTCCGCGCCGCACAGATCGAGCAGCACCTGCCCCTTGCGCAGCTGCGGTTTGCGGACGACGCGGGCGGCGGCGCGGTCGGCCGGCAGCCGGGTCAGCGCGACGTACGCGAACTTCTCGTCCTCGTACGGCAGGGAGCCGCCCTTGATCTGGCGGTGCAGGGAGGAGCGGCTGACGCGGGCCGAGAAGTGGCACCAGTCGGTGCCGGGGGCGATCGGGCAGGGGGTGTCGTGCGGGCAGGGGGCGGCGACGGTGAATCCCGCGCCGAGCAGCCGTTCGCGGGCCTCGATGATGCGGGCGTAGCCGTCCGGGGTGCCGGGCTCCACGATCACCACCGTGCGGGCGGTGCTCAGCGTGTCGAGGAGGGCGGTGCGGTCGGCGGGGGAGAGTTCGTTGAGGACGTACGAGACGGTGACCAGGTCCGTCTCCGCCGGCAGTGTCAGCGCGGCGCCGATCCGGGCGCGCTCCCAGCGGGCGCCGGCCAGATCGGGGTACCCCTCGGCGATCTCCCGCCCCATCGCCAGCGCCGGTTCCGCCCAGTCGAGGACGGTGATCTCCCGCGCGCCGGGCCAGGTGGCGGCCACCGCCCAGGTGGCGGCGCCGGTCCCCCCGCCCACATCGACATGGCTCCCCGGCACCCACTCCGGCACCGCCACCGCGCAAGCCTCCAACGCCGAGCACACGGCTTCGAACGTCGCCGGCATCCGGTAGGCGGCGTACGCGGCCACATCCGCCCGGTCCCGCAGAATCGGCGCGTCGGTAGGGGTCGCGCCCCGGTAATTGGCGATCAGCCGCTCCACAGCACGGGAGGCCTGACGAGGAGGAAGCCCGTCGAGAATGCGGTCGAGCGAGGCACGGAGGGAATCGGCGGGGGCGGGGTGGTTCACTCGGTGATTCTAAGGTTGGGCGAAGGAGGGGGCGCACGCTCAGGACAGCGGGCCCCTGCGTCCAGGGCGAGCCTTCGAGGCGACGGGATCTCGCATCCGGGCGTGCCCGCGCGGTCGCGTGTCCGTAACTGCCTCCGCGGCGCGAGACTTCGCGTCGTCGTCGTCGCCGTCGCCGCATCCGCGAGACCGCGTGCCCGAGCCGCACGCCCGGCATCAGAACCGCCCCGCGCCCCAGCGCCCGCCCGGCACCGGAAGCGCCCGCGCCTGTCACCCCCCCCGCATCAGAACCGCCCCGCGCCCCAGCGCCCGCCCGGCACCGGAAGCGCCCGCGCCTGTCACCCCCCCCGCATCAGAACCGCCCCGCGCCCCAACGTCCGCCCGGCATCAGAAGCGCCCGCGTCCGCCCCCCCCCGCATCAAACCACCCCCTCACCCCCGCACAGCCCGAGCCACCCTCGTCCCCGCCCGTGCCCGCGCCCCACTCTCCCCCACCCCCCGCCGCGGATGCACCGCATTCCCCAGCAGCACCAAAAACGTGTCCGTCGCCCGGTCAAGCACCAGTGACGTCCCCGTGAACCCCGTATGCCCCGCCGCCCCCCGCCCCGCCAACTCCCCCATGAACCACGCCTGGTCCACCCCGAAGCCCAGTCCGGGCGGCGATAGCAGCAAGTCCACGTGATCGGACCCCAGGATCCGTGCCGTCCCGTACGCCCCGCCCCCCAGCAGCGTTCGGCAGAACACCGCCAGGTCCCAGCCCGTCGAGAAGAGGCCGGCGTGGCCGGCCACGCCGCCTAGGGCCCACGCGTTCTCGTCGTGGACCTCGCCCCGCAGCATCCCCCGGTCCGCCTTGGCCCACGGCCGCCGCTGGTCCTCGGTCGCGGCGGCGCCGGGGCAGGGGCCGAAGCGGGTGGCGGTCATGCCGAGCGGGCGGGTGATGCCCTCGGCGACGAGGACGTCGAGAGGGCGGCCGGTGACCCGCTCCAACACCCGTTGCAGGAACAGCATGTTGAGGTCCGAGTAGACATACCGCGCGCCCGGCTCGGCCAACGGCTCCTCCGCCAGCAGCATCCGCAGCCGCGCGTCACCGTCCGGGCAGTCGTACAAAGGGAGTTCGGGACGCAGACCCGAGGTGTGGGTCAGGAGGTGGCGGACCGTGATGCCGTGGCGGCGGGCCGCGTGGAACCCCGGGAGGTACACGCTCGCGCGGGTGTCCAGGTCCAGCAGACCGCGCTCCAGCTGCTGGACCGCCGCGACCGACGTGAACAGCTTCGTGAGGGAGGCGAGGTCGAAGGGGGTGTCCAGCCGCATGGGGACGCGCTCGGCGGCGGGCAGCTCGACGTCGTACGACGCATAGCGCACCGCCCAGCCCGCCGCCTCGTGCAGCGCGACCACCGGGCCCCGGCCCGCGACCGCCACCACCCCCGGCGCCCAGGGGCGGTCACCGGAGGTCAGGGCGTGGATCTCCGCCGACAGGGCGGCCAGTCCGGCGGGGTCGAGTCCCGCGCGGGCCGGGCTGTCGAGGCGGAGTCTCGGGGCGTTCAGCGGTCGCCTCCCTCCGCGACGGGGGCGGGGGCCGTACGAGCGCCCTCGGAAAGCACAGCGGCGTCAGGAGCCGGGCTCGGCCGCCACGGCCTGCACAGCGCGAAGAAGCAGGCCAGCGCGATCAGCGCGGCGCTCAGCTGGACCAGCGCCATCGGCACGGCCGTGTGCTCGCCCGCGATCCCCGCCAGCGGGGAGGTGACCGAGCCGATGACGTAGAACGACGTACCGAGCAGCGCCGCCGCCGAACCCGCCGAGTGCTTGGTGCGGACCAGGGCGAGCGACTGGGCGTTGGGGAGCGTGATGCCCATCGCCGACATCAGGACGAACAGGGCCGCAGCCACCGGCGCGAGCCCCGCCTCCCCGAACACCCCGGTCGTCAGGACCAGCAGCGCCACCGAGGCGAGCGTGACCACGCAGAGCCCGATCCCCATGACCCGTACCAGCGACACCCGCCCCACCAGCACCTTCCCGTTGAGCTGCCCGACGGCCATCATGCCGACCGCGTTCATCCCGAACAGCAGGCTGAACGTCTGCGGCGACGCCCCGTAGATCTCCTGGACGACGAACGGCGACGCCGAGATGTACGCGAACGCCGTGGCGAACGCGAAGCCCCCGGCCAGCACGTACCCCGTGAAGGCCCGGTCGGACAGCAGCCCGCGCATCGTCCGCAGCGCCTCCCCGACACCCCCCTCGTGCCGCTCGGCCGGCTCCAGCGTCTCCGGCAGCCGCGCCCACACCGTCGCCGTCAGCAGCAGCCCGACCCCGGCGAGCACGACGAACACGCCCCGCCAGTCGGTCACCCGCAGGATCTGCCCGCCGATCAGCGGCGCCACGATCGGCGCGACCCCCGAGATCAGCATCAGCGTGGAGAAGAACCGGGCCATCGCGTCACCGTCGTACAGATCACGCGTGACGGCCTGCGCGATGACGATGCCGGCCGCGCCCGCGAGACCCTGCACCAGGCGGAAGGCGACGAGGAGTTCGACGCTCGGGGCGAACGCGCACAGGAAGGTCGCGGCGACGTACGCGACCAGCCCGATCAGCAGCGGCCGGCGCCGCCCCCAGCGGTCGCTCATCGGACCGACCACCAACTGGCCCAGGGCCATCCCCGCGAGACAGGCGGTGAGCGTCAACTGCACTGTCGCCGCTGGGGCGTTGAGGGTGTCGGTGACCTCCGGGAGCGCCGGGAGGTACATGTCCATCGACAGCGGGGGAGTGGCGGTGAGACCGCCGAGGACGAGTGTGACCAGCAGTCCTGTACGGCGTCGCGCCGCGATGGACGGTGATGTCGGTGACTCACTGCCGGGCATGATCCCCCTCCCTCTCGGACCGCTTACGCCCCTATGCTCTCAGTTCGAACGGGGAGCCGAGACGGAGGCGTGGCGCGATGACGGCGGACAGCGTACGGTGGGGAATTCTGGCTACGGGCGGAATCGCCGCCGCATTCACGGCGGATCTGGTCGATCTGCCCGACGCGGAGGTCGTCGCGGTCGCCTCCCGTACTGAGGAAAGCGCCAAAGCCTTCGCCGAGCGCTTCGGTATCCCGAAAGCCTACGGCGACTGGGCGTCCCTGGCGGCCGACGAGGACGTCGACGTCGTGTACGTCGCCACCCCGCACGCCGCCCACCGGGCCGCCGCCGGGCTCTGCCTGGAGGCCGGCCGGCACGTCCTGTGCGAGAAGCCGTTCACGCTGAACGTCCGCGAGGCCGAGGAGCTGGTCTCCCTCGCCCGCACCCACGACCGCTTCCTCATGGAGGCGATGTGGATGTACTGCAACCCCCTCATCCGCCGCATCAAGGCGCTTGTCGACGATGGTGCCATCGGCGAAGTCCGCACCGTCCAGGCCGACTTCGGGCTCGAAGGGCCCTTCCCGCCCGCGCACCGGCTGCGGGACCCGGCGCAGGGCGGGGGCGCGCTGCTCGACCTCGGCGTGTACCCGGTCTCGCTGGCCCACCTCTTCCTCGGCGAGCCGGCCGGGATCTCCGCGCGGTCCGTCCTGTCGCCCGAGGGCGTCGACCTCCAGACCGTGCTCGCCCTGTCCTGGGACTCCGGCGCGCTGGCGGCGCTGCACTGCTCCCTGACCGGCGGCACGGGCACCACCGCCTCGGTCACCGGCTCCAAGGGCCGCATCGACATCCCGGCGGGCTTCTTCCACCCCGAACGCTTCGTCCTGCACCGGGCGGGCAGCGAGCCGGAGGAGTTCACCCACGACCCCGCCGAGGGCACCGGCTTCCGCTTCGAGGCACTGGAGGTCATGCGGGCGGTACGGGCGGGGGAGCGGGAGTCGCCGCTGGTGCCGCTGGAGGGGACGCTCGCGGTGATGCGGACGTTGGATGAGGCGCGGGGGCAGATCGGGGTGCGGTATCCGGGGGAGGCGGCGTAGGGGGGCTGGCGGGTGGGGGTCGGGTGCGGGTGGGGATGCGGGCCGGGCGGGCTGCTGAGCTTCGGGTCGGGTGCGGGTGCGGGCGTGCGGGTTGCCGAGACGCCCCGTCCCCCCGTCCCCCCGTCCCCCTGAGCCCCGGCCCCGGCTGCCCAGACGCCCCGTCCCCCGTTGCTACCGTCGTCCCATGCCCACGAAGAGACCCGACGTCACCCGCCGCAGCGAGACCTCGCGCCGTGCCATCTACGCCGCCGCCCTCGCCCTCGTCGCGGAGAGCGGCTACGCGAGGACGACCGTCGAGGGGATCGCCGCGCGGGCCGGGGTCGGGAAGCAGACCATCTACCGCTGGTGGGACTCCAAGGCGGACGTCCTGATGGAGGCGTTCCTCGACCTCGGCGCGGGAGGCGGGCAGCCGCGGGGCGTCCCGGACACCGGGGATGTGGCGGCCGACCTGAAGCACGTCCTGCGCGCGACCGTCGACGAACTCCTCGACCCCCGCTTCGACGTCCCCGCCCGCGCCCTGACCGCCGAGGGCATCGTCGACGAACGCCTCGGCCGCGAGTGCGTCGCGAAACTCCTGGAACCCAGCCTCAGGCTGTACGTCGAACGCCTGCGCGCGGCTCAGGACGCGGGCCAGGTCGGACCGGACGTCGACCCGAGGATCGCCCTCGAACTCCTCGTCTCCCCGCTGACCCAACGCTGGCTCCAGCGCACGGGCCCGCTGTCGTACGACTACACGGACACGCTCGTCGAGTACACGCTGTACGGCATCGCGCCGCGCTGATGCGTATGCGCCGGAGCTGACGCTTATGTCCCGACAAGGCACCCCGGTTCCCGCCGGCATGGGAGCATGAGGCATCCTGTCCGCACGACAGGGAGGCGAGGGACACATGAGCGCGGAGGCGATCGGGCTGACCGGTCTGCGGGACAGACTCACCCAGTGGCTGCGCGGCAGAACCGCCCCCACACAGGCCGACACCGACGCCGTCCGCGAGCGCCTGCTGCTGGCCGTCGCCGACGCGGGCCTGCCGCTGGCGCCCGCCGCCCACCCCGCCGCCGGCTACCGCTGCTCGTGCGACCGCGTGGGCTGCCCGACCCCGGCCCGCCACCCGGTCTCCTTCGCCTGGCAGACCCAGTCGACGACCGACAGGGCGCAGATCGAGCGCTGGGCCCGGCACCAGCCCGAGGCGAACTTCATCACCGCGACCGGCATGACGCACGACGTCCTCGACGTCCCCCGCGCCGCCGGCCGCGCCGCCCTCGACCGGCTCCTCGCGGCGGGCGTGGACGTCGGCCCGGTCGCCGAGTCCGACGACGGCCGCCTGCTCTTCTTCACCCTCACCCGGGGCACCCCCGAGGACGAGGACGAGTGGTGGCCCTGCGAACTCGACTGCCACCCCGAGACGATGGACGAACACCCGGGCCTGCGCTGGCACTGCCGGGGCTCGTACGTCCTGGTCCCCCCGGCCCGCCTCCCCGGCGACGACGGCCGCTCGGTCCACTGGGTACGCGGCCCCGAACACCCCCTCCCGGACCCGCTGACCCTCCTGGAGCTCCTGACCGACGCGTGCGCGCGGCACGCGGCGGGGGAGGGTGCGAACGGGGGCCAGCAGGAAGGGACTTGGCCGCTGCGCCACTGAGCGGCGGCCCCCGCACTGCCGGTCAACTCGCCCCGGCTCACTCCCCCTTGGCCCCGGTCAGCCCCTCCACCCGCCCCAGCAGGGACACTTCCTCGTCGCCGCTGCCCTTCGCGGGGTCCACGGCGACGGCGTTCGACACGAACTCCATCGTCAGCGACTGCTTGATCTCCCCGGTGGTCAGCGCCTTCACGCCCGCGTTCGGCGTGGGCACGGCCGCCCCGGCCGCCGCCGTCTGCTTCGTGTAGTTGTGCCCGGAGAAGAAGACCAGCGCCCCGCCGTCCGCCGTCCGCAGCGCGACCGGCGCGAAGTCCCCCTCGGTCAGCGGCTCGTCGATGAACTGCGTGACGAGACCGGGCCGGACGGAGTTCTTCGCCCGCGCGGCCCGCAGCGTGTCCGTATAGACACCGCGCGCGAAGGCGCCCTCACCGGTCTTCAGATACCCGGCGTACCCGGCGCTCAACTTGTCGGGGGAGACGGCGAGTTCGGGCGCGTTGGCGGGAACGGCCTCGGCGTACCCGTCGGCGTCCTTCTTCAGCTCCGGCAGCACACCGGGCGTGACCAGCGTCAGGTACGACACCTGCCACGGCTCGCTCACGTCGTTGCGGGTGAAGACCATCAGCCACCGCTGGGTGCCCCCCTTGCTGGGCCGCGCGTCGGCGACGAACCAGCGGGGCCAGCCGGCCTTCTTGGGGATCGTGACCTGGACGTCGGAGAGGGTCAGCGGGGTGTGACTCGGGTTGCCGGAAGGGTTGTTGGCCTTGCCGGCCGTCAGCCGCGCCGCGTCGATCGCGCCGAGCGCCCCGGTCGTGTAGTCGGCGTCCAGCGTGCTGTCGTACGCCTGGTCCGCCTTGTTGTAGGCGGTCGCGAACTGCTGCACCGCCTTCGTGGCCTCGGCGGGGGTGGTGGTGGGGATCACCTCGCGCTCCCCGTGGATCACCACACAGCCGCTCGCCGCCAGCGCCACGGCGCTCAGCACGGCCGCCCTGACTATGTTCCGGTCCCGCCTGCGCACGCTGGTCATCAGGTGACGTCCTTCCCCTTCCCGGAGTCGGAACCCTACCGGGAGCCGGGGTCCGGGCCGCGCCGAGGGGTGATGAGGAGGGTGCCGTGGACGGGGTGCGGGAAGACCTCGACCGGCTGCTCGTACACCTCGCTGAGCAGCGCCTCGGTGAACACCTCCTGCGGTGCCCCGAGCGCGGCCGTCCGCCCGCCGCGCAGCACCGCGACCCGGTGCGCGTACGCCGCCGCGAGCCCCAGGTCGTGCAGCACGACGACCACCGCGTCGCCCTTCGCCGCCTGCTCCCGGCACACCTTCAGCACCAGTTCCTGATGGCGCAGGTCCAGCGCGGCCGTCGGCTCGTCGAGCAGCAGCAGCGGCGCCCGCTGCGCCAGCACCCGCGCCAGCGCGACCCGGGCCCGCTCGCCCCCGCTCAGCGCGGAGAACGCCCGCGCGGCGAACTCGGTCACCTCGGTGGCGGCCATGACCTCTTTGAGGATGTGCGTGTCCTCGCCGGCCGAACTGTCGTGCGGCGCCCGCCCCATCCGCACGACGTCCTCGACACTGAACGGGAACGACACGTTCGCCGCCTGCGGCAACACGGCCCGGCGCAGGGCGAGTTCGGGCGCGCTCCAGCTGCCGGCGGGGCGGCCGAAGATCCGTACGACGCCCTCGGCGGCGGGCAGGTCGCCGGCCAGCGCGGCGAGGAGCGTGGACTTGCCGGCGCCGTTGGGGCCGACGAGGGCGAGGACCTCACCGGCGCGCACGGTGAGGTCGACTCCGTACAGGACACGGCGTGCGCCGAGGTCGAGGTGGAGGCCGTCGGCCTCGGCGAGGGGGTCGCCGGGGGCGGGGGGTGGTGGGGGAGTGGGGCGGGGGCGGAGGAGTTTCATGGGGGTCCTTGGGGGTGGGGTGGTCGTAGGAGAGATCCGCCGCGCTTACCCCCACCCCCCGTGTCGCCCCCGCGTCCGGTGCAGCAGCCAGAAGAAGAACGGGCTGCCCAACAGCCCCGTCAGGACGCCCAGTGGCAGTTCCGCCGGGGCCGCGAGGGTGCGGGAGGCCAGGTCGGCGGCCAGTAGGGTCAGGGCGCCCAGGAGCGCGCTCGCCGGGACCAGGAAGCGGTGGCCGGGGCCGGCGGCCAGGCGCAGGAGGTGGGGGATGACCAGGCCGACGAAGCCGATGATCCCGGAGACGCTCACCGCCGCCGCCGTCAGCAGCGCGATCAGCAGGATCAGCACGATCCGCAGCCGCTCCACGTCCACCCCCAGATGCCGGGCCGGCCGCTCGCCCAGCGCGAGGAGGTCCAGCCGGCGTGAGTACAGCGGCGCCAGCGCCACCCCGACCAGCGTGCACGGCAGCACCGCGAGCACCTTCGGCCAGGTCGCCTGCGAGAGCGAGCCCAGCTGCCAGAACACGATCTGGTTGACGGCCGCGTTGTCCGCGAAGAACAGGAACAGGCCGATGAGGGCGCCGCCGAAGGCGTTCACCGCGATGCCGGTGAGGATGAGCGTGACGACCTCGGCCTTGCCGCCGGTCCGCGCCATCGCGTACACCAGCAGCGCCGTACCGAGCCCCCCGGCGAACGCGAAGACGGGCACCGTCCACGTCCCGAAGAAGCTCAGCCCGAGCGCGATCGAGGCGACGGCCCCGACGGCGGCGCCGGAGGAGATGCCGATCACCCCGGGTTCGGCGAGCGGATTGCCGAACACGCCCTGCATCAGCGCCCCCGCGCAGCCCAGGGAGGCGCCGACGAGCAGGGCGAGCACGATCCGCGGGAACCGCACGTTCCACAGCACCGACTCCGCGACCCGGTCCAACTCGTGCCCGCCGAGCCCGAGTTGATGCCCGACGGAGGAGAGGACGTCCCCGAGGGGGATCGGATAGGCGCCGGTGCCGGCGGCTATGGGTACGAGGACGAGGAGCGCGCCGGCGAGCCCGAGGCTGAGCACCCACTCCCGGCTGCGCCGCTCACGCCCGCCGGGCGCCTCAACCACCTTCTCCAGCACGGCCATTGACGACCCACCCCCTCCTGATCCGACCGGCGTCCACCAGCGAATATTAGGTTAGCCTTACCTGAATCGGCCACCGCGTCCGGGCGGTGCTTCAATGCCCGGGTGACTGACTACGACGTGCTCCGCGTCTTCTGCGCGCCCCACGGCGGCTACGGCAATGAACTGGGCGTCATCCGCGACGGCACCCGCGTGCCCGAGCGCGCGGAGCGGCAGGAGCTCGCCGCCAAACTCGGCTTCAGCGAGACGGTGTTCGTCGACGACCCCGAGCGCGGCGTCATCGACATCTACACCCCCACCACCCGCCTCCCCTTCGCCGGCCACCCCTGCGTGGGCGCGGCCTGGCTCCTGGACGTCCCCGAACTCACCACCGAGGCGGGCCAGTTGGGCGTCCGCCTGGACGGCGAGTTCACCTGGATAGAGGCCCGCGCGGAGTGGGCCCCGCCGCGCACCCTGCGCCGGTACGCGACCCCGGCACAGGTCGACGGCCTGGAGATCCCGCCGAAGGGTGAGTGGATCTACGCGTGGTCCTGGCTGGACGAGTCGGCGGGCCGGATCCGCGCCCGCGCCTTCCCCGGCCGGGACGACGGCATCGACGAGGACGAGGCGACAGGAGCGGCGGCCCTCCTCCTGACCGACCACTTGGGCCGCGCCCTGAACATCACCCAGGGCACGGGTTCCCAGATCCTGACGGCGCCGCAGCCGTACGGGTGGGTGGAGGTCGGGGGCAGGGTGGTGCTGGAGCGGTGAGCGCGGAGACGTGTCACGGGGAACCGATCCTTCAGGGGGGCGCGGGATACTGGGGGTGACCGCTTGCCGAGGTGAGGAGAGCGCATGAGTGCGCAGCACGCCGAGTCATCGCACAAGCCGCTGCCTCCGCTCAGGACTGTCGCCGATATCCGGGCGGCTCTGGGGGAAGGGCTGGGTTTCCCGGGTGACAAGGAAGACTTCGAGGCCGATCTCGCATGTGCCATGGCGGCTTCCACGGCCACCGACTTCCATCGGTGCGCGGAGGTCATCAAGACGTACGCCGGAAGCATCCGGGCCTACAACGACCCGGAGTTCGAAGAGGGGCTCAGGGAAGGGCTTGAGCTCATCGCCGAGATCCAGCGAAAGGGCCATGCGTGAGCCGTGTGATCGTCGTCATCGCGACCGTGGTGGCGAAACGGCTCCAGACGATGGACCCGGCCGCGGGGCGAGCTGTCGAGCAGCTGAGGCGGGAGCTGGAAGATGATCCCGAACTCGGTGTCCCCCGTGGCCCGGCACAGGCGGGCGGTACGCAACAGGTGTACCGGACCCGGCTCGAACCGCGCCCTGGTGTGTCCGCGCTGACTGTCGTGTATGTGTACACCTCGTATCCAGAGCCGCGCGCGGTCGCGATCATAAATGTGACTCCCGAGGACCCGGACCGCGAGCCCCTGTTCTGAGGCTCGCCCGGCGCAGCCCCCCTCACACCCCCACCGCGAACTCCTCCCCCAACTCCCCGAACACGGCGGTGTTCAGCGCGAACGCCCGCTTGCACTCGCTCACGATGCGGGACTTCTCCGGGCCGTCCGCGTGGACCTCGTCCAGGAGTTCGCGGTAAGTGCGCTTGAACGCGGCCGGGTTGCCGATCTCCTCGAAGACGTAGAAGCGGACCCCGTCGCCCTTCTTCTCGAAGCCCCAGGTCCGTTCCGCCTTGTCGCGGATGATCTGGCCGCCGGAGAGGTCGCCGAGGTAGCGGGTGTAGTGGTGGGCGATGTAACCGGCCGGCCAGCGCTCGGCGCAGTCGCGGACTCGGGCCGCGTAGGAGGAAGTCGCGGGGAGGGCGGAGACGGTCTCCCGCCAGTCGGCCCCCCGCAGATGCGCCAGATCCCGCTCCAGCGCGCGCAGCCGGAACAGCTCCGGGCGGATGAACGGCCCGGCCACCGGATCCGCCGCGAGTCTCTCCGCGCCGGCCTCCAACGCCTCGTACACGAACCAGAGTTGCTCGGTGTACCGCGCGTACGCCTCGACGCCCAGCCGGCCGGCGAGGAGGTCGCTCATGAAGGTCGAGGTCTCGGCCTCCATGTGCTGTTCGTGGGACGCGGTGCGGATGACGGTCGAGAAGGAGTCCATGACGGCCATTTTCTGAGGTTAGGCTTACCTAAGTCAATGGGTTGCCGACAGGTTGTCGGGAAAAGCGTACGAGAAAAAGCCCGCCCCGGCACGACTTCCGTTCTAGTGGTCGTCGCAACACCCCAGCTCAGGGGATGCGATGGAGTTCGAAACCCGCAAGGAC
>NZ_JBVLTJ010000011.1:0-338694 GCF_055597585.1 Streptomyces sp. AMJ-169
AGTCCAAACCGCATGACGTCAATCGCCAAAGCCGTCCTCGCACTGGAGCGACAACGCTGAAGAAGCTCAGTGAGTGCCATAACCTGTGGTGCCGATCCGGTCGTCGGAGGCGACGAGATCGGTGAACTCGGTATCGTCAAAGCAGTGATCGACTGTCTTTCTGCTGAAGGGTCGAGCGTTTCCCGGAGCTTGGATCTTCTTGTGTGGCTGGTCAAAATTAAAAGAGTCCCCCAGCAGAGTTTGAACTCCCGTCTTCCCTCTGAGGCCACAGAGTCTTGAGGTGTTCCTCTTCTGTGAGGGAAGCGCGGATGATCGCAACCATGGCAGTTGCGCTTCAACGAGCACCGCATCTGTGGGTGCTGGTGGAGCCTTTGCTCCCGCCGACGCGGGTGGGCCCGAAGGGCGGGCGTCGGGAGCAGCATCCGCGGCGGCGGATCGCGGACCGCGACGTGGAGTCGAGCGCGGGCCTGATCGACTCGCAGTCCATACGCACGGCCGTACGGTCCCAGCAGCCACCAGAAGATTCGATGCGGGTAAGAAGGTGAAGGGCCGCAAGAGGTTCATCGTCACCGACACCCTGGGGCTGATCCTGGCCGTCCACGTCGTCGCGGCGAGCATCCAGGACCGCGACGGCGCAAAGCGGCCCTTGCTGTGGACCAGGCTCGACCATCCCGGCGTCAGGAAGGTCTGGGCCGACCTGGTTCGCCGGCCGCCTGGTGGAGTGGACCGCACAGATCCTCGGCCGCGACCTGGAGATCGTCCGCAAGGGACCTTGGCCAGCGCGGCTTCCAGGTTCAGTCCAAGCGGTGGGCGGTAGAGCGTACGTTTTCGTGGCTCACTGCCCACCGGACCCTGGCCCGTGACTACGAGACTAGGCCAGCCCACGCCGAGACGATGATCCGATGGGCCATGATCGGCGTCATGGTCCGCTGGCTCACTCGGGGCCGTGCTGCGATGCGTCCCGGCCCACGACCGCTCGTGCGGCACTCCTCGTGGACAACCTGCCGGCCCCTCGCCGCGGTAGCTGCTGTCGGTGGGGCTACAGAGCCAAAAACCCGTCAACCTCACGTTTCAGCGCAGGCGGCACGTCGGTCAACTCCGCAACGATCAGGCGGACATCCCGCTCGAGTTCGGGGGACTCGCTCCAGACCTCAGCATTTCTGGTGAGCACGGCGGCCAGCAGATCGCCCTCGTACATGTCGCCTTCCGCCAGTGGGTCGATCCGGAGGACCTCCACCGCCAGAGGCAGGAGATAGGCAAGGCCCACGTCTTGCCTGATCAATAGCCGCATGTCCTCAACCGTCAGGCCACCGATCGGCTTGCGCCGAAGCTCGCGCACGGTCGCCATCAGCCGGGTTTCACCGCCCGACGGGACCGCCCAACGATCGTGCTGGAGCTCCTCAAGGGAGCGATCACGGTTCACAAGTCGAGTCACTGCCCGATCGTCCCATGTCAGATCTCAAACGCAGTTTGAGGAAAACACGCCCCGTCTCGGGCAAGAAGTGGACCGATTCGGGGGAGCGGCACGACAGGCGAGGGCTGAAGATGCCCGACCCCGACGCCGACCGTCCGGTGCCGATGCTGCCTCTGCTGGTGTCGATGCTCCGGGCCCACCTGAAGGAGTTCGGCGCGGCCAAGGATGGTCGGGTCTTTCACAACCAGCGTGGTGGGCCGGTCGGTTCGACGTCGTACTACCGGGTGTGGGTGGAGGCGAGGCATTACGCCTTTCCCGAGACCAAGGTCAAGGCGGGCCTCGCGATCGCCGAAGCAGGCCGCCGCGCGGGTGCCTCCCCGGAGGTCATCGACCGGCACTACGCGGGCCTCATCGACGGCAGCGAGGAAGAGGACGACGAGAAGATCGAGGAGAGCATGGGGGCGGGCGAAGAACAGCGCGGCGCAGCCTGAAAAGTGTGTCGGAGGTGTGCTGCGGACACTGAGAGACAACGAGAAAAGGCGGGAGTCAGTGAGACTGACTCCCGCCCTTTTCTACCGGCACACGCGCTGGTCAGACCATGAGTTGAGGTCATTGACCGGCGAGTGCCCCCGGCAGGATTCGAACCTGCGCACACGGCTCCGGAGGCCGTTGCTCTATCCCCTGAGCTACGGGGGCTTTCATCGCTCTGCGGCGTTGCTCGCGGCGACAGGTAGAACACTACCAGCTCACTCAGGTGGGTCCGGACCCGGTTTCCGGGCCGGGGCTCGCCCCTACGGGGCGGAAGTGGGGAAAAGCCGGACGCGGTGGCCGGGGCGGACCTACCCTCAAGGGGTGCCAGGCGCGTCGGGGCGGGTGCTTGTTGTGGACGACAACAAGGTCATCCGGCAGCTGATCAGGGTCAATCTCGAACTGGAGGGGTTCGAGGTGGTGACCGCGTGCGATGGTGCCGAGTGTCTGGAAGTCGTCCATGAGGTGCGGCCCGACGCGGTGACCCTCGATGTCGTCATGCCCCGCCTCGACGGCATCCGCACCGCCGCCCGCCTCCGCGCCGACCCCCGCACCCGCGCGGTCCCGCTGGCCGTCATCAGCGCGTGCACCCCGTACGAGATCGAGGCGGGGTACGGCGTCGGCGTCGACGCGTTCCTCCCCAAGCCGTTCGATCCGTCCGAGCTGATCGCGGTGGTCCGCAGACTCGTCACCCAGAGCCGCCGGCCCCCGGTCCCCGGCTTCCCTCCCCAGGACATCCGGGAGACCCCCGAGAGAGGGGAGGGGGAGAAGGCGGGCACCTGACAAGAGGACGGCGACAGGAAGGGGAACCCTTTCCCCTTCAGATCCCCCACCCCCGTCCACATACCGGAACCTCACCCCCACCGGCTCGCATATCCACCCCCCTCCTCCCATACGCTTGTCCCCGTGACCCCCGCAGACCTCTCCGACACCGTCCTGCGTGCCGTACGGCACGCCGTCGACGCCGGTGAGCTGCGGGTCGAGGTGCCGGCGCGGGCCGTGGTGACACCCCCAGGACCCGGCGGCAACGGCGACTACGCGACCAGCATCGCCCTCCAGCTGGCCAAGCCCGCCGGCCGCCCGCCCCTGGAGATCGCCGCACTCCTGCGCGACCGCCTCACCGCCGCCCCCGGCATCTCCGAGGTGACGATCACCGGCCCGGGCTTCCTGAACATCACCCTCGACGACACTGCCGGCACCGCCCTGATCCACCGCATCCTGGCCGAGGGCGAGCGCTACGGCCACAGCGACGCGCTCGCCGGGCAGGTCACCGTGGTGCGGATCCCGTACGAGGTGAGGGCGCGCGCCATCGCCGAGGTGATGGTGAGGATCGTCGAGGCGCAGGGCGGCCGGGCCGAGATCGCGTACGGCGAACCCGCCGACGTACGCCCCGTCCCGTCCCCGCAGGACCCCACCCCGCTGGGCCCGGACGCCGCCCGCTGGGCCCTCCTCCACCCGGCCCCGCACGACCGCCCCCGCATCACCGGCGACCACCTCGCCCAACGCGAGACCAACCCCCTCTTCCGCATCCGCTACACCCACGCCCGCATCCAGGCGACGAAGCGAGCGGCGAGGGAACTGGGGGTGACCCAGCAGACGACTCCGCCCTCGACGCCGGGTGACCTGCCGACGACTCCGCCCTCGACCCCGAGCGACCTGCCGACGACCCCGCGCTCGACCTCGGACAACCTGCAACCGGCGGCCCCGCACTCGAACCCGAGCGACCCGCTGCCGACGGCCCCGCCCTCGCCCCCGGGTGACCTGCAACCGGCGCCCTCGCCCTCGCCCCCAGGCGACCCGCTTCCGACGACCCCGCCCCCGAACCCCGGCCCCCCGCTGCCCCCGAACCGGCCCCGCACCGGGACGCCCCGCCGGGACAGCACGGCGACCCCCGAAACCCCTTCGGCCACCGACACTCCGGCCCCCGCGAACCCCCCGCACACCGAGAACCCCGACACCCCCCCAACCCCCCACATCCCCACCCCCCTCCTCCCCCTCCTCACCGACTACCCCCGCCTCCTGACCCCCACCCCCTCCACCCCCTCCCGCCTCACCCGTCACCTCCTGGCCCTGGCCGACGCCACCCTCCCCCTGCTCCCCGACGTCCTCCCCCTCGGCGAGGAGAAACCCTCGGCCGCCCACCGCTCCCGGCTCGCGGTCGCCGACGCCGCCGGGACGGTGCTGGCCGGCGGCCTGACCCTGCTCGGCATAGACGCACCCGACCACCTCTGAGCACCCGAGACCCAAGCCCCGTACGAGACCCGAGCTCCGACCCGAGACCCAAGCCCGGACCGAGGCCCCAAGCCCCGCCGCCCGGAACCCGGCCCCGGCCCAAGCCCCTTCACCAGGGCCCAAGCCGCCCCCAGAGCCCAAGCCCCGTACTCCACAGCCGAAGCCCCGCCCCCGAAAGCCCAAGCCCCAGAGACCCAAGCCCCGCCCCCGAAAGCCCAAGCCCCAGCGGCCCAGGCCCCTTCAGCGGAGCCCAAGTCCCCAGTGGCCCAAGCTTCTTCAGCGGAGCCAAAGCCCCCGTGGCCCAAGTCCCGCCCCGCTCGGACACGTTCACCAGAAAGCCAGAAGCATGAGCCGTTCCGCACACCCCGCAGGCCCCCGGCACGCGGATGTCCTCCCCGAGGGGCACTACGCCGCCCCCCCGGCCGACCTCAACGCCCTCGACCCGAAGGTGTGGGCCCGGACGGTGGGCCGCGGTGAGGACGGGGCCGTCAGGGTCGGCGGCGTCGACGTCGCGGCGCTCGCCGAGGAGTTCGGCACCCCGGTGTACGTGCTCGACGAGGACGACTTCCGCGCCCGGGCGCAGGCGTGGCGCGCCGCCTTCGGCCCGGACGCCGACGTCTTCTACGCCGGCAAGGCCTTCCTCTCCCGCGCCGTCGTGCGCTGGCTGCACGAGGAAGGGCTCAACCTCGACGTCTGCTCCGGCGGCGAACTCGCCACCGCCCTCTCCGCCGGCATGCCCCCCGAGCGCATCGCGCTGCACGGCAACAACAAGTCCGTCCAGGAGATCCGGCGGGCGGTGGAGGCCGGCGTCGGGCGGATCGTCCTCGACTCCTTCCAGGAGATCGTCCGTGTCGCGCACATCGCCCGCGAGCTCGGCAGGCGCCAGCGGGTGCAGATCCGGGTGACGGTCGGCGTCGAGGCGCACACCCACGAGTTCATCGCCACCGCCCACGAGGACCAGAAGTTCGGCATCCCGCTGGCCGGCGGCCAGGCCGCCGAGGCGGTCCGCCGCGCGCTCCAGCTCGACAGCCTCGAACTCATCGGCATCCACAGCCACATCGGCTCGCAGATCTTCGACATGTCCGGCTTCGAGGTCGCCGCCCAGCGGGTGGTCGGCCTGCTGAAGGAGGTCCGCGACGAGCACGGCGTCGAACTGCCCGAGATCGACCTCGGCGGCGGCCTCGGCATCGCCTACACCAGCGCCGACGACCCCCGCGAGCCCCACGAGATCGCCAAGGCCCTCAACGAGATCGTCACCCGCGCCTGCGACGCCGCCCGCCTGCGCACCCCCCGCATCTCGGTCGAGCCGGGCCGCGCGATCGTCGGCCCCACCGCCTTCACCCTGTACGAGGTCGGCACGCTGAAGCCGCTGGAGGGGCTGCGCACCTACGTCTCCGTCGACGGCGGCATGTCGGACAACATCCGTACCGCGCTGTACGACGCGGAGTACAGCGTCGCCCTCGTCTCGCGGACCTCGGACGCCGCGCCCATGCTCTCCCGCGTCGTCGGCAAGCACTGCGAGAGCGGTGACATCGTCGTGAAGGACGCGTTCCTGCCCGCCGACCTGGCACCGGGTGACCTGCTCGCGGTGCCGGCGACGGGCGCGTACTGCCGGTCGATGGCGAGCAACTACAACCACGTGCCCCGGCCGCCGGTCGTCGCGGTCAAGGACGGGCAGGCGCGGCTGATCGTGCGGCGGGAGACGGAAGAGGATCTTCTGCGGCTGGACGTCGGGTAGACCCCGGGTCGCAACGGCGGGAGAATCTCCTGTCCGCACGTCCGGAGAAAATGAAATAGACGTCTCACGATCCGGACCCGGGGCAGAAACTGCGGTCCGGTGAGTGAGACTGGTCCCATTGTGACGGTATGAGGAAACGAGGTCGCATGATGCGTACGCGTCCGCTGAAGGTGGCGCTGCTGGGCTGTGGAGTGGTCGGCTCAGAGGTGGCGCGCATCATGACGACGCACGCCGAAGACCTCGCGCAACGGATCGGGGCCCCCGTCGAGCTGGCCGGGGTCGCCGTCCGCCGGCCGAGCAGGGTCCGCGCCGGCATCGACCCGGCCCTCGTCACCACCGACGCCACCGCCCTGGTCAAGCGCGGTGACATCGACGTCGTCATCGAGGTCATCGGCGGCATCGAGCCGGCCCGCACCCTCATCACCGCCGCGTTCGAGCACGGCGCCTCGGTCGTCTCCGCGAACAAGGCGCTGCTCGCCCAGGACGGCGCCGCGCTGCACGCCGCCGCCCAGGAGCACGGCAAGGACCTCTATTACGAGGCCGCCGTCGCCGGCGCGATCCCGCTGATCCGGCCGCTGCGCGAGTCGCTGGCCGGCGACAAGGTCAACCGGGTGCTCGGGATCGTCAACGGCACGACCAACTTCATCCTCGACAAGATGGACTCCACGGGCGCCGGCTACCAGGAGGCCCTCGACGAGGCGACCGCCCTCGGATACGCCGAAGCCGATCCGACCGCCGACGTCGAGGGCTTCGACGCCGCCGCCAAGGCCGCCATCCTCGCCGGGATCGCCTTCCACACCCGCGTCCGCCTCGACGACGTCCACCGCGAGGGCATGACCGAGGTGACCGCCGCCGACTTCGCCTCCGCGAAGAACATGGGCTGCACCATCAAGCTCCTCGCCATCTGCGAGCGCTCCGCCGACGGCGGCTCGGTCACCGCGCGCGTCCACCCCGCGATGATCCCGCTGTCCCACCCGCTGGCCTCCGTGCGCGGCGCCTACAACGCCGTCTTCGTCGAGTCCGACGCGGCCGGACAGCTCATGTTCTACGGCCCCGGCGCGGGCGGCGCGCCCACCGCCTCGGCCGTGCTCGGCGACCTCGTCGCCGTCTGCCGCAACCGGATCAGCGGGGCGACGGGGCCCGGCGAGTCGGCGTACGCGGCCCTGCCGGTGTCGCCCATGGGCGATGTCGTCACGCGGTATCACATCAGCCTCGACGTGGCGGACAAACCGGGTGTTCTCGCCCAGGTCGCCACCGTGTTCGCCGAACACGGGGTTTCTATCGATACCGTTCGCCAGCAGGGCAAGGACGGCGAGGCTTCTCTGGTCGTCGTCACCCACCGAGCCTCCGACGCCGCCCTGTCCGGGACCGTCGAGGCGCTGCGCAAGCTCGACACTGTCCGCGGTGTCGCCAGCATCATGCGGGTTGAAGGAGAGTAACCAGCAATGACCCACCAGTGGCGCGGAATCATCGAGGAGTACCGGGACCGGCTGCCGGTGTCGGACACGACGCCCGTCGTGACGCTCCGCGAGGGCGGTACCCCCCTCGTCCCCGCGCAGGTGCTCTCCGAGCGCACCGGCTGCGAGGTCCACCTCAAGGTGGAGGGCGCCAACCCGACCGGGTCCTTCAAGGACCGCGGCATGACCATGGCCATCACCCGGGCCAAGGAGGAGGGCGCGCAGGCCGTCATCTGCGCCTCCACCGGCAACACCTCCGCGTCCGCCGCCGCCTACGCCGTGCGCGCGGGGATGGTCTGCGCCGTCCTTGTCCCGCGCGGCAAGATCGCGCTCGGCAAGATGGGGCAGGCCCTCGTCCACGGCGCGAAGATCCTCCAGGTCGACGGGAACTTCGACGACTGCCTCACCCTCGCCCGCGGCCTCAGCGACAACTACCCTGTCGCGCTGGTCAATTCGGTCAACCCGGTGCGCATCGAGGGCCAGAAGACGGCCGCCTTCGAGATCGTCGACATGCTCGGCGACGCCCCCGACATCCACGTCCTGCCCGTCGGCAACGCCGGCAACATCACGGCCTACTGGAAGGGCTACCAGGAGTACGCCGCCGACAAGACCGCCACGCGCACGCCCCGCATGTGGGGGTTCCAGGCGTCCGGCTCCGCGCCCCTCGTGCGCGGTGAGGTCGTCAAGGACCCCTCGACGATCGCGACGGCCATCCGCATCGGCAACCCGGCCTCCTGGAACTACGCCATCGCCGCGCGCGACGAGTCCGGCGGCTTCATCGACGAGGTCACCGACCGCGAAATCCTGCGCGCCTACCGGCTGTTGGCCGCGCAGGAGGGCGTCTTCGTCGAGCCCGCCTCCGCCGCCTCCGTCGCCGGTCTGCTGAAGGCCGCCGAGCAGGGCAAGGTCGACCCCGGCCAGACCATCGTCTGCACGGTCACCGGCAACGGCCTGAAGGACCCCGACTGGGCCGTCGCCGGCGCCCCCCAGCCGGTCACCGTCCCCGTCGACGCGGCCATCGCCGCCGAACGGCTCGGGCTGCTCTAGGGAATTCCCCGGCAGGGGTGCACAGGGGGCTTGCGACACGCATCGTGCGCCTCCTGTGCGCCCTATGTCGCCACAGAACCTTCCTTCGATAAGCTGTGCCGAACCCGCCTGCCGCATATGCCCGTGCACAGGCAGGGCGGCGCGCCTTTTCGGCCGCGTCCCGAGGGTCCTTTCCGGTACCTCTTCATCACGTCATCGAATGTCATTCGACAGTTCCGCAGCTCAAGGAGTTCATCGAGCGATGGCCGGTCCAGCCTTCCGCGCCGCCGCCGTCCGGGTGCGCACCCCCGCCACCAGCGCCAATCTGGGCCCGGGCTTCGACGCCTTCGGCCTCGCGCTGGGGCTCTACGACGACGTCGTCGTCAGGGTCGCCGACTCCGGTCTGCACATCGACATCGCGGGGGAGGGCAGCGAGACCCTCCCGCGCGACGAGCGCCACCTCCTCGTGCGCTCCCTGCGCACCGCCTTCGACGTCCTCGGCGGCCAGCCCCGCGGCCTGGAGATCGTCTGCGCCAACCGCATCCCGCACGGCCGGGGCCTCGGCTCCTCCTCCGCCGCGATCTGCGCGGGCATCGTCGCCGCCCGCGCCGTGACCATAGGCGGCGAGTCCCGGCTCGACACCGCCGCACTGCTGGAGCTCGCGACCGAGATCGAGGGCCACCCCGACAACGTCGCGGCCTGCCTGCTCGGCGGGTTCACCCTCTCCTGGATGGAGTCCGGCGCCGCCCGCGCCATCAGGATGGACCCCGCCGATTCCATCGTTCCGGTGGTTTTCGTCCCCGGGAAACCCGTCCTCACCGAGACCGCGCGCGGACTGCTCCCGCGCACCGTCCCGCACGTCGACGCCGCCGCCAACGCAGGGAGGGCCGCCCTGCTCGTCGAGGCCCTCACCCGCCGCCCCGACCTGCTGCTGCCGGCCACCGAGGACCGGCTGCACCAGGAGTACCGCGCCCCCGCGATGCCGGAGAGCGCCGCCCTCGTGGAACGGCTGCGCGCCGACGGCATCCCCGCCGTGATCTCCGGCGCCGGACCCACCGTGATGGCGCTGGCCGACGCGGACACGGCCGACAAGGTCGAGGCACTGGCCGGCCCGCACTGGGCCGCCAACCGGCTCGGCCTGGACCAGCGAGGGGCGAGCGTGCTGCCCCTGGCACCCTCCGGCGACCTGTAGACCCTCCGGCGATCCGTGAACGGGAATCGGCGCCGGATTTCGAGAGGGGGAATGTTTGTTGGACCCGGTAGTGTTAATCTCAAGTCTGCACCCGACCCCACCATGGCGAGGTGCTTCGTGTCCCCGTCCGGGACAGACTTTCTTCCGGGAGCTCCCCGAGCCCACTCGCGTCTCGTACGTCGTACCTGGGCAGTACGCCGCACATCGACGCCGAGTGGTCACCAGTCGGGGGTACCCCCTCTGGGGGAGCTGCGGAATCGGTGCGACCACGCCTCGTGACACCGACACCGGGTGCCACGGTCGGTCGGGGTAGCGCCATCTCCAGAAAACTCTTCCGCCGTTTTGGCGGACCACCGCCCCGGCTCCGTCCCCACCAAAAGGACCGGAACCGGACAGCACAACCGGTCGCCGAGCCAGACAGGCCGACGCCCGCTCCAGGGAAGGACCCTTCGTGAGCGACACCACCGATCTGATGGGCGCGCGTGTCGAGGAGACCGCTGCCGCGCCCGCCACGGACGCTGCCGCGCCTGCCGGTGCCGGCTCCCGGCGGCGCCGCGGCAGCGGCCTCGAGGGCATGGTGCTGGCCGAGCTTCAGCAGGTCGCCTCCGGCCTCGGCATCAAGGGCACTGCGCGGATGCGCAAGAGCCAGCTGATCGAGGTCATCAAGGAGGCCCAGGGGGGCGCCGCTCCCCAGGCCACCGCCGCTGCCCCCGCCGGCGACGCCGCCGAGACCAAGCCCAAGCGCCGTGCCGCCCGCACCCGCACCGCCGAAGAGGCGCCCGCCGCGGCCGCCGCCCCGGTGAAGAAGGCAGAGGAGGCCGCGCCCGCCGCCGAGCAGGCCGTGGCCCAGCAGCAGATCGAGATCCCCGGCCAGCCCGCCGGTGACGCCCCCGCCGAGCGCCGGGGCCGCCGCCGCGCCACCGCCGAGGCCGGCGCCCCCGCCGCGACCGCCGCCGAGCCGGCCGTCGCCGAGGTGCGCGGCGAGCCCGCCAAGGCCGACGCGGCGCAGGCCGACGACGCCGACGGCCGCCGCCAGGGCCGCC
The DNA here is from genome assembly GCF_055597585.1 of Streptomyces sp. AMJ-169. Taxonomy (NCBI): domain Bacteria; kingdom Bacillati; phylum Actinomycetota; class Actinomycetes; order Kitasatosporales; family Streptomycetaceae; genus Streptomyces; species Streptomyces sp. AMJ-169. The sequence goes on from NZ_JBVLTJ010000011.1 coordinate 10,631, forward strand.
GTGAGCGCGGCCGTGACCGCCGCGGCAAGGCCGAGGACCAGCAGGGCCAGGGCGGTCGCCAGGACCGTCAGGAGCGCCAGGAGCGCCAGCCCCGGCAGGACCGTCAGGAGCAGCAGGGCGGCCGTCAGGAGCGCCAGCAGCAGAGCGGCCCGCGCGACAACGGTCCGCGCCTGGACGAGGACGACGACTTCGACGGCGGCCGGCGCGGCCGGCGCGGGCGCTACCGGGACCGCCGGGGCCGGCGCGGCCGGGACGAGATCGGCACCAGCGAGCCGCAGATCGCCGACGACGACGTCCTGATCCCCGTCGCGGGCATCCTCGACATCCTCGACAACTACGCGTTCATCCGGACCTCCGGCTACCTGCCGGGCCCCAACGACGTGTACGTCTCCCTCGCCCAGGTCCGCAAGAACGGCCTGCGCAAGGGCGACCACGTCACCGGCGCGGTCCGCCAGCCCAAGGACGGCGAGCGGCGCGAGAAGTTCAACGCGCTCGTCCGTCTCGACTCCGTCAACGGCATGGCGCCCGAACACGGCCGCGGCCGCCCGGAGTTCAACAAGCTGACGCCGCTGTACCCGCAGGACCGGCTGCGCCTGGAGACCGACCCGGGCGTCCTGACGACCCGGATCATCGACCTGGTCTCGCCGATCGGCAAGGGCCAGCGCGGTCTGATCGTGGCCCCGCCGAAGACCGGCAAGACCATGATCATGCAGGCGATCGCCAACGCGATCACGCACAACAACCCCGAGTGCCACCTGATGGTCGTCCTGGTCGACGAGCGTCCGGAAGAGGTCACCGACATGCAGCGGTCGGTGAAGGGCGAGGTCATCTCCTCGACCTTCGACCGCCCGGCCGAGGACCACACCACGGTCGCCGAGCTGGCCATCGAGCGCGCCAAGCGGCTGGTCGAGCTGGGCCACGACGTCGTCGTGCTGCTCGACTCGATCACGCGTCTGGGCCGTGCCTACAACCTGGCCGCCCCGGCGTCCGGGCGCATCCTGTCCGGTGGTGTCGACTCGACGGCCCTCTACCCGCCGAAGCGGTTCTTCGGTGCCGCGCGCAACATCGAGGACGGCGGTTCGCTGACCATCCTCGCCACCGCGCTCGTCGACACCGGCTCCCGCATGGACGAGGTGATCTTCGAGGAGTTCAAGGGCACCGGCAACATGGAGCTCAAGCTCGACCGCAAGCTCGCCGACAAGCGGATCTTCCCGGCTGTCGACGTCGACGCGTCCGGTACCCGCAAGGAGGAGATCCTGCTCGGTGCCGAGGAGCTGGGCATCGTCTGGAAGCTGCGCCGGGTGCTGCACGCGCTCGACTCGCAGCAGGCGATCGAGCTGCTGCTGGACAAGATGAAGCAGACGAAGTCGAACGCCGAGTTCCTGCTCCAGATCCAGAAGACGACGCCGACGCCGGGCAACGGCGACTGATCGTCCCTCGGTTCCGCGGAAGCGGATCTCAAGGAAGCGGCCGTCCCCTCTTCGCGAGGGGGTGGCCGCTTTCTTTGATTTTCCTTACGTTTTTGATCGGGTGTGGCGACTTATGTAACCCTGGCTTCTATGTCCATACCGAACCACCGCAAACCGAAGCGCCGGGGGCTGCTGATCGCGGCCTGGGTCGCCGCCGGCGTCGTCGTTCTCGGCGGGACCGGTGCGGGGTACCTGTACGTCAAGCTCAACGGCAACATCAAGAGCGTCGACATCGACCAGGCCCTCGGCAGCGCGCGGCCCGCGAAGGCCGACAACGGCTCGGAGAACATCCTGGTGCTCGGCTCGGACTCGCGCTCGGGGGCCAACAAGAGCCTCGGCGGCGGCAGCGACGACGGCAGCGCCCGCTCGGACACGGCGATGATCGTCCATGTCTACCAGGGCCACAAGAAGGCCACCGTCGTCTCGATCCCCCGCGACACCCTCGTCGAGCGGCCCGCCTGCACCGACGCCAAGGGCGTCACCCATGACGCGGCCTCCGGCGTGATGTTCAACTCCGCGTACTCCACCGGCGGCGCCACCTGCGCGGTCAAGACCGTCGAGGCGCTGACGGACCTGCGGATGGACCACTACCTGGAGGTCGACTTCTCCGGCTTCCAGAAGCTCATCGACGAGCTGGGCGGGGTCCAGGTCACCACCACCAAGGCCATCAAGGACTCCGACAGCCACCTCGACCTCGCGGCCGGCACCCACACCCTCGACGGCCAGCAGGCCCTCGGCCTCGTCCGCACCCGGCACGGCGTCGGCGACGGCTCCGACCTCGGCCGCATCCAGCTCCAGCAGGCCTTCATCAAGGCCCTGGCCGGCCAGGTCAGGTCGATCGGCCTGTTCACCAGCCCCACCAAGCTCTACGGCCTCGCCGACACCGCCACCAAGGCCGTCACCACCGACTCCGGGCTCGGCTCGGTCAACTCGCTGATGTCCTTCGCCGACGGCCTCAAGAGCATCAGCCCGGCGGGCATGACGATGGTCACGATGCCCGTCCAGTACGACCCGGCCAACCCCAACCGCGTCATCGTCTCCGAGACCAAGGCCGCACAGGTCTGGACGGCGCTCAGGAACGACCAGGCCGTGCCGAAGACGGCCACCGAGGGGAACGCCACGGGAGAGGCCGGCGGAGTCGTCAGCGCCGCCTAGGCGCTCCCGGCGGGCCCGGGGAATAGAACCCCTCACCCCCCGGTTTGGGCGTATGACCCCAGTCCTGGCAGACTGGGACGTCGGCTCCGGTTCACGCCCCGCATCCGCGGCAGCGACCCGGCGCCCTCCCGTGAAACTAGGAGACACCTTGAAGCGCGACATCCACCCCGAGTACGTCGAGACGCAGGTCAGCTGCACCTGTGGCGCCTCGTTCACCACCCGTAGCACCATCGAGTCCGGCGCCATCCGCGCCGATGTGTGCTCCGAGTGCCACCCGTTCTACACGGGCAAGCAGAAGATCCTCGACACCGGTGGCCGCGTGGCCCGCTTCGAGGCCCGCTTCGGCAAGGCTGCCGCCGGCTCCAAGAAGTAGCGAGCCCCTTACCGCCGGTCCACGGCCGTGTCCCCGCCCAGGGACAGGCCGGGACCGGCGTTTTTGGTCGCCGCCCACTTCACCCACGTACACAGGAGCACCGAGATGTTCGAGGCCGTCGAAGAACTGGTCACGGAACACGCCGACCTGGAGAAGAAGCTCGCCGACCCGTCGGTCTTCGCCGACCAGGCCAATGCGCGCAGGCTGAACAAGCGCTACGCCGAGCTGACCCCCATCGTCGCGACGTTCCGGTCCTGGAAGCAGACCGGCGAGGACATCGAGACCGCGCGTGAACTCGCCGCCGAGGAGCCGGAGTTCGCCGCCGAGGTCAAGGTGCTCGACAAACAGCGCGACGAACTCACCGAGAAGCTGCGGCTGCTGCTCGTGCCCCGGGACCCGTCCGACGACAAGGACGTCATCCTGGAGATCAAGGCCGGCGCCGGCGGCGACGAGTCGGCCCTGTTCGCCGGGGACCTGCTGCGCATGTATCTGCGCTACGCCGAGCGCGTCGGCTGGAAGACCGAGATCATCGACTCCACCGAGTCCGAACTCGGCGGCTACAAGGACGTCCAGGTCGCCGTCAAGACCAAGGGCGGACAGGGCGCCACCGAGCCCGGGCAGGGCGTCTGGGCGCGGCTGAAGTACGAGGGCGGGGTGCACCGCGTGCAGCGGGTGCCGGCCACCGAGTCGCAGGGCCGTATCCACACCTCCGCCGCCGGTGTGCTGGTCACGCCCGAGGCGGAGGAGGTCGAGGTCGAGGTCAACCCCAATGATCTGCGCATCGACGTCTACCGCTCCTCCGGGCCCGGCGGGCAGTCCGTCAACACCACCGACTCCGCGGTGCGCATCACGCACCTGCCCACCGGAGTCGTCGCCTCCTGCCAGAACGAGAAGAGCCAGTTGCAGAACAAGGAGCAGGCGATGCGTATCCTGCGCTCCAGGCTGCTCGCCGCGGCGCAGGAGGAGGCGGAGCGGGAGGCCGCCGACGCCCGGCGCAGCCAGGTCCGCACCGTCGACCGCTCCGAGAAGATCCGTACGTACAACTTCCCGGAGAACCGCATCTCGGACCACCGCGTCGGTTTCAAGGCGTACAACCTGGACCAGGTCCTGGACGGCGAGCTGGACGCGGTGATCCAGGCGTGCGTCGACGCGGACTCGGCGGCGAAGCTCGCCGCCGCGTAAGCCAGCAAGCGACACGAGGGACGACGGAGGACGAGCGTGCGGCAAGACCCCGGGGGGCGGACCCCCAACCCCCGCAGCGTGCTGCTCGCGGAGGTGGCGCAGGCCACCCAGCGGCTCGCCGACGCCGGAGTGCCCTCGCCGCGCACCGACGCGGAGGAGCTCGCCGCGTTCGTGCACGGCGTGAAGCGCGGCCATCTGCACACCGTGAAGGACGCCGACTTCGACGCCCGCTACTGGGAGGTCATCGCCCGGCGCGAGCAGCGCGAGCCGCTCCAGCACATCACCGGCCGGGCCTACTTCCGCTACCTGGAACTCCAGGTCGGCCCCGGCGTGTTCGTACCCCGCCCGGAGACCGAGTCGGTCGTCGGCTGGGCCATAGACGCCGTGCGCGCCATGGACGTCGTCGAGCCCACCATCGTCGATCTGTGCACCGGCTCCGGCGCGATCGCGCTCGCCCTCGCGCAGGAGGTGCCGCGCTCCAAGGTGCACGCCGTGGAACTGTCCGAGGACGCGCTGGTGTGGACCCGCAGGAACATGGCGGACTCCCGCGTCGACCTGCGCCAGGGCAACGCGCTGGACGCCTTCCGCGACCTCGACGGCCAGGTCGACCTGGTCGTCTCCAACCCGCCGTACATCCCGCTCACCGAGTGGGAGTACGTCGCCCCCGAGGCCCGCGACTACGACCCCGAGCTGGCGCTGTTCTCCGGTGAGGACGGGCTCGACCTGATCCGGGGCCTGGAGCGCACCGCGCACCGGCTGCTGCGGCCCGGCGGCGTCGTCGTCGTCGAGCACGCCGACACCCAGGGCGGCCAGGTCCCGTGGATCTTCACCGAGGAGCTCGGCTGGGCCGACGCGGCCGACCACCCCGACCTCAACAACCGCCCGAGGTTCGCGACCGCGCGCAAGGCGATGCCGTGACGACGGCTGTTTCCGGATTCCAGCAGGAGGCTTGTTAGACATGGCACGGCGCTACGACACCAACGACGCGACCGACCGCATGACCGGTCTGCGCGAGGCCGCGTCCGCCGTCCGCCGGGGCGAGCTGGTCGTCCTGCCGACGGACACGGTGTACGGCATCGGCGCCGACGCGTTCTCCTCGGAGGCCGTCGTCGATCTGCTCGCCGCCAAGGGGCGGGGCCGCAACATGCCCACGCCCGTCCTGATCGGCTCCCCGAACACCCTGCACGGCCTGGTCACCGACTTCTCCGAGCTGGCCTGGGAGCTCGTCGACGCGTTCTGGCCGGGCGCCCTGACGCTGGTCGCCAAACACCAGCCGTCCCTCCAGTGGGACCTCGGCGACACCCGGGGCACCGTCGCGATCCGCATGCCGCTGCACCCCGTCGCCATCGAACTGCTCACCGAGGTCGGCCCGATGGCCGTCTCCTCCGGCAACCTCACCGGGCACCCGGCGCCGGAGACCTGCGACGCCGCGCAGAACATGCTGGGCGACTCCGTCTCCGTCTACCTCGACGGCGGCCCGACCCCCGGCAACCTGCCCTCCTCGATCGTCGACGTGACGCGCGAGGTGCCGGTGCTGCTGCGGGCCGGGGCGATCTCGGCGGAGGAGCTGCGCAAGGTCGTCCCCGATCTTGAGGTGGCGAATTGAGGGGCCCTGCCCGCGCCCGCCGCACCCCCCGGGGGGACACCCCATGCCGGGCATAGGCGGCGGGGAGTCGCTCGCGGAGGTGACGACCACCTTCGGCTTTCCGCGCGACAGCTTTCGCATCCTGCACGTCAGCACCGGCAACGTCTGCCGTTCCCCCATCACCGAGCGGCTGACCCGGCACTTCGTGACCGAGCGGCTCGGCATCCTGGGCGGCGGGCTGATCGTGGAGAGCGCCGGGACGTGGGGGCACGAGGGCGCGCCGATGGAGGCCAACGCCGAGGCGGTGCTGGCCGAGTTCGGCGCGGACGCGACCGGGTTCACCGGGCGGGAGCTGCTCGACGAGCACGTCATCCGCGCCGACCTCGTGCTCACCGCGACCCGCGACCACCGCGCCCAGGTCATCTCCATGGGCCACTCGGCGGGCCTGCGCACCTTCACGCTGAAGGAGTTCACCCGCCTGGTGCGGGCCATAGACCCCGCCACCCTGCCCCCGCTGGAAGAGGGCCTGGTGATGCGCGCCCGCGCCCTGGTCCGCGCCGCCGCCGCGCTGCGCGGCTGGCTGCTGGCGCCCACGGCGGAGGCGGACGAGGTCCACGACCCCTACGGGGCGCCCCTGCCGTACTTCCGTTCCGTCGGCGGCGAGATACACCAGGCCCTCGACCCCGTCGTCACGGCCCTGACGGGGGTCCCGGCCCAGATGTGACGCGGGGCGGGCGGTCCTACATTGGGGGTACGTCCTTTTCGACGCACCGGAGTCCACGATGTCGGTCACGCCCGCCCTTGAGAGTGATGCCCTGCGCCGGCAGGACCCCGAGCTGGCGGAGGTGCTGCTCGCCGAGGTCCGCCGGCAGACGGCCTCGCTCCAGCTGATCGCGGCGGAGAACTTCTGCTCGCCCGCCGTCCTCGCCGCGCTCGGCTCCCCGCTCGCCAACAAATACGCCGAGGGGTATCCGGGGGCGCGCCACCACGGGGGCTGCGAGATCGTCGACATGGCCGAGCGGATCGCCGCCGCCCGCGCCCGCGCGCTGTTCGGCGCCGAACACGCCAACGTCCAGCCCCACTCCGGCTCTTCGGCGGTGCTGGCGGCATACGCGGCCCTGCTGCGGCCCGGCGACACCGTCCTCGCCCTCGGCCTCCCGCACGGCGGCCACCTCACGCACGGTTCGCCCGCGAACTTCTCCGGCCGCTGGTTCGACTTCGTCCCCTACGGGCTCGACCCCGACACCGGCCTGATCGACTACGCCGGGATGCGCGCCCTGGCCCGCGAACACCGCCCCAAGGCCATCGTGTGCGGCTCGATCGCCTACCCCCGCCACCTCGACTACGCGGCGTTCCGGGAGGCCGCCGACGAGGCCGGCGCCTACCTCATCGCCGACGCCGCGCACCCGATCGGCCTGGTCGCCGGGGGAGCGGCCCCGAACCCGGTGCCGTACGCCGACGTCGTCTGCGCGACCACGCACAAGGTGCTGCGCGGGCCGCGCGGCGGGATGATCCTGTGCGGCAAGGAGCTCGCGGAACGGGTCGACCGGGCGGTTTTCCCGTTCACGCAGGGCGGGGCGCAGATGCACACGATCGCCGCGAAGGCGGTGGCGTTCGGGGAGGCGGCGGCGCCCGCGTTCGCCGGGTACGCGCGGCAGGTCGTCGCCAACGCGAAGGTGCTCGCCGCCGGGCTCGCGGCGGAGGGGATGGCGCTCTCCACGGGCGGCACGGACACCCATCTGATCACCGTCGACCCCGCGCCGCTGGGCATGGACGGACGGGCCGCGCGGGGCCGGCTCGCCGCCGCGGGCCTGGTGCTGGACTGCTGCGCGCTGCCCGGCGGGGGTGCGCGCGGGCTGCGCCTGGGGAGCGCCGCGGTGACCACGCAGGGGATGGGGGAGCGGGAGATGGCGCGGATCGCGGCGCTGATGGCGGGGGTGGTCCGGGATGAGGTGGCGGTGCGAAGAGTGCGTGAGGAGGTGGCGGAGCTGGGGCGGGCGTTCGCCCCGTACCGGGGCGATCGGCGCCCGTGACGCGGTGAACGGACGCGGCCCGGGGACCGTATTGCATGGGCGCACAGCCGGACGTGCAACCATCGTGGCTACCCGGATGTCTCCATCCGTATGCGCTCATCGCTAGGGTGTGGGGCTGAGATGGCCAGCGAGACCTGTGGGGAAGCCCGTGCGTGAATACCTGCTGACGCTCTGCATCACGGCCGCGGTGACGTATCTGCTGACCGGGCCGGTGCGGAAGTTCGCGATCGTGGCCGGGGCGATGCCGGAGATCCGGGCGCGTGACGTGCACCGGGAACCCACTCCGCGGCTCGGCGGGATCGCCATGTTCTTCGGCCTGTGCGCGGGCCTGCTCGTCGCCGATCACCTCACCAACCTCAACGAGGTCTTCGAGAAGTCGAACGAGCCGCGCGCGCTGCTGTCGGGGGCCGCGGTGATCTGGCTGATCGGCGTCCTGGACGACAAGTTCGAGATCGACGCCCTCATCAAGCTGGGCGCGCAGATGATCGCCGCGGGCGTCATGGTCGTCCAGGGCCTGACCATCCTGTGGCTGCCGATCCCCGGGGTCGGGACGGTCGCGCTGACCCAGTGGCAGGGGACGCTGCTGACGGTCGCGCTGGTGGTGATCACCATCAACGCGGTGAACTTCGTGGACGGCCTGGACGGGCTCGCGGCCGGCATGGTCTGCATCGCCGCCGCCGCGTTCTTCATGTACGCCTACCGGATCTGGTACTCGTACGGCATCGAGGCCGCCGCTCCCGCCACGCTGTTCGCGGCGATCCTGATGGGGATGTGCGTCGGGTTCCTGCCGCACAACATGCACCCGGCGCGGATCTTCATGGGCGACTCGGGGTCGATGCTGATCGGGCTGGTGCTCGCGGCGGCGGCGATCTCGGTGACCGGGCAGGTCGACCCGGACGTGATGAAGCTGTTCGCCGGGTCCGAGCGCAACACCGTCCACCAGATGGTGCCGGTCTACATCCCGCTGCTGATGCCGCTGACGATCATCGCGATCCCGGCGGCCGACCTGATCCTGGCGATCGTGCGCCGCACCTGGCGCGGGCAGTCGCCGTTCGCCGCGGACCGGGGGCATCTGCACCACCGGCTCCTGGAGGTCGGGCACTCGCACAGCCGGGCCGTGCTGATCATGTACTTCTGGTCGGCGCTCATCGCCTTCGGCGCCCTCGGCTACTCGGTGAACTCGGCCTCGATGTGGATCGTCCTCGGCGTCGTCTTCCTGAGCGCGGTCGGCCTGGTGCTGCTGCTCCTGCCCCGCTTCACCCCGCGCGCCCCGCTGTGGGCCCAGTCCTTCGTCCCGCCCCGCTACCGCCGCCGCAAGGTCGCGCCGGCGCCGGCCGAACTCCCGGCGGAGACCACGCAATCGCGTACACCTGTGGGGGCCGGCGTCAACGGGGCGACCGCCGTGGGACCCCGTTCGCGGATCCCTCAAAGGTGAGACCCCAAGGTAAGAATCTGACGAGAGCATTGCCAACTCGTGGGGGAACCGGGAGGGTGCGAAGCGCCCTAATACCAGACATCTCCCCCTGGTTCTCGCTCACGCGGGCACTGTCACTCTCACGTGTGACAGTCAGCACCCCTTCGAGGTAAAGACCTCATCAAATAGTTTGTGATACGGTTCACGAGAACCCGGACAGAGCCGAAGGACCCAAGTGCGACGGTCCGAAGTCCCGAGGACTCGCCCCCTCGAACCGGGTCTACGCTCGTCCATGACGACACCCCTTCCTCCTTTTGATTTGAAAAGCGGAGCTGCCGCCATGCCGTCCAACGACGTCCGGAACCTGGCCCAGGCCGCCGTGCCCACCGCGGCCGTCGGCGTGATCGCCGCCGTCGTCGGTGGCGTCGTGGCCGGCGGCAAGGGGGCGATCGGGGCCGGTGTGGCGACCGTCATCGTGATGCTCTTCATGGGCATCGGGCTGTACGTGCTCCAGCGCACCGCGAAAACGCTTCCGCATCTCTTCCAGGCCATGGGCCTGATGCTGTACGCGGCGCAGATTCTCCTGTTGTTCATCTTCATGGCCGCGTTCAAGAACACGACGCTGTTCAATCCCAAGGCCTTCGCCGTCACCCTGCTCGTGGCCACCCTGGCCTGGATCGGGGCGCAGACGCGTGCCCACATGAAGGCCAAGATCCTCTACGTCGAGCCCGAGAAATCAGGGCATTCGTCGTGAGGGGTAGGGCCGGGATAAAGACGTCTGAGAGATCCTGCTATCGTCCGGTGCCAACTGCGGCATCGCGGGCGCGGGCATCCGAGCTGACGCCTGCTCCATCGCGAGGCGAGATGCCCCCGAGCCGCCCCCACATCCGAACCACCAGTCCCGTGCCGAACTGCGGCGAAGCGCCGCGCCGACACAACGAGGTTGCCGTACCTATGCGCCACGCTGAAGGAGCCCGCGGTGAGTGCTGACCCGACGCAGGTGCTCGCCTTCGAGACCGACTGCCACATTTTCGACGGCTGTGGCTTCCCGGCTCCCGGCCTGCACTCGTTCCTGTTCCAGCCCCTGTGGGGCGACGGTGACAGCAACGTGTACTTCAACAAGACGATGCTGCTGGCGCTGCTCGGCTCGATCATCGTCGTCGGCTTCTTCTGGGCCGCCTTCCGCAAGCCCAAGGTCGTCCCGGGCAAGCTCCAGATGGTCGCCGAGGCCGGCTACGACTTCATCCGCCGCGGTGTCGTCTACGAGACCATCGGCAAGAAGGAGGGCGAGAAGTACGTACCGCTGGTCGTCTCGCTGTTCTTCTTCATCTGGATGATGAACCTCTGGTCGATCGTCCCGCTGGCCCAGTTCCCGGTGACGTCGATCATCTCGTACCCGCTGGTCCTCGCGCTCATCGTGTACATCACGTGGGTCTCGCTGACCTTCAAGCGGCACGGCTTCGTCGGCGCCTTCAAGAACTTCACCGGCTACGACAAGTCGCTCGGCGCGGTGCTGCCGCTGTCGATGGCGATCGAGCTGCTGTCGAACCTGATCGTCCGTCCGTTCACGCACGCGGTCCGGCTCTTCGCGAACATGTTCGCCGGCCACACCCTGCTGCTGCTCTTCACGATCGCCAGCTGGTACCTGCTGAACGGCATCGGCATCGCCTACGCCGGCGTCTCGTTCATCATGGTCCTGGTGATGACGGCCTTCGAGCTCTTCGTCCAGGCCCTTCAGGCGTACGTCTTCGTTCTGCTGACGTGCAGCTTCATTCAGGGCGCGCTCGCCGAACACCACTGAGTCACCCTGCCACCACCCCCTGATCGTCCGGTGGCCAACCCCCACCGGTCCGTAAAGAAGAAGGAAGAACTGGCATGTCCCAGACCCTTGCCGCTGTCTCCGGCTCGCTCGGTTCCGTCGGTTACGGCCTTGCGGCCATCGGCCCCGGCGTCGGCGTCGGCATCATCTTCGGTAACGGCACCCAGGCGCTCGCCCGTCAGCCCGAAGCTGCCGGCCTGATCCGCGCCAACCAGATCCTCGGCTTCGCCTTCTGTGAGGCGCTCGCCCTGATCGGTCTGGTCATGCCGTTCGTCTACGGCACCTGATTCACCCTCAGGCTGACCGACAGCTGATCCGACGAAAGGCAACGACATGAGCCAGATGCTCATCCTGGCGGCGAGTGGGGAGGCGGAAAACCCCCTCGTCCCGCCGATCCCCGAGCTCGTCATCGGCCTCATCGCCTTCGTCATCGTCTTCGGCTTCCTCGCCAAGAAGCTCCTCCCGAACATCAACAAGGTTCTGGAAGAGCGCCGCGAGGCCATCGAAGGCGGTATCGAAGACGCGCAGGCCATGCAGCAGGAGGCCCAGAGCGTCCTGGAGCAGTACAAGGCCCAGCTCGCCGAAGCCCGGCACGAGGCCGCCCGGCTGCGCCAGGAGGCCCAGGAGCAGGGCGCCGCGCTGATCTCCGAGATGCGCGCCGAAGGCCAGCGCCAGCGCGAGGAGATCGTCGCCGCCGGACACGCGCAGATCGAGGCCGACCGCAAGGCCGCCTCCTCCGCGCTGCGTCAGGACGTCGGCAAGCTCGCCACCGAACTGGCCGGCAAGCTCGTCGGGGAGTCCCTCGAGGACCACGCCCGCCAGAGCCGCGTGATCGACCGCTTCCTCGATGACCTTGAGGAGAAGGCCGAGGCGGCGCGATGAACGGAGCGAGCCGCGAGGCACTGGCCGCCGCCCGCGAGCGCCTGGACGCGCTGACGGACTCCACGTCCGTCGACGCCGCCGCGCTCGCCGGCGAGCTGGCCGCCGTCACCGCGCTGCTCGACCGCGAGGTCAGCCTGCGTCGGGTCCTCACCGACCCGGCGCAGTCCGGCGAGGCCAAGGCCGAACTGGCCCGGCGACTGCTCACCGGCCAGGTCGGCGGGGAGACCCTCGACCTCGTGTCCGGACTGGTCCGCAGCCGCTGGTCGCAGTCGCGCGACCTGGTGGACGCGCTGGAGGAGCTGGCGGACACCGCCGACCTGACGGCCGCCCAGAAGCTCGGCCGGCTCGACGGCGTCGAGGACGAACTGTTCCGCTTCGGCCGGATCGTCGCCTCCAGCACCGGACTGCGCTCCGCGCTGACCGATCGGAAGGCCACCGCCTCGGCCAAGAGCGAGCTGCTGCACAGCCTGCTCGGCGGCCGGGCCGACGCGGCCACCGAACGGCTGGTGACCCGGCTGGTCACCGCACCGCGCGGACGTAGCCTGGAAGCGGGCCTGGAGTCCCTCTCCAAGCTCGCCGCCGAGCGCCGCGACCGGATCGTCGCCGTCGTCACCTCGGCGGTCCCGCTGAGCGACGGCCAGAAGCAGCGCCTCGGCGCCTCGCTGGCGAAGCTCTACGGCCGCACCATGCACCTCAACCTCGACGTGGACCCCGCGGTCCTCGGCGGGATCCGGGTGCAGGTCGGCGACGAGGTCATCAACGGCTCCGTCGCGGACCGCATCGACGACGCCGCCCGCCGCATGGCGAGCTAGCAGCACCACAAGACGTAGAAATACGGCCCTGGTTGGGCCGTGCAGAGGATTCACCTCTTTCAGGGGGGAGTCCCCATCCCCCCAAGTGAAACTTCGGGCCCAACAAGGAGAGCAGGGAACCCAGATGGCGGAGCTCACGATCCGGCCGGAGGAGATCCGGGACGCGCTGGAGAACTTCGTCCAGTCGTACCAGCCGGACGCGGCCTCGCGCGAGGAGGTCGGTACGGTCACCCTTGCCGGTGACGGCATCGCGAAGGTCGAGGGCCTTCCCTCGGCCATGGCCAACGAACTGCTGAAGTTCGAGGACGGCACCCTCGGCCTCGCGCTGAACCTGGAAGAGCGCGAGATCGGCGCCATCGTCCTCGGCGAGTTCAGCGGCATCGAGGAGGGCCAGCCGGTGCACCGCACCGGAGAGGTCCTCTCCGTCGCGGTCGGCGAGGGCTACCTCGGCCGCGTCGTCGACCCGCTCGGCAACCCGATCGACGGCCTCGGCGAGATCGAGACGTCCGGCCGCCGCGCCCTGGAGCTTCAGGCTCCCGGCGTCATGGCCCGTAAGTCGGTGCACGAGCCGATGGAGACCGGCTACAAGGCCGTCGACGCCATGACCCCGGTCGGCCGCGGCCAGCGTCAGCTGATCATCGGCGACCGCCAGACCGGCAAGACCGCGCTGGCCGTCGACACGATCATCAACCAGCGCGACAACTGGCGCTCCGGCGACCCGAAGAAGCAGGTCCGCTGCGTCTACGTCGCCATCGGCCAGAAGGGCTCGACGATCGCCTCCGTGCGCGGCGCGCTCGAAGAGGCCGGCGCGCTGGAGTACACGACCATCGTCGCCGCCCCCGCGTCCGACCCGGCCGGCTTCAAGTACCTGGCGCCGTACACCGGTTCGGCCATCGGCCAGCAGTGGATGTACGACGGCAAGCACGTCCTCATCATCTTCGACGACCTCTCCAAGCAGGCCGACGCCTACCGCGCCGTCTCCCTCCTGCTGCGCCGTCCGCCGGGCCGCGAGGCCTACCCGGGTGACGTCTTCTACCTGCACTCCCGGCTGCTGGAGCGCTGCGCCAAGCTCTCCGACGAGCTCGGCGCCGGCTCGATGACCGGTCTGCCGATCGTCGAGACCAAGGCCAACGACGTCTCGGCGTTCATCCCGACCAACGTCATCTCCATCACCGACGGCCAGTGCTTCCTGGAGTCGGACCTCTTCAACGCCGGTCAGCGCCCCGCGCTGAACGTCGGTATCTCCGTCTCCCGAGTCGGCGGTTCCGCACAGCACAAGGCGATGAAGCAGGTCTCCGGCCGCCTGCGCCTCGACCTCGCCCAGTACCGCGAGCTGGAGGCGTTCGCCGCCTTCGGTTCCGACCTGGACGCCGCGTCGAAGGCCCAGCTGGAGCGCGGCCAGCGCCTGGTCGAGCTGCTGAAGCAGGCCCAGTACCAGCCGATGCCGACCGAGGACCAGGTCGTCTCCGTGTGGGCCGGCACCACCGGCAAGATGGACGACGTCCCCGTCGCCGACATCCGCTGCTTCGAGAAGGAGCTGCTTGAGTTCCTGCACCGCAAGGAGCAGGGCCTCATGACCTCCATCAAGGAGGGCGGCAAGATGTCGGACGACACCCTCACCGCCGTCGCCGACGCGATCGCCGACTTCAAGAAGCAGTTCGAGACCGCGGACGGCAAGCTTCTCGGCGAGGACGCCCCGGCCGCGGCCAAGTGACGTAAGGAAGGGACCTGACTCATGGGAGCCCAGCTCCGGGTCTACAAGCGTCGCATCCGATCCGTCACCGCGACCAAGAAGATCACCAAGGCGATGGAGATGATCGCCGCCTCGCGCGTCGTCAAGGCGCAGCGCAAGGTGGCGGCCTCCACGCCGTACGCGCAGGAACTGACCCGCGCGGTCACGGCGGTCGGCACCGGTTCCAACACCCGGCACCCGCTGACCACCCAGGCCGAGACGGTCACCCGGTCCGCGGTGCTGCTGCTGACCAGTGACCGCGGCCTCGCCGGCGCGTTCAACTCCAACGCCATCAAGGCGGCCGAGCAGCTGACGGCCCGCCTGGAGGCGGAGGGCAAGCAGGTCGACACGTACATCGTCGGCCGGCGCGGCGTCGCTCACTACAACTTCCGTGAGCGGCACATCGTGGAGTCCTGGTCGGGCTTCACGGACGAGCCGACGTACGCGGACGCCAAGCAGGTCGCGGCACCCCTGATCGAGGCCATCGAGAAGGACACCGCGGCCGGCGGCGTGGACGAACTCCACATCGTCTTCACCGAGTTCGTCTCGATGATGACGCAGACGGCGCTCGACGACCGGCTGCTGCCGCTCAGCCTCGACGCGGTGGCGGCCGAGGCGAAGCCGCAGGGCGAGATCCTTCCGCTCTACGACTTCGAGCCCTCGGCGGAGGACGTCCTCGACGCCCTGCTGCCGCGCTACGTGGAGAGCCGTATCTACAACGCGCTGCTCCAGTCGGCCGCTTCGAAGCACGCCGCCACCCGGCGCGCGATGAAGTCGGCGACCGACAACGCGGGTGAGCTGATCGAGACGCTCTCCCGCCTTGCCAACGCGGCCCGCCAGGCCGAAATCACCCAGGAAATCAGCGAGATCGTCGGTGGCTCCGCAGCCCTGGCCGACGCGACCGCGGGGAGTGACAGGTAATGACGACGACAGTTGAGACGGCCGTTGCCACGGGCCGCGTCGCCCGGGTCATCGGCCCGGTCGTCGACGTGGAGTTCCCCGTCGACGCCATGCCCGACATCTACAACGCCCTTCACGTCGAGGTCGCCGACCCGGCGCAGGACGGCGCGAAGAAGACGCTGACCCTGGAGGTCGCCCAGCACCTGGGTGACGGCCTGGTCCGCACCATCTCCATGCAGCCCACCGACGGCCTGGTCCGCCAGTCCCCGGTGACCGACACGGGCACGGGCATCACCGTCCCCGTCGGCGACTTCACCAAGGGCAAGGTCTTCAACACCCTCGGCGAGGTCCTGAACGTCGACGAGAAGTACGAGGGCGAGCGCTGGTCCATCCACCGCAAGGCCCCCCGCTTCGACGAGCTCGAGTCGAAGACCGAGATGTTCGAGACCGGCGTCAAGGTCATCGACCTGCTGACCCCGTACGTCAAGGGCGGCAAGATCGGTCTGTTCGGCGGCGCCGGCGTCGGCAAGACGGTGCTCATCCAGGAGATGATCTACCGCGTCGCCAACAACCACGACGGTGTGTCGGTGTTCGCCGGTGTCGGTGAGCGCACCCGTGAGGGCAACGACCTCATCGAGGAGATGGCCGACTCGGGCGTCATCGACAAGACCGCCCTGGTCTTCGGCCAGATGGACGAGCCCCCGGGCACCCGTCTGCGCGTCGCGCTGGCCGGCCTCACCATGGCCGAGTACTTCCGTGACGTCCAGAAGCAGGACGTGCTGTTCTTCATCGACAACATCTTCCGCTTCACGCAGGCCGGCTCCGAGGTCTCCACGCTGCTCGGCCGGATGCCGTCCGCGGTGGGCTACCAGCCGAACCTGGCCGACGAGATGGGCCTCCTCCAGGAGCGCATCACCTCGACCCGCGGTCACTCGATCACCTCCATGCAGGCGATCTACGTCCCCGCGGACGACCTGACCGACCCGGCCCCGGCCACCACCTTCGCCCACCTCGACGCGACGACGGTGCTCTCCCGTCCGATCTCCGAGAAGGGCATCTACCCGGCCGTGGACCCGCTGGACTCCACGTCCCGGATCCTGGACCCCCGCTACATCGCGGCGGACCACTACAACACCGCGATGCGCGTCAAGACGGTCCTCCAGAAGTACAAGGACCTCCAGGACATCATCGCGATCCTCGGCATCGACGAGCTCGGCGAGGAGGACAAGCTCACCGTCCACCGCGCCCGTCGCGTGGAGCGCTTCCTCTCCCAGAACACCCACGTCGCCAAGCAGTTCACCGGCGTCGACGGTTCGGACGTGCCCCTCGACGAGTCGATCGCGGCGTTCAACTCGATCATCGACGGCGAGTACGACCACTTCCCGGAGCAGGCGTTCTTCCTCTGCGGCGGTATCGAGGACCTGAAGGCCAACGCCAAGGAGCTGGGCGTCTCCTGACACCCGGCAGAGCTTGACCGACGGAGGGGGCGGGGTACGTCCCGCCCCCTTCTGCACGCCCATTAGACTTGTAACCAACACCCGGCACACCCGCCGGGTGGTGACCCGAGGAGCCACCTTGGCTGCTGAGCTGCACGTCGCGCTGGTCGCGGCCGACCGAGAGGTCTGGTCCGGCGAGGCCACCCTGGTCGTCGCGCGCACCACGTCCGGCGACATCGGCGTCATGCCCGGTCACCAGCCGCTGCTCGGTGTGCTGGAGTCGGGCCCGGTGACCATCCGCACGAGCGACGGCGGGACGGTCGTCGCCGCTGTGCACGGCGGTTTCATCTCGTTCGCGGACGACAAGCTGTCCCTGCTGGCCGAGGTCGCCGAGCTGTCGGACGAGATCGACGTCCAGCGCGTCGAGCGTGAGCTGGAGCGGGCGAAGGCGGAGGGCGACGCGGCTGCCGAGCGGCGCGCGGAGGTCCGCCTGCGCGCGGCGACCACGCATTGATCCCAGCTAATCTGCGGTGACGTCACTCAGCCGCGGCCGGCCCGGAGCGATCCGGTGCCGGTCGCGGCTGAGGCAGATCTGGATGTTTTTTCCGTTCCGTTACCTGAAGTCGGTACCTAGGAGACGAGGAGGTCGGTGTCGATGGTCCTCGCTCTGACTGTGTGCGCGATTGTCGTCGTGTTCGTGCTGCTCGGGCTGTTCGTGTTCGGCCTGCGGCGCAGACTCATCCAGCGCTCGGGCGGCACGTTCGACTGCTCGCTGCGCTGGGACGTCCCCGAGAAACCCGACCCCAGCGGAAAAGGCTGGTCGTACGGGGTGGCCCGGTACAACGGCGACAGCGTCGAGTGGTACCGCGTCTTCTCCTACGCCTACCGGCCGCGCCGGGTCCTGGAGCGCTCCGCGATCGAGGTCGCGGGCCGCCGGCTGCCCGAGGGCGAGGAGGAGCTGGCGCTGCTGTCCGACGCCGTCGTCCTCGCCTGCGTCCACCGGGGCACGCGGCTCGAACTGGCCATGAGCGAGGACGCGCTGACCGGTTTCCTCGCGTGGCTGGAGGCAGCCCCGCCCGGTCAGCGCGTCAACGTCGCGTAATACTGCGGCGACCTATTTCAGTTGATGTCTACGACAGGCCGTCGCTGAGGGCGCTCACCAGTTCGCCGTCGGGGGTGTCGCCGCTGAACTCCCAGAAGAACGCGCCCTTCAGGCCCTGGGACTTGGCCCACGCCATCTTTCCGGCGATGGTCTGCGGGGTGTCGTAGGACCACCAGTCGTTGCCGCAGTAGGCGTAGGCGGTGCCGCCGACGGTGCCGGTCGCGGGGCAGCTCGTCTTGAGGACCTTGTAGTCCTCGATGCCCGCCTCGTACGTCCCCGGCGCCGGGCCCGTCGCCGTGCCACCCGGGGCCTCCTGGGTGACGCCGGTCCAGCCGCGGCCGTAGAAGCCGATGCCGAGCAGGAGTTTGTCGGCGGGGACGCCCTTGGACTTGTATTTGGCGATCGCGTCCTCGCTGGTGAAGCCCTGCTGGGGGATGCCCTGGTAGGTGTTCAGCGCGGAGTGCGGGGCGGTGGGGCCCTGGGGGGTGAAGGCGCCGAAGAAGTCGTACGTCATCACGTTGTACCAGTCGACGTACTGGGCGGCGCCCGCGTAGTCGGCGGCGTCGGCCTTGCCGCCGCCGGTGCCGTCGGCGGTGGTGGCCGCGGTGACCAGGGAGCCGGCGCCGAACTTGGCGCGCAGGGCGGCCATCACGTTCTTGAAGGCGTCCGGGCCCGAGGTGTCACAGGTGTTGCCGCAGGCATTGGGGTACTCCCAGTCGATGTCGATCCCGTCGAAGACGCCCGCCCAGCGGGGGTCCTTGACGAGGTCGTAGCAGGACTGGGCGAAGGCGGCCGGGTCCTTCGCCGCGTCGCCGAAGCCGCCGGACCAGGTCCAGCCGCCGAACGACCAAAGTATCTTGAGGTGCGGGTACTTGGCCTTCAGCTGGAGCAGCTGGTTGAAGTTGCCGCGCAGCGGCTGGTCCTGGCTGTCGGCGGCGCCGCTGACGGACTGGTCGGCGGTGTAGGGCTTCTCGTAGGCGGCCCAGGAGTCGCCGACCGCGCACTTGCCGCCGGTGACGTTGCCGAACGCGTAGTTGATGTGGGTGATCTTCTCGGCGGAGCCGGAGGTGACGAGGTTCTTCACCTGGTAGTTGCGGCCGTAGACGCCCCATTCGGCGAAGTAGCCGAGTTTCACCGCGGAGTTGTTCACCGGAGGCGGGTCCGTGGGATCGGTGCCGGTCGGCTCGGGGTCGGGGTTCGTCGGGGACGGGTCCGGCGTCGGGTCCGGGTTGCCCGGGCCGCTGCCGTCACAACTGGCGCCGTTCATCGCGCAGTTGGCCGCGTTCGCGCCGTCGCCCGTGCCGTTGAAGCCGAAGGTCACGGAGGCGCCGGGGGCGAGGTCTCCGTTGTAGCTCTTGTTCTTCGCGGTGAAGCGGGTGCCGTTGGCGGTGACGTCCGCGTCCCACGCGGTGGTCACCGCCGCGCCCGCCGGGAAGTCCCACTCCACCGACCATGAAGTCAGTGGTGTGGAACCGGTGTTGGTGATTTTCCACTTTCCTTCGAACCCTGTGCCCCAGTCCTGCGTTCTGGTGTAGGACGCGGAGGGCGTGTTCTGGTCGGCGACCAGGCTCGTGCGGCCGGACGAGGTGTCCGTGGCCAGCGCCGGTACGGCCACGGCGGCCAGCGGGATCAGCGCGGCGACGACGAGGGTCGCCACCTTCTGTCTCGGGGTCCTGCCGAGTGCGATGCGCATGGGCGGCCTCCTTGATGTGGGGGTCTGGTGGCGCCTGTGAGCATATAAATGGTCTGGACCATTCGTCAATAGGTCTGTACCAATGAGGAGTTGATCGTCCTAGATCCCCAACTCCTGTGCCAGTACGGCCGCTTGGACCCGGCTGCGCAGCTCCAGCTTGGCCAGCAGCCGGCTCACGTGGGTCTTCACCGTCGCCTCCGCCATGTCGAGCCGGGCGGCGATCTCCGCGTTGGAGAGGCCCTCGCCGAGCCGGGACAGCACCTCTCGCTCACGCCGGGTCAGGGTGTCCAGGGCCGGGTGGTCCCCCGGTTCGCGGCGGGCGGGTCCGGCGGCGAACTCGGCGATGAGGCGGCGGGTCACGGCGGGCGCGATCAGTCCCTCGCCCCGGGCCACCGTCCTTACCGCGTCCAGGAGTTGGCGGGCCTCGGTGTTCTTGAGGAGGAAGCCTGCGGCGCCCGCGCGCAGGGCGCCGAAGACGTACTCGTCGAGGTCGAAGGTGGTGAGGACGAGGACGTCCGCGAGGCCTTCCGCGACGGCCGCTCGGGTCGCCGACACCCCGTCCAGGCGCGGCATCTGAATGTCCATCAGGATCAGGTCGGGCCGCAACTCCCTTGCCAGGGCCAGGGCTTGCTCGCCGTCCGCCGCCTCGGCGATCACCTCGATGTCGGGGGCGCTGCGGAGGATGAGGATCAGGCCGGCGCGGACGGCCGACTGGTCCTCGGCGACGAGGACGCGGATCATGCGGGGTCTCCTTTCATGCGGGGTCTCCTTCGGTGAGGGGGAGGGTGGCGTGGACGGTCCAGTGGTGCGCTCCGGGGGCCGCTGGGACGGGGCCCGCGGTGAACGTGCCGCCCAGCAGGGCCGTCCGTTCGCGCATTCCGGTCAGGCCCGCGCCGGAGCCGGGGGCGCGGGGGGTCTCGACGGGGTCGTAGGGGCTGGTGACGGTGAGGGTGAGGTGGGTGTGCTCGCGGTGGAGGCGGACCGTGACCGGGCCGGGGGCCGCGTGTTTGAGGGCGTTGGTCAGGGATTCCTGGACGATGCGGTAGGCGGCGAGGCTGACCGGGGCCGGGACGCGGTGGGTGGGGGCGGTGTCGAGGGTGACGTCCAGGCCGTTGGACCTGGCCGTGGCGATCAGGGAGGTGAGGCCGTCCAGGGTCGGGGTGGGCTCGGGGGTCTCCGGGAGGGACCTGTCCCGCAGCAGGCCGATCAGGCGGCGCATCTCGGTGAGGCCGTCGACGCTGTTCTCGCGGATCACCGTCAGGGCGTCGCGGGAGGTCGCGGGGTCGTCGAGGGAGAGGGCGGCGGTGGAGTGGATGGCGATCGCGGAGAGGTGGCCGGCGACCAGGTCGTGCAACTCCCTTGCCATCCGGGCGCGTTCGGCGGTGACGGCCTGGGTGCGGTCGAACTCCGCGAGCAGGGCTGTCTGTTCGGCGCGCAGGCGGGCGGTCTCGGCGGCCGTGCGGTGGTTGCGGACGAGGGCGCCGGTGAGGGCGGGGCTGAACGAGACGACCGCCGCGGCGAGGCCGAGGAACAGGGCGGCGGGGGTGCGCAGCCAGATCAGGCAGGCCAGGCCGACGGCGAGGCTCGCGAGTCCGGTGAGCGCCGGGATGCGGCGCACGGCCGACGGGGGGCCGTAGAAGACGGCCGCGTACGCCAGGTCCGTGTACATCAGGACCGTCGCCGCGTTGCCCGGGGTGAACTGGTCGAGGAGGAGGGCGGCGGTGCCGGCCAGCAGGGCGAGGCCGGGGGTGGAGCGGCGCAGGAGTTCCAGGGCCGCCATCGCCGCCAGGGCGGGGAGCTGCCAGTCGGGGCCGAGGACCCGGGTGCCGGACATGTACATCCCCAGCGCCCACATCGCGAGTCCGCCGAGGAGGCCGGCGGCGGCGACGGCCAGGTCGAAGGGGTGGGGGCGGGGGAGTCGTACGGGCATGGGGACCATCCAACCCGGGTCGCTCGGCTGTGCGCGTGGTCTTCGGGGTGGGTCCTGGGCTGCATCTTTCGATGTAGCCGGATGTCGTCACTCCTGACGAGGCGGCCGTGGGGGCGGGGCGGGAGGGTGGAGGGGAGTCGGAAAGGGGGCGACGAAAGTGATCGTCGCGTTGGTCATCGCCTGTGAGGTGGCGTTCTGGGTGCTGCTGGCCGTGGGGCTGCTGTTCCGGTACGCGCTGCGGATGCCGCGGACCGGGGCCGCGCTGCTGCTGTGCGAGCCGCTGCTGGAGCTGGTGCTGTTCGCCGTCACGGCGATCGATCTGCGCAACGGGGCCGTGCCGAGCTGGCATCACGGTCTGGCGGCGGCGTACATCGGCTTCACGGTCGGCCTGGGCCACTCCACGATCCAATGGATCGACCAGCGGGTGTACCACCGCTGGTTCGCCGGACCCCCACCGGTCAAGCCCCCCAAATACGGCACCCCCCGAGCGGTCCACGAATGGAAGGTCGCCGCCCGCTGGCTCCTGGCCTGCGCGGTCACCGCCGGCCTCCTCCAGGCGGCGATCTGGTACGTCGGCGACGGAGACGTCAGCACCCTGCACGCCTGGCAGCAGAAGGCGTACTTCGTGGCGGGCCTGAACGTGGTGATCGCGCTGGGCTACACGCTGTTCCCGAAACGGGCCCCCGAACTGCCCGACCGGGAACCGAGCTTCTCGGACAAGCGCTGACTACCGCTCCCCGCCCGGCACCCACAGCACATCGCCGGCCGATCCGTTGGCTGTGCGGGCGAGGATGAAGAGGAGGTCGGAGAGGCGGTTCAGGTACGTGGCCGTCAAGGGGTTCATCGTTTCCGCGTGGGACTCCAGGGCCGACCATGTCGAGCGTTCCGCGCGGCGGGTCACCGTGCAGGCCTGGTGGAGGAGGGCCGCGCCGGGGGTGCCGCCGGGGAGGATGAAGGAGCGGAGTTTGGGGAGGCGGGCGTTGAAGTCGTCGCAGTCCGACTCCAGGCGGTCGATGTAGAACTGCTCCACCCTCAGGGGCGGGAACTCGGGGTTCTCCTTCACCGGGGTCGACAGGTCGGCGCCCACGTCGAAGAGGTCGTTCTGAACGCGCGTCAGGACCTTCAGCACGTTCTTCTCCAGGGACCCCAGCGCGATCGCCGTCCCGATGGCCGCGTTCGCCTCATTGACGTCGGCGTACGCCGCGATGCGGGGATCCGTCTTCGGGACGCGGCTCATGTCGCCCAGGCTGGTGGTGCCCTGGTCGCCGGTCCGGGTGTAGATGCGCGTCAGATTGACCATGGGGACAGGGTAGTTGCGGTCTCCGACAGAGGTCCCGTGTGATGTGCGCCAGGCCGCACGTGATGCGCGTTACTAAGCGGTCACACAGCGCCCCGGCCCCGCTAATCTCCAGGGCCAAGGGCTGCGCCGTACGGCTGACGCCGGTGATGTCCGCTGCCCGGGCGGGCATCGGTCACCTCAGGCACGTAAAACCGCACAGCCCACCTGAACCTCACCCCTGCGAGTGAATTCGGTATCGGTTCGCTCACAGACGGCAACCTCGGACCCGCTCACGCAGTCAGAGGATGCAATACCGGACATCGCACCGCGGAGCACACGACAGCAACCCCAGGGGAGCGCATATGCACATCAGGGGCGACCACAGAGAGGTGGTCGTCGGGGGCCGCCTCGACGTGCACAGCGCGGCGGACGCCCGTACGGTCCTGCACGCCGCCGTGGACGACGGGGTCGGCGACCTCCTGCTCGACCTCTCCGAACTCGACTTCTGGGACGCCACCGGACTCGGCGTCATCATGGGCGTCCACCGCAGGGCGGGGCGCTGCGGACGGCGGCTGGTGCTGCGCGGGGTGCCGCCCCAGATGCAGCGGCTGCTCGTCGCGACCCGGCTGCACCGCATCCTCGCCGTCGAGGGCGGGCTCGCCGCGGAGAGCCTTCCGCGCGTGTGACTCAGGGGCTCCCACCACCCCGGACTGTCGGAGATACTGGGGAACGGTTTACGGTTCGACTGCCCGCCGCCCGCTGCCCTTCGGCGGGTACCGGACAGAAGCGTGGGGACACGGCCGGGAGGGGCTGACCGCCGCACGACGACGCTTTTGGGGGCTTGACGATGGACCCGGACAGCATGGGGCCCGAGGACGACGCGCGCGCCCAGCGCCCGCGCCCCGCCAGGGACCCGCTCGCACCCGACTTCGGCCAGCACGCGGCCCCGGCCCCGGTGCGCACGGTCGACGTCCACGCCGGTGAACACCTCCTCACCGTCAACCCGGTCGACGGCAGCGAAATAGTGCTCTGCCCGCCCACCCTGCGCCCCGACCCCCCGGCCCGCCGCACTCTTGAGGCCCGCGCCGACGCCGACCGCGCCGCCCGCCCGCCCGTCCCCGCGGGGCCCGTCCAGGCCGCGCCCCCGCTGCTGGGCCGTCAGGAGGAGCGCGAACAGCTCGTCCGCCTCATCGCCCGGGGCCGCTCCGTCCGCCTCACCGGACCCGCCGGCTCCGGCCGCACCCGCCTCCTCGACCTCGTCGCCGACGACTGCTCGGACCTCGCCCCCGACGGCGTCGTCCGCCTCAGCGGCTACGGCCGTAGCGGCGAGGAGCTGCTGCACGAGCTCTTCCACGCCGTGTACGACGCGCCGCTGCTGCGGCCCGGGGGCGGTGAACTGCGGGCGCTGGTGCGGGACATAGGGGCCGTTGTCGTCGTCGACGACCTGGAGTTCGGCGGGAGCGCGCTGGACGAGCTGCTGCGGGCCACCCCCGAGTGCGCGTTCCTGTTCGCCGCGACCGGGGAGACGCCGCTGCCGTCGGCCGACTCGACCGTCGAGGAGGTCACCCTCGGCGGGCTCGACCGCGCGGGCGGCGTCGACCTGCTGGAGCGGGCCGTCGGGCGTGTCCTCGGCGAGGAGGAGGCCAACTGGGCCGGTGACCTCTGGTTCGAGTCCGAGGGGCTGCCGCTGCGGTTCGTGCAGGCGGGGGCGCTGCTGCGGCAGCGCGACCAGCTGCGGCACAGCGCGGAGGCGGTGGACGAGTACGGGGTCTTCGCGGACGCCCGCCCCTCGGCCGACGCCGCCCTTTCCGGGCCCGGCCTCGGTTCCGGTTCCGGCCGTGCCGCTCAGCCCGAGGAGGACATCCCCCTCCCCTCCCTCGGCGAGGCCGCAGGGCCCGCCCCCCTCCTCGCCGCCCGCCTCAGCGCCTCCGCCCGCGCCACCCTCCGCTTCGCCGTCGCCCTCTCCGGCGAGGTCCCGCACCAGGCCCATCTGCCCGCGCTGGTCGGCGACACCCACGCCGACGCGGCCCTCGGCGAACTCGCGGCCTGCGGGCTCGTCACCCCCGTCGGCCCCCGCTACCGGCTCGCCGCCGGCATCCAGGCCCAGCTCGAAGCGGCCGGGTACGGCGACGACACCGACGTCCGCGCCGCCACCGCCGCCGCCCACTACGCCTGGTGGGCCGGGCATCCCTCGGTCACCCCCGAACGCGTCTGCGCCGAGGCCGACGCGATCCTCGCCGCCCTGGCCGTCGTCGGGCCCGCCGCGCTCCCGCCCGGCGAGGGCGAGCAGTCGGCGGCCGTCCGCCTCGCCCGTACCGCCGTGCCCGCCTTCGCGGCGGGGCTGCACTTCGGGGCCTGGGAACGGGCCCTGCGGGCCGGCGCGGAGGCGTCCCGGCTCACCGGGGAGAGCGCCGACCAGGCCTACTTCCACCATGAACTCGGCGTCCTCGCCCTCCTGGGCGGGCACCTCGACCGGGCCCGCGCGGAGCTGGAGACGTCCATCTCGCTGCGCGGCGCCCTCGCCGACAAGCGCGGCACGCTCCACGGCCGCCGGGCGCTCGCGCTCGTCTCCGACCGCGCGGGCGTCGCCGCGACGACGGCCGCCGAGGAGATGACCGAGGCGCGGCACGAGGAGTCGGCGCCGCCGCCCGTGCGCTACCCCGACACCCTGGCCACGCAGCAGCACCCCGTGGTCACCCAGCCCGTGCCCGTCCAGCAGCACCGGCGCACCCTCAAGGGGGTGGCCCGCCGCAACCTCGTCGCGGCCGGCGCCGGCGCGCTGCTGGTGGCGGTGCTCGGGACGGTCGTCGGCCTCGGCGCGACCTCCGGCAAGGGCTCCGGCAACCCGCCCGCGCCGGCCGACATCACCCCGTCGATCTCGACGGGGACCGGCGACGACGGGCGGGGCTCCGGCGAACCCGGCGGCGGTCTGGTCGGCGGTTCGGCGGGGGTGGGCGACCCGACGAGCAGGGCGACGAGCCCGGGCGCGAGCGCAAGCCCGGGCACTTCGTCGGGCGACCCGAGCCCGACGGCCCCGGGGGAGCAGCCTTCGCCGTCGCCGACCGGCGGGACGGGGACGGGGGGTACGACAGGCGGCGGTACGGGTTCGTCGCCGACGCCCTCGGCCTCGCCGACGAAGGGGTCGCCTTCGCCGACGCCGACGGAGAGTTCACCCCCGCCCACGGAGGAATCCCCGTCGCCCCCTGAGAGCCCGTCCCCGGACGACTCGCCCTCTACTTCCACCTCGGCCAGCGGCCCGGCCAGCAGCAGCCCGAGCACACCGGATTCCGGGAGCCCGACGATCTAACCGGACTTGGCCAGTCCGTACACCTTTGTTGGCTTTATCGGGTGGCCTACGCCACAGTCACCCCTTAGCGTGGCCGCATGATCGAGCTATCCGGCCTCACCAAGCGGTACGGCGAGAAGGTGGCGGTCGACAACCTCACCTTCGCCGTCCGCCCGGGCATCGTCACCGGGTTTCTCGGGCCCAACGGTGCCGGGAAGTCCACGACGATGCGGATGATGCTGGGCCTGGACCGGCCGACGGCCGGCGATGTGCTGATCGACGGGCAGCACTACGACCGGCTGAAGGAACCGCTCAAGTACATCGGCGCCCTGCTCGACGCGAAGGCGACGCACGGCGGGCGCAGCGCCTTCAACCACCTGCTCTGTCTCGCGCAGAGCAACGGCATCCCCAGCAGCCGGGTCGACGAGGTGCTCGACACCGTCGGCCTCACCGCCGTCGCCCGCAAGAAGGCCAAGGGGTTCTCGCTCGGCATGGGCCAGCGGCTCGGCATCGCCGCCGCCCTCCTCGGCGACCCCCGCATCCTGATGTTCGACGAACCGGTCAACGGCCTCGACCCCGAGGGCATCCACTGGATCCGCAACCTGATGAAGTCGCTGGCCGCACAGGGCCGCACGGTCTTCGTGTCCTCGCACCTGATGAGCGAGATGGCCCTGACCGCCGACCACCTGGTCGTCATCGGCCAGGGGCGGCTGCTCGCGGACACCTCCATGGCCGACTTCATCGCCCGCAACTCCCGCGCCTACGTCCGTATCCGCACCCCGCAGCGCGAACGGCTCCTCGACGTGCTGCACCAGGCGGGGGTGACGGTCGTCGAGGCGGGCAGCGGGGTGCTGGAGATCGACGGGGTGCCGGCCGAGCAGCTCGGCGACCTCGCCGCGCGGCACCACCTCACGCTGCACGAGCTGTCCCCCCAACAGGCCTCCCTGGAGGAGGCGTTCATGCAGCTGACCGCCGAGTCGGTCGAGTACCACGCGCACAGCGACGACGTGCCGGCCCCGGCGCAGGCACAGGGCTGGGGCGACGGCTGGAGGAAGGACTGACATGGCGCAGGCCCAGGTCATCCGCTCGGAGTGGACGAAGATCCGCTCCGTCGCGTCCACGGTCTGGACGCTGTCCCTCGCCGTGGTCGTCACCATCGCGCTCGGCATCCTGATCTCGGCGCTGTCGAGGAGCCAGTTCGACAAGCTCAGCCGCGACGACCAGATCTCCTTCGACCCGACCTACACGAGCTTCGCCGGGATGAGCCTCGGCCAGCTCGCGATGATCGTGTTCGGGGTGCTCGTCGTCTCCAACGAGTACAGCACCGGCATGATCCGCACCTCGCTGGCCGCCGTGCCGCAGCGCGCGACGTTCTACTTCAGCAAGATCGTGGTGGCCGCCGGGCTCGCGCTCGCCGTCGGGCTCGTCACGAGCTTCGCCACGTTCTTCCTCGGGCAGGCCGTGCTGGGCTCGCACCGCGCGCACATCGGGGACTCCGGGGTGCTGCGGGCGGTCATCGGCGGCGCGCTGTACATGACGCTGATCGCGGTCTTCTCGATGGGCGTCGCCACGATGCTGCGCTCGCCGATGCTGTCGCTGGGCATCCTGATGCCGTTCTTCTTCCTGATCTCCAACATCCTCGGGAGCGTCTCGGCGACGAAGAAGATCGGCCAGTACCTGCCCGACCAGGCCGGCCGGAAGATCGTGCAGGTGGTGTCGCCGGTCAACGACGACACCCCGTACGGGCCCTGGGGCGGGTTCGGGATCATGGTGCTGTGGGTGGTCGCGGCGCTCGCCGGCGGGTATCTGCTGCTGAAGGAACGGGACGCCTGAGCGGGGGCCGCCGACTTTGCTCGCCCTTGGCCGCAACCGTCAGCACCCGGATAAGCTCCTAACCCTTACGGGGGGCATGTGCCCTGAGAAGAGGGGGCGGGTCCGCCCCTGTTGTCCTGAACCTCGCGATGGGTGCGGAGCATGATCGAGGCAGTCGGCCTGACCAAGCGCTACGGCGACAAGACCGCCGTGAGCGACCTGTCCTTCCAGGTACGGCCGGGCTCGGTGACCGGGTTCCTCGGGCCGAACGGTTCGGGTAAGTCGACGACCATGCGGATGATCCTCGGCCTGGACAACCCCACCGCCGGGACCGTCACCATCGGCGGCTACCCCTACCGCGAGCTGCCCAACGCCGCCCGGCACGTCGGCGCGCTGCTGGACGCCAAGGCCGTCCACGGGGGCCGCTCCGCCCGCAATCACCTGCTCTCCCTCGCCCAGCTGTCCGGGATCCCGGCGCGGCGGGTCGACGAGGTGCTGGGGGTCGTCGGGCTCCAGGACGTCGCCGGGCGGCGCTCCAAAGGGTTCTCGCTCGGCATGGGGCAGCGGCTCGGGATCGCCGCCGCGCTGCTCGGCGACCCTCAGGTGCTGCTCTTCGACGAACCCGTCAACGGGCTCGACCCCGAGGGCATCCTGTGGGTGCGCAACCTGATGAAGGCGCTCGCCGCCGAGGGGCGTACCGTCTTCGTCTCCTCGCACCTGATGAGCGAGATGGCGCTCACCGCCGATCACCTGATCGTCATCGGGCGGGGGCAGCTGCTCGCCGACATGAGCGTGCGGGACTTCATCCAGGCCAACTCCGCCGGGTTCGCGCGCGTGCGCACCCCTGACGGCGAACTCCAGCTGCGCGAAAAGTTGACGGCCGCGCTGACCGAGGCGGGCGGGCATGTGCTGCCCGAGCAGGACGGCGCGCTGAGAGTGACGGGTCTTGCGCTGCCGCGCGTCAGCGACATCGCGCACGACACCGGCGTACGCCTGTGGGAGCTCTCGCCGCACCAGGCCTCGCTGGAGGAGGCGTACATGCGGATGACGCAGGGGGCCGTCGACTACCGGTCCACCAGCGATCTGAAGGAGGGGCTCCAGCAGCCGCTGCCGCCGGGGGCGCTGCCGCCGGTCCCGGTGCCGGTTCCGGGGCAGGGGCAGGAGGGGTGGTACGCGCCACCGCCGCCGTCCGCCGCGCCGCCGGTGCCTGTCTCGCCGCCTCTCCCGCCGTCCGCCGCGCCGGAGGAACCTGCCGAGCAGCCCGCCTTCCTCGAAAAGTCGGCGCCCGCCGAGCAGCCCACGTCCCTCGAAAAGTCCGCCGCGCTCCAGAAGTCCGAGGAAGCCCGATGAGCAGCCCCCTCCAGCCGCCGACCCCGTCGCCGCAGGCCGCCGCGCGGGCGTGGGAGCAGCCGGCGACCGCCCCCCTGCACGGCGGCTACACCTCGCCCATCCCGGTCGTGCGCACCCACCTCGGGCACGCCCTCACCTCCGAGTGGACCAAGATCCGGTCGGTGCGGTCCACGATGTGGACGCTCGGGCTGTTCGTGGTGCTCGACGTCGGCATCGGCCTGCTGGTCGCCGCGGTGATCGCCGCGAACGCGGGCGACGAGACCCTGGGCCAGAACCCCCTGTCGTACGGCGTCTTCGGGCTGCTGATGGGCAGCATGTGCCTGATGACGCTGGGGGTGCTGACGACGGCCTCCGAGTACGGGACCGGGATGATCCGTACGACGACGGTGGCGTGCCCCTCGCGCGGGCGGGTGCTCGCGGCCAAGGGGATCGTGTTCTTCTCGATCGCGTTCGTCGTCACGTTCGTCTCGACGGTGCTCGTCGCGATGGTCGACGTCACGCTGCTCGACTCGGCCAGGGTGCCGAGCACCGAGGACTGGCTGAAGGGGACCTTCGGGGTGTCCCTGTTCGTCGCCCTGCTCGGGCTGCTCTCGCTGGCCGTCGGCTCGGTCGTGCGGCACTCGGCGGGTGCCATCACCTCGATGATCGGGCTGCTGCTCGCGCCGCTCGTGATCGGCATGTTCATGTTCGCGGACTCGCTGTCGGCGGTCCGGGACGCGCTCTTCGAGTACTCCATCCCGAACCTGCTGAGCACCTTCTACGCCCAGACCCTCACCGCCACGGGCCCCTCCGCCGGGGACGCCCTGCTGATCGCGGTGCTGGTGACCGCCGGGGTGTTCGCGGCGGCCGTCGCGCTGCTGGAGCGGCGGGACGTGTGAGCCCCTTCTGAGGGTAAGCCCCCCGTTTTTTTGGTGAGCCCCTTTTGCCGCCGGCTCGCTCAGAAGCGGGGCGCGTTGCGGGACCGTCGTACCCCCGGGTTGCGGCGGTCTCTCGCGTTCCAGCAGGCCTTGTGCCAGTGCCGGCGGTCGTCGACGCCCGCGTGCTCCGGCCAGGCGACGACGTGCGGGACGCCGTCGGGGATCAGCTGGTCGCAGCCCGGGCAGCGGTACGACTTGCCCTGCGCGCTGGAGCCCGCCACATGCCGTACGTTCCACGACTCGCCCTGCCAGTCGGTCGCCGACTCCCAGCCGCCGTATCGGCTCGCGCGGTCCTCCTCCGCGCTCCGGTCGGACGGATCGGCGCCCTTGGGGCGGTTGCGGCGCGGAGACACGGGACACCTCATCAGGGAGCGGCGGGCATGGCTGTGGGTCAGCCTACGCGGCCCGAAGCGGGGTAGGCGAAGAACGGTGTATCCGCATAAGTCGCCCAGAGGGAAAGGAGTTCACTGGGGTCCGGAGGGGTTTTCCCTGGTCCGCCGGGAGGTTCGGCGGACGTGCGCGGGGGAGTCCGCCGGGTCACTCTTTCGGGGGCGTGAAGGGGGTGACCGGGGGGCGTGAGGGGCGCGTGGGGGTGGCGTTCGCCCTGGCGTCGGGTGGCGTCAGGGGAGCGATTCTCCCGACAATCCGCAAATCTCCCCGCCGATGCCGTGTCCTGGGCACGTGTCAGGCGGTTATGCCGCACGGGGGAGCTTGGTGTCGTAAGCCAGGAAGCAGGAAAGTCCCATGCGCGTTGGAAGTTTCGTTTTGGCGGCCCAGTTCCCCGGGCAGGGCCAGGGGGAGGCGCTGCACCGCGCGGTCCGCTCCGCCCTGGCCGCCGAGGAGGCGGGCCTGGACACGGTGTGGCTCGCGGAGCACCACTTCGTGCCGTACGGCACCTGCCCCTCCGCGGTCACCCTCGCCGCCCTGCTGCTCGGCCGCACCGAGCGGATCCGGGTCGGTACGGCGGTCAGCGTGCTGCCCACCGCCCACCCCGTCGCCCTCGGCGAGCAGGCCGCGCTGCTCCACCTCACCACCGGCGGGCGGTTCTCCCTGGGCGTCGGCCGCGGCGGGCCCTGGGTCGACCTGGAGGTCTTCGGCGCCGGGCTCGCGGCGTACGAGGAGAAGTTCCCGGAGTCGCTCGATCTGCTGCTGCGCTGGCTGGGCTCGGGGGCGGTGGACGCGGACGGCGAGCGGTACCGGTTCCGCGAGGTGGCCGTCGTACCGCGGCCCTCGGAGTCGATCGGGGGCGCGGAGGGGCCGGAGGTGGTGCTCGCGTGCACCTCGCCGGGGAGTGTGCGGCTGGCCGCCGAGCGGGGGCTGCCGATGCTGCTCGGGATGCACATCGGGGACGAGGAGAAGGCGGAGATGGTCGCGCTGTGGCGGCGCCGCGCGCGCGAGTACGGGCGGACGGCGGCGGAGATCGCCGGGGCCGCGCACGTCTCCGCCGGGGTCTGCCAGATCGCCGACCGGCGCACCGACGCCGTCGAGACGCTGGTGAAGGCGATGCCGGGGTGGCTGAAGCAGGGGCTGGACGCGCATGTCACCGTCGACGGGCGGCAGCGCAAGATGCGCGACCCCGTCGCCTACACCGAACTGCTCTGCGGCATCCATCCGGTGGGCACGCCGAGACTGTGCGCGGACCGGCTCGCGGCGACCTCGGAGCGCACCGGCATCACCCGCTTCGCGCTCCTGGTGGAGGGCTCGGGGGATCTGGCGGCGACCGAGGAGAACGTACGCCGGCTGGGGGCTGAGGTGATCACCAACTTGGGTTGAGGGAAAGGGAGTCGAGTGTGGGTGGACCGGTTGACGGGGCCCGTCGGCTGACCCCGTCGGCGTCCGCCGCCCCGGACATCGCCTGCGCGATCTCCCGCATCCGGGACGGTGGACCGACCGGACCTCAGCAGTCCCGCAACTCCGGGGACTGGTTCAGCAGTTGGGCGCGGACCGAGGTGAAGCGGGCGAGCCTTTCGTCGACCGACGGGTCGAGCGGGAAGACCGCGACCCGGTGGCAGTTCTGGAAGGCCAGCCGCACCCCGAAGTGGCGTTGCAGCGCACCGCGTATCGCGTCACTCGCCAGCGCGCGCAGCAGCTGCCCGCGCGCCTGCTCGTCCGGCGGGGGCGTCTGGTTGTCGGCGAACTCACCGCCGTCGACCTTCAGCTGGGCCACCAGGGAACTGATCATCTCCCATGCGAAAGGCAGGGAAGTCCGGACGCAGTCGACGAATTCGGCTTCGTCGACCTCGCCTCGCTCGGCCTGTTCCAGTAGGGCCGGTGAGACGTCGAGCGACATGGGTACTCCTCTCGCACCCCTGATGCAGCAGGGGTTGCCGGACAGGGAAAAGGAAGCCGCCGTGCCTGTTGTTCGACGATCCCGCACACTCTGAGTACACGTACGGCGACCTCCCGGTCACTACCGTAGGCAGCTGGCGGGAGCGGCACCAGGACATTGCCTACTTAGGGGGTAATGGATGGGGAGACAATCGGCCAGCGGCGAACAGCTGAATTGTGCTGATTTCTCTCGGGGTTGACGGGACGCGCGGGGCGGCCGGGGTCGGTGGGGCGGGTGGCGTCCACGGTGGCGGGGTGGTCGAATCGCGTCGGCGGCGGGGTGTCGAGTAGCGTTGCCGACCATGCGTCTCGTCATTGCCCGCTGCTCCGTCGACTACGCGGGCCGGCTCACCGCCCATCTGCCCTCCGCGCCCCGCCTGATCCTGGTGAAGGCCGACGGCAGCGTCTCCATCCACGCGGACGACCGGGCGTACAAGCCCCTGAACTGGATGTCTCCGCCCTGCACCCTCAAGGAGGGCACCGGCGAGGAGGAAGGCACCTGGACGGTCGTCAACAAGGGGGGCGAGAAGCTCATCATCACGATGGAGGAGATCCTCCACGACTCCTCCCATGAACTCGGGGTCGACCCCGGTCTCATCAAGGACGGCGTCGAAGCGCACCTCCAGGAGCTGCTGGCGGACCGCATCGAGACCC
Source organism: Streptomyces sp. AMJ-169 (assembly GCF_055597585.1). Taxonomy (NCBI): domain Bacteria; kingdom Bacillati; phylum Actinomycetota; class Actinomycetes; order Kitasatosporales; family Streptomycetaceae; genus Streptomyces; species Streptomyces sp. AMJ-169. The sequence continues at coordinate 43,774 of NZ_JBVLTJ010000011.1, forward strand.
TCGGCGAGGGCTACACGCTGATCCGCCGCGAGTACATGACGGCGATCGGACCCGTCGACATCCTCTGCCGGGACGCCGAAGGCCAGACGGTCGCGGTGGAGATCAAGCGGCGCGGGGAGATCGACGGCGTCGAGCAGCTGACCCGCTATCTGGAGCTGCTCAACCGCGATCCGCACCTCGCTCCCGTGCGCGGTGTCTTCGCCGCTCAGGAGATCAAGCCCCAGGCCCGCGTGCTCGCGACGGACCGGGGCATCGGCTGCGCCGTCCTCGACTACGACGCCCTGCGCGGCATCGAGGACGACAAGCTGCGGCTGTTCTGAGCCTTCCGCATCAGTCGTTTTTGACCAGCGCCCGCGCCCGGGGAACCTCCTCGGCGCGGGCGGTTTCCGTCCGGCGGTCCCGTCCGGCAACTTGCCTCGGGCATCACGCAACTTCGTCCGAGATCGCACGGTGCCCACCGCCCCGCTCCCGCTGCGCATCAGGGGTCCCAGTGACCGTCAGACGTCACTTTTCGGACCAGGGTTGTTGATTTCCGGACTGAGGGCGACATCGAGCTTACGGATCTGGCCTAGACCGATCGAGAATGGACGGGAACGTACGGGGGCTTCGGTCATGGGGTCGTCGTGCGCGTGACACCGCTGACATTCAGGACCTCGTAACACCCCTGCGCGCGCTGGCCGGTGGCCGGGGTGCCGGGCTGGGCGCAGGTCACCTGGACGGTCACGGTGCCGTTCGCGGGGATCTCGATGGGGGTGACCCAGTGATAGTCCTGGTTGCGGAACGTCTCCAGCGCGATCGTGGTGATCTTGCGGTCCCCGAAGGAGAACGTCAGCGTCCCCTCGTCGCCCTGGAAGTTGGCGAGGACGACGTCCGTGACGCCGAAGACCGTGTTCGCGGGGACCGTGTAGGTACCGGTCGCGTTGGTCTGGCCGGCCGTCGAGCGCACCTCGATGGTCTGCGAACTCTGTGCGCCGGCCCCGCCCGCGCCGGTCCCGCCGCTTCCGCCGGTGCCGCCGGCGCCCGGGGCCGCCGTACCGCCCTGGCCGGTGCCCGGCTGGGCAGAGGCGCCGCCGGTGCCCGCCGTGCCGCCGCCCGTGCCCGCGCCGGGGCCCGAGGACGGCAGCGTGCGCTGCTGCTGGACCTCCTCCTTCGCGGCCGCCTTCGCCGCGCTGCGCACCGCCGGGCGCACCAGCGTGAACCAGGCCAGCAGCAGCGCGAGCAGCACCGCGAGGACGGCCAGCAGCCACTTCGGGAAGACCGGTATCTGGACGAACTCCGCGTCCAGCTGAGAGCGCGGGATGTCCTCCTCGGGGCGCGGCTCGCCCTCCTCGGTCAGCTCGGCCGTCGTCAGGGTGAACGGCCACACCACCGGCGAGCCGAACCACACCGGCTTGCCCGTGCGGACCTTCAGGCCCACCTCCGCCGACTCCCCGGGCTCCAGCGCCGGCCGCTCCGGGCTGAACGCGAACGCCAGCTCCTCGCCGGGCTGCCCCGGCGTACAGCCCACCCGCACCGGGGTGTTGCCCTGGTTGCGCACCGCCAGCCGGTAGCGCCCGCGCAGCCAGCCGCGCCGCCGCCGGGGCGCCAGCTCGGTCTGGAGCTCGTGGAACGCCTCGACGGTCACCGTCCCCTCGGGGACCCGCACCGACTCGGGGTGCTCGACGGGCAACACCCGTACGGCGAAAGGCCGTTCACCGGCCCGGAGCTCGGGGGAGCGGGGCGGCGCCAGCGTGATCGTCACCGTCTCGGACGTCCCCGGGAACAGGGAGACCCGCGCGGGCTCCACCGTGCTCCAGGCGGCGCACTCCCCGACGACCTCCAGCCCGTACGCCTCGACGATGTCGCTGTCGTTGCGGACGGTCAGCGTGGTGGTGGCGACGGCGCCGGGCGCCACCGTCACAGCCGGGAGGTCGAGGCCCGGCACGGGACCAGAAGAGGCTGCGGAAGGGGTCACACCAGCACGCTAGGGACGTGTACGTGCGAGCCGCGAGGGGCACGAGGGCAGTGTCCGTGCAGTCGCGGTGCCCCTTCCCGCCCTCCCCCCTTCCCCCTCCCTTCCCTTCTTCGCGCTCCCCCGTGAAGCGGCTTCCCCTGTGAAGCGGCTCCCCCCGTGAAGCGGCTTCCCCTGTGAAGCGGCCCCCGCCTCTCCCCATGTACCAGTGAACTCGTCCCTCCCCACCGCCCGGCGCAGAGGAGAACAGCACTGCCATGACCAGCACCGCCATGCCCGCCGCCCCACCCCATGAGCCGGTGACGGTGGCCGTCTACGCCGCCGACCCGGTCCTGCGCGTCGGAGTAGTCCAGCAGTTACGCCAGCGCCCCGAGACCACCCTCCTCGACGACGCGGACGCGGAGCGAGCCCAGGTGTCCCTGGTGGTGGTGGACAACGTCGACGACGACGTCACCGCCCTCCTCCAGCGGCTGCGCCACAACACCGCCACCCACACCGGCCTCGTCATCGGCACCCTCGGCTCCGGCGCGCTGCAACGCGTCGTCGAGTGCGGCGTGACCGCAGTACTGCGCCGCACCCAGGCCGACCAGGACCGGCTCGTCCACCTCGTCCTCGCGCTGGACCGGGGCGAAGGGGTGCTCCCCGGCGATCTGCTCGGCGAACTCCTCGCCCACGTCGGCAGTTTGCAGCGCGCGGCGCTCGATCCGCGGGGGGTGTCGCTGTCCACGCTCACCACCCGCGAGGCGGACATGCTGCGGCTGGTGGCGGAAGGGCTGGACACCGCCGAGATCGCCCGCAAGACGTCGTACTCCGAACGGACCGTCAAGAACGTGCTGCACGAGATCACCACCCGGCTGCAACTGCGCAACCGGGCCCACGCGGTGGGGTACGCGCTGCGCAACGGGCTGATCTGACAAGGGAGTCGGCGCTGCCCGAAAGCGCAAGGCGCGCTTCCCCCGGGTACGGACCCGCCGCCCTGCCGTCCGCGCGGGCGGCGGGCGCAGGGTGGCGGGGGGAGAACCGCGTGCCGTGGCGAACTGTGAGGTGGACCGTGACGAGTACCGCTGACCGGGGCGGGCGGTGGCGCCTGGGCAGACTCGGCGCGGCACTGCTGCTGATGGTCCCGCTGCTCACACTGACGGCCGCCTCGGGCCAGGGCAGCGCCGAACCGCAGCTGCGCCCGGCCGTCGCCGGGGACACCCGGGTCGCGTACGCCGGGACCCGGCACCGCAGCCTCGGCGACGTGGCGAGCACGACGTCCAGCACCCCGGTGTTCGGCGCGGGCGCCACCCACTACGACACCCAACCCTCCGCGCTGGGCCAGGAGTTGGTGTTCGCGAGCCTGCGCGACGAGAAGACCCCGCAGATCTACCTGCGCGCCGCCGACGGCTCCGTCCGCCGCCTCACCACCGGCATGGACGCCGCCCACCCCCGGCTCACCCCGGACGGCGGCTCGGTCGTCTTCGACGCGGGGACGACGCAGCGCGACCTGTGGCTGATCCGCACCGACGGCACCGGACTGACCCAGCTCACCGACACCCCCGCGAACGAGACGTCCCCGACCCTCTCCCCGGACGGGCAGCGCATCGCGTACGTCAGCGACGCCGATCCCCTTGCCGGGAACCAGATCTACGTACGGGCGCTGAGCGGCGGCCCCGCGACGATGATCACGTCCCCGGCGAACGGGACGGCGAGCGAGCCCGCGTGGAAGCCGGTGCCGGACGCGGCGGGCCAGGAGTGGATCGCGTACACCGCGACGACGGACGCGCCCCGGCTGCGGGCCGTCACCCCCGAGGGCGCGGGCGACGAACCGCTGCTCGGGGGCGGCTACGCGCAGTGGCGGGCGCACTCGGTGGCCTGGAAACCCGACGGGAACAACATCATCTTCCTCAGCCCCGAGATCACCTGCTCCTGCGAGGGCGACCGCGACCACCTGTTCGGCTCCCAGGTCCACTCCGCCCAGGAACCCTCGGTCATCGACCAGGAGGACCGCGAGCTGGCCACCCCGACCTGGTACGGCCCCACGGACGGCGGCCACGCCATCGTCGAGCGCACCACCGCCGACTCCCCGCACACCGTGACCCTCCAGGACGTCCGCGCCGACGGCGTCGACCCGCGCGACCTCGGCCTGACGATCCTCAAGGAGGACCCGGCCGCCGACACCAACACCGATCCGAGCAGAGACCCGCTGTTCCAGCCCGGCGACACCTTCGACCCGTGGACCGAACGCCAGAACTACACGCCCGACGGCCGGCGGCTCGTCGTCACCCGCTTCGAGGACTCCGCCGCGGGCCGCATCGAACGCATCTGGACCGCCGACGCGGACGGCACCGACGCCCAGCCCATGCCGCTGGCCGGGCGCGGACCGAACGACTGGGACACCGACCCGACGTTCTCCCCCGACGGCAAGTCCCTTGCCTTCACCCGCACTTCACCCGGCGGCGTGGGCCAGCCGACCCGCATCCTCATCGCGGACGTCGCCACCGGCGCGATCACCGGCCAGATCACCCCGCCGGCCGGCGAACAGACCGGCCGCGACGCCCAGCCCACCTGGTCCTCCGACGGCACCACCCTCGCCTTCACCCGCAGCGAGACCATCGACGGCAACGGCGGCAACAAACACATCTGGACCGTGCCCGTCAACAACCTCGCCCAGCAACGGGACTTGAGCGCCGCCAGCTGCCCCGGCAACTGCCAAGTCATCGACGACAGCCCCGCGTTCTCCCCCGACGGCCTCACCATCGCCTTCAACCGCAAGAACGGCGGCGGCGCGGTGGACCAGCGCAACGGCCTGCTGCTGACGTCCCTTTCGGGCGCCGGCTGCCGTGTCCTGCTGCCGGCCGGCGCCGGGGGCTGCGCCGCCCAGCTCCCCGACACCACCCTCACCGGCCCGTTCCAGCCGCGCGACGCGGCCTGGTCGGCGGACGGCAAGAGCATCGTCTTCTCCTCACGCGAGGCGGTCGCCGCCAACAGCCCGGAGAAACTGCGCACGGTGGACGTCGCGACCGGTGAAGTCACGCCGCTGACCGCCGAGTTGGCGGGGCGGCAGAAGGAGCCGAGCGTCCAGCAGTCGGTGGATCTCGCGGTGCGGGCGCCGGGGAGCGTTCCCACGGTGACCGTCGGGACGTCCACGACGATCCGCGTCGACGTGGTGAACAACGGGCCCGCCGCCTCGCCGGGGACGACTCTCACGGTCGCGCCGTCGCCGGGGGTGCGGATCACGGGGCTGACGTATCCCGGGGGGAGTTGTGACGCCGCCTCGCTCCAGTGCGATGTGGGGGTGGTGCAGGCGGGGGAGACGGTGCCGGTGACGGTCACTGTGGTGGGGGTGACGGTCGGGGACACGGCTATTGACTGGTCGGTGGCGGGGGCGGTCGTGGATCCGCAGCCCAGCGACAATACGGGGCGGACGGTGGTGCCGGTGGGGGAGGCGTCGTCGCCGTCTCCTTCTCCCTCTGGGACGCCGACGCCTACGAGTTCGCCCCCTGCGCCGCCGGCTTCTTCTGCTCCCCCTGTTCCACCCACACCTCCCGCGCCCCAGGCCGGACCCGGGCTGAGCCTGACCGCGCAGCCCAACCCCGGGTACGTCGGCGGGCGGGTCGTGGTGACCTACACCGTCCGCAACGGGCGCAACGCCCTCGCGACCGGGCTGCGGCTGCGGATCGGGCTGCCCGCCGGGATACCGAACAACGGACCGCCGGCCGGGTGCGACGCCAACTGGAGCTGTGCGCTGCCCGATCTGGCGCAGGGCGCGCGTACGGTCGTCACGGTGGTCCTCAGTCCCGACAAGGCGCTCACCGCGACCCTCACCGGGACGCTGACCACCACCGGGACGGACGCGAACCCGAACGACAACTTCGCGCGGCAGCGGCTGCGGATCCTCCAGCCGAAGATCGTGGCCGTACCGGACATCGGCAAGCCGGGGTTCGTGACTTCGGTGCGGGGTACGGACTTTCCGCCCGGGGCGCCGGTGAAGCTCACCTGGAAACCGGGGATCACGGCCGCCGCCGCGCCGACCGTCCCGCTGCCCGACGGCACCTTCACCGGGCAGCTGCTGATCCTCCCCAAGGATCAGACCGGCCCCCGGATCATCACCGCGAGCGGGCCCGGGTTCTCGCCGGTGACGACCGGCTTCCTCGTCGTCCTCGGCACCATCCAGCCGCCCGACGAGGTGTACCGCCGGTGATCCACGAAGTCGACGAGGGCCTGCGGCGGCTGCTCACCGAGTCCGGCCTGGAGACGTCCGGCGTCGAGGTCGCCTTCGACGCCCCCACCCGCGACTGGGCCGCCCGCCGCAGCGCCCCCACCGTCTGCGTCTTCCTCTACGACATCCGCGAGGACGCGGCGCGGCGGGGGACGGGGGCGGGGGAGATGTACGACGACGAGGGCCACCTGGTCGCTCGGCGCTCGCCCGCGCGGTGGTTCGACCTGACGTACCTCGTGACGGCCTGGGCGAGCCGTCCCACCGATGAACACCGGTTGCTGTCACAGGTGTTGACGACTCTCGCGGCCACCGATGTGCTGCCGTCCCGGCTGCTCACGGGGACGCTGGCGGAGCTGGGCCTGACGATCAGCCTCGAGACGGCGGGGACTTGGACCGACGGGCCGTCGGTGTCGGATGTCTGGTCGGCGTTCGGGGGCGAGATGAAGGCGTCCCTCGGACTGCGGGTACAGGCGCCGCTGGCGGGGGCGGTACGGGCGTCGGCGCCGCCGGTGACGGAGGGGTTGGTCGTGCGGTCGGCTGCTGAGGGGGTGCCGGGGAGGCGGCTGCGGTATCGGGAGGTGGGGGATGCGGGGAGCGAGGGGTTCTCCGGGCCGCGGGAGCGGGGGGGTGCGCCGGGGCGGCGTCGGAGGGGGGATCGGCAGCCGTGAGGTATGTGTTGGGGGAGCGGGAGGGTGGGGGGTTGGAGAGGGGTGAGGGGGGTGTCGGCTTCGAGGGTGCCGGGGCATCCGAGGGCTTCGGTGGTTCCGGTGGCTTTGGGCGTGAACTTTCCCCGGCCGTGCCGGAGTTGTGGTCACGGCTGCGGCTTGTTGAGGGGCGGGTTCGGGAGGCTGTCGCTGTGCGGCGGGGGGCTGATCCTGATCCTGGTGATCCGTATCGGGGGCAGTACCTCACGCCCGAGGCCGTGGGGCGGATTCTTGACGGGGGTGGGGGGCTCGGGGCGGTCGGGCATGAGGCGTGGGTGCCTGACCGGGGGTCCGTGCTCGGGGGGCTCGCCTCGGCGTTCGGGCTGTCCGCGCTGGATCTCGATCTGCTGCTCGTCGCCGTCGCGCCTGATCTCGACGCGCGGTTCGAGCGGCTGTACGGGTATCTCAACGACGATCTGACCCGGCGCCGGCCGACCGTCGGGCTCGCGCTGGAGCTGTGCGGGTTGCCGGGGGCGTCGGCCGCGCGGTTCCGGCTGGGGCCGGGAGCGCCGTTGGTCGAGGGCGGGTTGGTGGAGGTACGGGAGGCTGAACGACCGCCGCTGTCACGGGTGTTGGTGGTGCCCGACCGGGTCACCGGGCATCTGCTGGGGAGTTCGGTGCCTGATGTGCGGCTGGGTGGGGTGCTGGAGGAGGCGGCCGAAGATCCCACCGCTGACCGGGACTTGGTGCGGCGCGCTGCGGATGCGGTCCGAACTGGGCTCGTACAGCTGCGCAGTCGGGGCGGGGATGCGCAGGGGCTGGCCGTTTCCGCGCTGAGTGCGGCCGAGTTGGGGGTGCTGGTAGTCGACGCGGGGGCGCTGGGCCGGCGGACCGGGGAGGTACGGGACCTGGCCCGGGTGCTGGCCCGCGAGGCACGGCTGACAGGGTCGGGCGTAGTACTCGGCCCCCTGGAGTCCCTTCCTGACGAGCCCGCCGAACGGACGCGTGTACTGCGGGAGTTGTGCGGGGCGCTGCGGGGGGTGCCGGTGTTGGTGCACGGCAGCGGGGGCTGGGACCCGGGGTGGGCTGCGGACACGCCTGTTGTGCTGGAGGTGCCTGCGGCGGGGGTGGAGCGGCAGGTGGAGCGGTGGAGGGGGGCGTTGGAGGGGGCGGTGCGGGGAGTCGGTCCCTTCGGCGCCCCCCTTGACCTCGCCCCCCTCGCCCCGAACACCCCCGACCTCACCCCCAGCACCCCCGACCTCACCTCCCTGGCCCACGCCGTATCCGCCCACCGCCTCGACGCCGGGCAACTCCGGCGCGCCGCCGACGTCGCCGTACGTACCGCCGCGCTCGACGGGCGTGCCGTCGGGCCCGATGATCTGCGTCGTGCCGTGCGGGCGCAGAACGGGGCCGGGCTGGAGCGGCTGGCGCGGAGAGTTGAGCCCGGGGTCGGGTGGGAGGATCTCGTGTTGCCGGACGGGACCTCTCGGCGGTTGCGGGAGCTGGCCGTGCGGGCGCGGCATCGGCAGCAGGTGCTGGGGGAGTGGGGGATGCGGCCGGGGGGCGGGCGCGGGCGGGGGGTCATCGCGCTGTTCGCCGGGGAGTCGGGGACCGGGAAGACCATGTCCGCCGAAGTCGTCGCCGCCGATCTGGGGATGGATCTGTACGTCGTCGACCTGTCCACCGTCGTCGACAAGTACATCGGCGAGACCGAGAAGAACCTGGAACGCATCTTCACCGAGGCCTCCGCCGTCAACGCCGTGCTCCTCTTCGACGAGGCCGACGCCATCTTCGGCAAGCGGTCCGAGGTCAAGGACGCGCACGACCGGCACGCCAACATCGAGTCCGCGTACCTGCTCCAGCGGATGGAGTCCTTCGACGGGATCGCCGTACTGACCACCAATCTCCGCGCCAACCTCGACGAGGCGTTCACCCGCCGGCTGGACGTGGTCGCCGACTTCCCGCTGCCCGACGCCGGGCAGCGGCTCGCGCTGTGGGAACGGTGCCTGGGGACCCGGCTGCCCCGGGCCGGCGACCTCGACCTCCCGTTCTGCGCCGAGCGGTTCGAGCTGGCCGGCGGTTCGATCCGGGCGTGCGCGGTGACGGCGGCCTACCTCGCGGCGGAGTCGGCCGAACCGCTGGGGATGACCCAGGTCGTGACGGCGGTGGCCCGGGAGTACCGGAAGCTGGGGCGGCTGGTGCTGGAGAGCGAGTTCGGGGTGCATGTGGGGGTGGCGGTACGGGCGTAGGGGCCAGGGCCCGCGACCCCGGCAAGATCCGCCGGACAGGCCCTACCCCTCCTGCAACTCCCGCACATACCTCTGCTTCTCCGCCGCCCCCACACTCGGATCGTTCAGCAGGTGTTTCGACGACCGCTCCTCCACCACGAAGTGCGCCTCCCCGTCCTGTTCCGTGATCGGCAGCCGGTTGCTGGCCCTCGGGTGGAAGTGCCGCAGCTCGCCGGCAGGGTTGTTGTCGCGGTCGAACACCGGGGAGGAGTGGTCGTTCTCGGTGCCCTTCCTCCGCACCCCCAGCCGCTGCTTGCCCGCGCTGACCCGCTTGCGCAGGGCCGTCTTCAGGTCCTCCACGTCGACCGTGACCTCCTGCCGCGCCCCGCCGTGCTGCGCGGCGGCGGCCGTCGCCCCCGTGTTCAGCTCCGCCGCCGCCCCGGCCCCGGCGTCCTCCAGCCACGCCAGCAGATCCACCGCCTCCTCGTCGGTGAGGACGGTCATCACGACGTCCTGGGGGCTCGTCTTCATCATCACGTGGAAGTGCTGCTTGGCCACCTCACCCTCGCTGCCCCGCGTGATGTTGTGGGCCGCGTACATCGCCTCCTGGAAGACGACCTGGGTGAGCAGCGAGACGACGCGGCGCCGGCCGCTGACCCTGGCGTCCGCGACGGCACCCGCCGTCGCGCGGGCGGTCGTGAACATCTTCTGCTGGTTGTCCCGGAACAGATCGGCGAAGTCCCGCCCCTCGGGCCACCCCGCCGGCTGCCGCCCGGTGAACCCCCCGCGCGTGGCCCCGCCCCGGGCCCGCCCGCCCCGCCCGCCGGCCGCGAGCCGGCCGCCGCGCGCCGAGGGAGCGCCCCGCACCGGGAGGGGCGGCGCGTCGCCGACCTTCGCGTACGGCAGGGAGACGTTGGTCTGCGTGTTCTCGTTGATCCGCCCCGAGCGCAGCGTCCGCATCCGGTTGCCCATGTCCCGCACCGTCAACTGGTAGCGTCTCGCGGCCCCCTTGAGGGACCTGTTGTACGCGGCGATGACCTCGGCGAACGGCACCGACTTCCCCGCCACCGCGCTGAACTGGTCGATCAGGCTCTTGCGGGCCATGACGAACGCGGGGGTCGTGTACTCGTCGCGCGGCAGCGGACCGTAGATCACCTCCGCCGTGGGCTCCCCGCCGCCCCGGTCCATGCCCTCGACTTCCAGCTTCACCACGGGCAGCTCCAGCTCCCTCGCCGCCGACTCGGCCAGCAGGTCCCCGTTCCGGACGGTCTGATTCCGGGTCGCCCGGTTCGTGGGCCCGCTCGCGGCCGTCTCCTCCAGCTTGACGGTGATCTCGATCTCCAGACCGACACGTTTGGCGTTCGCGATCTGGGCGGGTTGGGGTGGGCCGGTGGTTGGGGCGGGCGCGGTGGTTGGGGCGGGGGCGGGAGTGGCTGACGCCGACGCTTCCGCCGGTGCTTCTACGGATGCGGACGTGAGTGAGGGCGCGGGCGCCGGTGCGGGTGCCGGTGCTTCTACGGACGCGGATGTGGAGGCGAGCGAGGGCCCGGGCGCAGGCGCCGGTACGGGCGCCGCCTCCGCCACGGCCTCCTCCTCTTCCGACACCATCCGCTGCACGGCTTCCGCCCGCTGTACCGATTCCGTCTGCTGGACGGCTTCCGCCTGATATACGGCTTCTGTCTGTTGCACGGCTTCCGCTCGCTGTACGGCTTCCGTCTGTTGCACGGCCTCCGCTCGCTGTACCGCCTCCGCCTGTTGCACTGCTCCTGCCCGCTGCACGGTCCCCGCCTGATGTACGGCTTCCGTTCGCTGTGCGGCTTCCGCCCGCTGCACGGTCCCCGCCCGCTGCACTGCTTCTTCCGCCCGCTGCACCGCCCCCGCCCGCCGCGCACCCCCTCCCCCCGCCCCCTCGCTCTCCTCCCGCCCCGCCACCGGCCCCGCCATCACCCGTCGCGCGTTCTCCTCCGCCGCTCGCTCGAAGCGGTCCGACGGGTCGGACAGTCGTAGCCCCGATCCGTCGTCGGTGCCCGCGACCGGGCCCTGCCGTTGCTGCACGACATGGGTCAGCTCATGCGCGAGGGTGTGCTTGTCCGTGCCCCCCGCGCCGATCACCACATGACTCCCCGAGGTGTACGCCCGCGCGCCGATCTCCGCCGCCGAACGCCGGGCGGCGGCCCCCGAATGCACCCGGACGTCCCCGAAGTCCGCCCCGAGCCGGGTCTCCATCTCGGACCGGAGGGGCGCGTCCAGCGGCCGACCGGGGGAGCTGAGCACTTTGTGCACGCCGGGTTCCTTGTGCACCTCGTGATCCGGCGCCGGCTCCTCCACGACAGGCTCGGCCGGCCGCATCCGACGGGCGATCATCGCGCTCACGGCCGCGTTCCCGACCCCGCTCTGCGCGGCCCGCAGCCCACCGACGCTGAGCGGCGGAGGCACGGCGGCTCCGGCAGGGCTCTCGTACGACTCCCCCCGCGCGCCGCCCTCGTACGACTCCTGCCGAGCGCCGACGGCGTACGCCCCCTGATCGCCGCCCGCCGCGTACGCCCCCTGGGCACCACCCGCCGCGCCCGCCACCCCCCGCGCGGGCGTCCGTGCCGCCCCCAGCTCCTCCGCCCGCCCGGCACGCGCCGCAGAACTCCCCATCCTCGCTGCCCCCTCGCCGCGCCCCTGTTCCGGCCGGCCCCCAGTGGAACGCGTGCGGGCGGGGGCGTCCAGGGGCGGGAGGGCAGTTGCGGGGTCAGGACGGGAGGGCATCGGGGGCGTACGGAAAGGCAGTCGGGTCTGCCCCCGGGCATGGCCCGGCGTCCCTGCCGTCCCACCCGCCCCAGCCGCAGACTCGGCCTGGACACAGGTGCCCCGCAGGACGCGAAGGAGCGAGCATGCCGACGTACCTCACCCCGGGCGTGTACGTGGAGGAGGTGCAGTCCGGTGCCCGGCCCATCGAAGGGGTCGGCACTGCCGTCGCCGCGTTCGTCGGATTCGCCGGACAGGGCCCCTTCCACACGCCGACGCTGGTCACCAGCTGGGACCAGTACACCCAGCTCTTCGGCGGCTTCACCGACGGGACGTACCTGGCCCTCGCGGTCTTCGGCTACTTCTCCAACGGCGGCGCCGCCGCGTACGTCGTCCGCATCGGCGGCGCGGCGGAGGCGGCCGATACATCAACTCCCGCCGCGCCGAAGGCCGTTGCCCCCGTCGAGGTCGGCGGCTTCCTGGTCGCAGCCAAGCCCGGGGTGAGCGGGGTCTCGGTGGAGGTCGCCGACGCGGACGGCGAGAACCCGCCCGAGGACCGCTTCAAACTGCTGGTCCGCCAGGGCGACCAGGTGACGGAGACGTACGAGGCCTCCGCGCGCCGCAACGTCAAGGGCTACCTCGTCACCCAGGCCCGTACCTCCGCGCTGATCGAGGTCACCGAACAGCGCGGCGCCCCGCAGACCCGGCCCGCGAGCCAGACCCTGGCGGTCCCCGACGCCCCGGCCGCGCCCGCCGCCGGGACGGTCGTACGCCTCGATCCGGCGGAGTACGTCGGGGACGCGGGCGCGCGGACGGGGTTCGGGGGGCTGGAGGCGATCGACGAGATCACCATGGTCGCCGTACCGGATCTGATGAGCGCCTATCAGCGCGGGGACATCGACGCCGAGGGGGTGCGGACCGTGCAGCTGGCGGTGATCTCGCACTGCGAGCAGATGGGTGACCGGGTCGCCGTCCTCGACACCCCGCCGGGCCTCAACGCCCAGCAGGTACGCGCCTGGCGCAACGACGAGGCGGGGTACGACTCCCGGTACGCGGCCCTCTACTACCCGTGGGTGCGGGTCTTCGATCCGGCCGTCGGGCGCAATACGACCGTGCCGCCGAGCGGGCATGTCGCCGGGGTGTGGGCGCGCAGCGACGCCGAGCGCGGGGTGCACAAGGCGCCGGCGAACGAGGTGATCCGGGGGGCCGTCGATCTCGAACTGCGGCTCAGCAAAGGGGAGCAGGATCTGCTGAACCCGATCGGGGTGAACTGCGTCCGGGCGTTTCCCGGGCGGGGGATCCGGATCTGGGGTGCGCGGACGCTCTCCTCGGATCCGGCGTGGCGCTATCTCAATGTGCGGCGGCTTTTCAATTACCTTGAGGAATCCATTCTGTTGGGGACCCAGTGGGTGGTGTTCGAGCCGAACGACGACCGGTTGTGGTCCAGTATCCGGCGCAATGTCACCGCGTTTCTCACCGAGGAGTGGCGGCGGGGGGCGCTGTTCGGGCGGACCGCCGAAGAGGCTTTCTATGTGAAGTGTGATCGCAGCAACAATCCGCAGGAGTCCATCGATCAGGGGCGGGTCGTCTGTGAGATCGGGGTTTCGCCGGTGAAGCCTGCGGAGTTCGTGATCTTCCGGTTGGCTCAGTTCTCGGACAGCACCAGTCTTATCGACGAGTGAAGCGGCCGGCGGCGGGATTCGGTTCGGTTTCGGGTTTCTGTGAGGAAGGTTGACGAATAGTCATGGCAACTGGTGATGCTCTTTCCACCCATGTCTTCGGTGTGCAGCTCGGCGGGTATCTCGTCGAGTCGATCCAGGAGATCAGCGGGCTGACCGTCGAGGAGGAGGTCGTCGAGATCCGGCAGGTCACCTCCGAGGGCAAGCAGATCATCCGCAAGCAGCCCGGCGCCCGGCAGGCCGGCGAGATCACCATCACCCGGGGGCTCGACCAGAGCGGCGACTTCACCGACTGGATCAAGGAGACCCTCAACAACGGGGCCGTCAACGCCGCCCGGCAGAACCTCACGATCGAGATCATGGACACCGAGGGGAACACCGTCCGGCGGATCCAGCTCATGCAGGGGTGGGCGTCCAAGTGGGAGGGGCCGTCGCTCAAGGCGGGGGAGTCCTCCGCCGCGACCGAGACCGTGACCATCGTGTTCGAGGAGATCGTCGTCGAATGAGGCGTCGTACGGTTTCGGCGGGGAACCTGGAGGAGATTCTCCAGGCGACCGAGCCTGCCGCTGTCGCGGGGACCGCGCAGGTGGGTCCGGGTTCTGTCCTGGCTCCTGGCTCCGGGGGGTCGGGTGCCGGCTCGGCTTCGGGGGCGGGGGATTCCGGGCTGCGTACCGAGTTCGAGTTCGAGTTGCCTCGTGGGTACGTCGACGAGGCCGGCACCGTCCATCGGCACGGCGTGATGCGGCTCGCCACCGCCCGCGATGAGCTGCGTCCGCAGATCGACCTTCGGGTCAAGGAGAATCCCGCGTATTTGAGTGTCGTGCTGCTGAGTCAGGTCATTACCCGGCTCGGGGGGATCAGTGATGTGCATGCGGGGGTTGTCGAGCGGATGTATGCCACCGATGTCGCTTTTCTTCAGGATTTCTATCGGCGGATCAACAGTGAGGGGCATACCCGGGCGGCCGTGACCTGTCCGCATTGTGAGGGCGGGTTCGAGGTCGATCTTTCTGGTGGGCGCCTGGGGGAATCGTGACGTACGCGGCTGGTCGGTTGCGGGAGGAGGTCGCGTACGTCGCTTATCACTTTCACTGGCAGCGGGAGGAGATATTGGATTTGACGCATGAGGAGCGGCGGTTGTGGGTGGCGGAGATTGCTCGGATCAATGTGCGTGTGAATGAAGGGGGTTGAGGGGTGGGGTGGTGGGAGAGGGTTCGGGGGGGTTGGGGTGGGGGGGTTGGTGTGGGTGGGGGTGCGGGGTTGGGGGTGGGGGCGGGTGCCGGCTTGGCTCCGGGGGAGGGGTCGGGTTCGGGGTCGGTTTCGGCTTCGGGTGTGGTGTCGGCTCCGGGTTCTGCCTCGGGTGGGGGTGCGGCCTCGGGTTCTGTTTCGGCTTCGGGTTCGGAGGCCGGGGGTTTCGGTGGGGGCGGCTCGGGTTCTGAGGCGGGGTCTGGTGGGGTGGGTTCCGGTGGGGTGCCTGGTGACTGGGATGGGGGGTGGCGTCGTACCTCGCCGCCTGCGCTCACTGTTTCCCGGGGGGTGTTGGGGGTCAGTGATGGGCTGAGTTTTCGGGCGGGGTTGGCTGCTTGGCAGGATCCTTCGTTTGGCGGGGGGATGGGGCATGGGGTGTCGGAGGGGGCGCCGGCGGGGGTGGTGCGGGGGGTGGCTCGGGTGGCGGGAGGGGCTGGTTCGGGTGGTGGGGGGCCTGTTTTGTTGCGGGCGGTGAAGGTGAAGGTGGGGGTGGGGGCTGGGGATGGGGAGTTGGGTGGGGGAGGGGTGCGGGGGCGGGGGGTTGGTGGGGAGTTGGGTGGTGGGGCTGGTGAGGTGTCCGGCGGGGTATCTGGTGGTGGGGGGTTTGGAGGGGCGTCCGGCGGAGCGTTCGGTGGGGGGGCTGGGGGGACGTCCGGTGTGTTGTCTGGTACGTCGTCCGGCGGGGTGCCTGGCGGGGGGTCCGGTGGGGTCTCTGCTGAGGGGGCGGGTCGGGCTTTTGTGCGGCCTCGGGCTGTGTCCGGGGCGCTGACTGTGGCTCGGCGGCCTGCTGGGGTTGTGCGGCGGGTTGCTGTGGTGCGGTCCTCCGAGGGGGGTCGAGGGGGCGGTGGTGCGGGGTTGGTTCATGGTGGTGGTTCCGTGGTGGGTGGCGGTGTGCGGGAGGTTGGGGCGCTGGGGGCTCCGTTGGGGGAGTTGCCGGCTACTGCTACTCCGTTGGCGTCGGGGGAGGTTGTTCCTGGTGCGGGGGGCGGTTCTGTGTTGCCTGTTGTGCAGCGGCAGGTGGGGGGTGCGGGTGTGGAAGCGGGGGGTGCGGCTGAGGGGTTGGGTGGTTCGGCTTCGGGGGGTGGGTCTGGTGCTCGGGTTCGGGGTGGGTTGGGGGCGCCTTTGGCCGCGTTGCCTGCTACTGCGGAGGTGGCGGGTGGTCGGGGGGTGGGTGGTGCGCCGTTGCTTGGGGAGGTGGGGGTGCGGCGGAGTCTTGGGGGGGCTTCGGGGGTGGGTGGGGCTGAGCAAGTGGCTTCTGGGGCGGGGCCGTTGGTGGTGCCGTTGCGGGGGGCTGAGGGTGGGGGGGAGTTGGGGGCGGCTGTTGTGGGGCGGGCGTTGGCTGAAGGGGGTGGGGTGGGGGAGCGGTCTTCTCGTGGGCTGGTTGCTTCTGGTGGGGCTGGAGGTGTTGGGGGCGGGGGTGTTGGGGTCGGTGGGGGTGGCAGTGCTGGCGTTGACGGTGCTGGGGCGGGTGGCGCTGCTGTTCGCGGGGGTGGAGTTGGAGGTGCTGCTGTTGGGGGTGATGGGGCTGGAGCGGGGGGTGTTGGGAGTGGTGTGGGTGCTGGGCGGGAGGGTGTCCGGGGTTCTTCGGGTGCTGGTCCTGTGGTCGTCGCTCCTGCTGATGTCGGCTCTGGGGGGCAGGGAGCTCCGGGATCGGCGGCTTCGGGTCCGGTTGTTGTGTCCCGGGCGCTGGCTGAGGGTGAGGGGCGGCAGTCTTCTCGTTGCTCGACTGCTTCTGGCGGGGCTGGAGTTGATGGGGGTGCTGGCGGGGCTGATGCTGGGGGTGCTGGGCGTCAAGGTGCTCGGGGTCCTTCGGGTGCGGGTTCTGCTGTCACTCCGGCCGATGCGGACGCCGGTCGGCCGGTTCGGGGTTCGGCTCCTTCAGACCCGGTTGTTGTGTCCCGGGCCTCGGCTGGGGGTGAGGGGCGGCAGTCGTCTCATGGGCTAACTGGTCCTAGCGGAAGTGGAGTTGATGGGGGCGAGGGTGTTGGGAGTGGTGTGGGTGCTGGGCGGGAGGGTGTTCGGGGTTCCTCGGGTGGCGGTCCTGTCGTCGTCGCTCCTGCTGATGTCGGCTCTGGGGGGCAGGGAAGTCCGGGGTTGGCGGCTTCGGGTCCGGTTGTTGTGTCCCGGGCGCTGGCTGAGGGTGAGGGGCGGCGGTCCTCTCGTGGCTCGACTGCTTCTCGTGGAGCTGGAGTTGATGGGGGCGCTGGCGCTGGCGGGGCTGGAGTTGCTGGGGGTGAGGGGCGGCAGTCGTCTCATGGCTCGACTGCTTCTGGTGGGGCTGGAGTTGATGGGGGCAGGGGTGCTGGGAGTGCTGGCGTCGGCAGGGCCGGCAGTGCTGCTGTTGGCGGTGTTGGGAGTGAAGGGGCTGGTAATGCCACCGTTGGTGGGGCTGGAGTTGGGGGCGCTGGGAGTGATGTGGGCGCTGGGCGTCAGGGGGCCCGGGGCTCCTCGGATGCCGGTCCCCTCGTTGTCACTCCTACCGACCCCGGGCGACACGGAACCCCAGAACTGGCAGCTCCCGGTCCGGTCGTCGTATCCCGAGCTCTGGCCGAAGGCGCCAAGTCCCCTACTACCGTTGGCCAGACCGTAGTTGAGGGTTCCGGAAGCAACACGCACCCCGGTCGCGGCCCGGACGACGGTGACGTGAGCCCCGGCCGTCCCCGTACCCCATCCGCCCCGAACCCCCTCGTCGTCACCCCCACCGACCCGAACCCCGGCCAGCCTCGCACCCAAGGCCCGGACCCCGTAGTCGTATCCCGGGCCCCGGCTGAAGGCGCCGGGAACGGAGCCGTCTCGGAGTACTCCCAGCGCTCAACTTCCGCCCGAGGCAAGGACGGTGGCCGTACGGACTCCGGCCGTCAAGGGGCCGGAGGTGCGGGACCGGCTGTCGCCTCCAGTGCCCGGGGAGGGGGCGATGCGCGCGGCGGGGTGCAGAGGTCCCCGGACTCAAGTACCCCGACTCGGAGCAGCGGCGCCCCTACCTCGGCCGGAGCTGCGGACGGCTCCGGGGCGGCGCGTGCCGCAGGCGCCGGAGGCGATGCGGTCAGGGGGGTACGGAACTCCGCGCACCTCGATGCCTCGGCCCCGATTGTCGGCGCACGTGGCCCGGCGGGAGTTGGGGGAGGGACCGGAGAGACGAGCGCCGCAGGCGATGCGGTCTCCCGGAGTTCCCTGTACCCGGACACCTCGACTCCGCTCGTCGGCGCTCGCCCGTCGGCTGGAGTCGCGGGGGTTGCCGGAGACACCGGTGCCGCAGGCTCGCAGGGCTCCCCGTACCCCGATACTTCGACTCCGGTCGTCAGCGTCCGGCCCTCGCCCGGAGCTACCGGAGACACCCGTGCCGCAGGCGATGCAGGCACCCTGTACCCCGGCACCTCGACTCCGCTCGTCGGCGCCCGTCCGTCGGCCGGAGTCGTGGGGGCTCCCGGAGACACCGGTGCCGCAGGCTCGCAGGGCTCCCTGTACCCCGGTACTCCAACTCCGGTCGTCAACTCCCGGCCCTCGCCCGGAGCTACCGGAGACACCCGTGCCGCAGGCGATGCAGGCACCCTGTACCCCGGCACCTCGACTCCGCTCGTCGGCGCCCGTCCGTCGGCCGGAGTCGTGGGGGCTCCCGGAGACACCGGTGCCGCAGGCTCGCAGGGCTCCCTGTACCCCGGTACTCCAACTCCGGTCGTCAACTCCCGGCCCTCGCCCGGAGGCACCGGAGACACTCACGCCGCAGGCGATACAGGCACCCGGAGTTCCCTGCACCCCGGCCCCCCGACTCCCCTCGTCAGCTCCCGCCCCCCAGCCGGAGCCACTGAAGACGGCGCCCGCCAACGCCCGCAGAACTCCCAGTCCCCCCTCATCGTGGCCCGGGCAATATCCACAGACTCCGCTCGCCGCAACTCCCACGCCGAAGGCGACACCCCCAACGGCCCGCAGAACCATCCGCACACCCCGCCCCCACTCGTCACCGCCCGCCCCCCCGCCAAAGCCGTCGGAGACATACGCACCGCAGCCACCCCCCTCCTCTCCCGAGCCCTCCTCCCCTCCCGCCCCCTCACCCTCAACACCCGCACCGCCCAAGGCATGTCCCCCTCCGCAGCCACCACCCCGCCCCGCCCCCCAGTAGTCCCGGCCCGCTGGACCAACACCCCACCCGCCACCGTCTCCCACCCCGCCACACAGACACCCACCCGCCGATCCGCCACCCCCACACCCCACATACAACGCTCCACCCCCTTGATCCGCCCCCTCCCACCCCCCGACCGCCAGCCCCCACCGATCATCCCCGCCCGCCCCCTCCCCCCGGCCACCCCACAAGCCCCGGCGACAGCCCCCCTCCCGCCGCCCCGAACCCCCCTCACCACCAAACCCACAGTCCAACGCGACGCACCCCCGCCGGCCACAAAGAACCCCCTGACCGAGAACGCCCTTACAGAGACCTCCCTCACGAAGAACCCCCTCACCAAAGACACCAGAACCACCCCCACCAAGACCACCCGCACCGCGAACAACAACACCCCCCAACCCCCCACCCCACCCGACCCCGACCTCGACGACCTGGCCCGCCGGCTCCTCGACCCCCTCGCCCGCCTCCTGCGCACCGAACTGCGCCGAGGCCGCGACCGTACGGGCCGCCCCTACGACGGACGCCGCTGAAGCACGGAACGGATGACGCATGACGGACAGCATCTTCGCGACCAGCGTGTACTTCCGGCTGGCGATCGGCGGGAACGACCTCGGCGCGTTTCACACCTGCTCGGGAATGGGCGCCGAGGTGGAGATGGAGACGTACGCCGAGGGCGGCAACAACGACTTCACCTGGCAGCTCCCCGGCCGCGTCACCTGGTCGAACATCACCCTCAGCCGCCCCGTGACCGCCGACACGGCGAAGATCGCCCGCTGGCTCGACAAGACCCTGCGCAGGGTCGAGCCGAAGGACGGCGAGATCGTCGCCCTGCGCCCCGACCTCAGCCAGATCATCAGCTGGCAGGTCTTCGGCATCGTCCCCGTCCGCTGGCAGGGCCCCTCCTTCGACCCCGCCGACTCCTCGGCGGCGATGGAAACCCTGGAGATCGCCCACCAAGGGCTACGGCCGTCCTGACCCGGGCGCCCACATCGCCGCCGATGAACACACCGCCGCCGACCCGAACTCCCGAACCCTCAGAAAGGAGGCCCGACCATGTCCACCCGTCCCACCCGCGTCCGCGCCCGCCTCACCCTCAAAGAACCCCCGCCGTCCGTCGGCGCCAAACCCGGCGGGACCATCGCGCGCCTCGACCTCCAGTTCAACCCCTCGACACTCCAGCTCAGCAAGAGCACCGAGTGGCGCCGCACCCCCTCCCGTACGGCGGGGCAGTCCGCGCTGCCGGAGTTCGTCGGCAGCGGGCCCCGCACACTCAGCCTGGAGGTGTTCCTGGACGCCACCGCCACCCACGACAACTCCGTCGAGCAGGCGGTGGAGACGCTGCTGAAGGGGTGCGTGCCGACGCCGGTCAGCCTGGGGCGCAAGAAGCCGGCCAGCCCGTGGGTGCGGTTCGAGTGGGGGACGGCGCGTACGACGTCGTTCGACGGGGTGCTGTCGAGTCTGTCGGTGTCGTACACGTTGTTCGACGTGGACGGCACCCCTTTGCGGGCCACCTGTTCGCTGACCGTCGAGGAGGCGACCGTCGACCCGGCGGGGCAGAACCCGACGTCCGGCGCGCGGGCCGCCCGTTCCACGCACACCGTCGTCGCGGGCGACAGCCTCGCCATGCTGGCCTGGCGGGAGTACGGCGACGCGACGGCCTGGCGGGTCATCGCCGAGGCGAACGGGATCGACGATCCGATGGCGCTCGTGCCCGGCACCGAGCTGGTGGTGCCGGGGCTGCGGGACGCGGGGGCGGAGGAGGAGCAGCAGTGACCTACAGACCAGGGGAATCCCGGACGGAGCTGCCGTGACCGACCTCAGCGGGCGCGCCTTCGCCGCCGACCCCGTCATCGAGACCCCGGGCGAGCTGCCCCCCATCTGGGCCGCGCAGGTGGTGAGTTGTGTCGTCGACGAGAACGTCGGGCTGCCCGACGCCGCCGTCGTCACCGTCCGCGATCCCGGCCACGAGTTCCTCGCCGCCACCGGGATCACCATCGGGACCCCGCTGCGGGTGTCCGTCGTCACCGTCTCCGGGCAGTCCCGCGAGCGGCTGTTCAACGGTGAGGTGACGGCGCTGGAGCTGGACCACGACCGCACCGGGACGTTCACCGTCGTGCGCGCCTACTCCAAGGCGCACCGGCTCCAGCGGGGGCGCAAGGTCGTCGCGTACCGGAACATGACGGCGTCGGCGATCGTCCGGAAGGTCGCCGCGGGGGCGGGACTCGCCGTCGGTACGGTCGACGCGGCGCCGATCACCTACCAGCAGCTCTCCCAGGCCAACGTCTCCGACTGGGACTTCCTCCAGTACCTGGCCGCCGAGAGCGGCGCCCAAGTCCGGGTGGACGACAAGGGGTTGCTCCAGTTCACCAAGCCGGTCAAGGCCTCCGGCGCGCCCTCGCCCGCGACGTCGGCCGTCCGGGATCCGATGGTGCTGGAGTACGGGAGCAATCTGATCTCGCTGCGGGCCGCGCTGTCGGCCGCCGACGGGGCCGCCCAGGTGGAGGTGCGCGGGTGGGACGTCACCAACAAGAAGCCGCTCACCTCGCCCAAGCCGTCCGTCGTCAGCGACACCGTACTGCCGGGCCTGGCACCGGAGTTCGCCGCCCGGTTCGGCCGGTCCAAGCTGACCGTCACCGACACCCCTTACCGCACGCAGGCCGAGACGAACGCCGTCGCCGAGGCCGTGGCGGACCAAGTCAGCGCCGGATTCGCCGAGTTGGAGGTTGTCGTGCTGGGCAACCCGCTGCTGCGGGCGGGCAAGCCGGTCGCGTTCGGCAGGGTCGGGCAGGCGTTCTCCGGCAAGTACACGGCGACGGCCGTCCAGCACATCCTCGAACCGCACGGCGGCTACCGTACGACCGTCTGGGTCAGCGCCAGCCCCGACCGCTCGCTCACCGGGCTCGTCACCGGCGCCAACGCCCCCTCGCGCGGGCCCCGGATGCCGGGGCTGGCCATCGGGGTCGTCACCGACGTCCGCGATCCGGCGGGCGGCGAACGCGGTGCCGTACGGCTCAAGTTCCCCTGGCTGGACGACACTTACGTCACCGACTGGGTGCGGACCGTGCAGTGGGGCGGCAAGGGCGGCGGCGGGGTGGTGAGCCCCGAGGTCAACGATGAAGTGCTGGTCGGCTTCGAACAGGGGCTGCTGGACTGCCCGTACGTCATCGGCGGCCTCTACAACGGCGTCGACCAGCCCTCCCGGCACGACGTCCCCCTCGTCGACAAGACGACCGGCAGGGTCAACCGGCGTTCTGTGGTGTCCCGTTCGGGGCACCGGGTCGAACTGCTCGACGCGCGGGCGCCGGGGCCCTCGGGGCTGCGGCTGCGCACCGCCGACGAACGGCTCGAAGTCTTCCTCGACGACCGGCGCGACCGCATCGAGCTGACCGTGTTCGCGCGCGGGCGGCGGCAGTTGACGTCCGTCGTGCTCGACACCGAGGGCATCACCCTGGACGCCGGGCGCGGGGACGTGAGCGTGTCCGGGCGCAACGTCGACATCCAGGGGCGGGTCGACGTGAAGATCGGCGGCCGCAGCGTGACGGTCGACGGGCAGAACGTCAACGTCAAGGGCACCACGGGCGTCACCGTCGACGGCGGACTGCTCGGCGTCCTCAAGGCGAAGCTCATCCGCATCAACTGAACCGTGCGGCAAGGAAAAGCGCCAACTGGCCTTTGTACTAAGGAGAGTTCCATGCCGGCCGCAGCCCGTACCGGTGACCCCACCGACCACGGCGGAGTGATCGCCACCCCGCCGCCGGCCGCCGCGCGGTCCGTGGTGACCGTCCTCATCGGCGGCCGTCCGGCGGCGGTCGTCGGCAGCCTCCACACCTGCGCGATGCCGCCCCACCTCGCCCTCGGCCCCGCCAACGTCGTCCTGCCCGGCCCGGGCACGCTCACCGCCGGTGTCTACATCGGCGGGCTGCCGGCGGCGAAGATGCGCGACAAGACGGCGTGCGGGGCGACGATCGTCATGGGCGCGCTGAACGTGCTGATCGGGGGCGTGTGATGAACACCCTTACAGACAGGGGCCGTTGGTGAACGAGCGCTTCATCGGCCGGGGTTGGGGCTTCCCGCTGCGGGTCGGCCCCACCGGCGGCATCGGCATGGTCGAGAAGGACCGCGAGATCGAGGAGGCGATCCGCCTCGTCCTCGGCACCGCGCCCGGCGAACGCCCCATGCGCCCCGAGTTCGGCTGCGGCATCCACGAGTACGTCTTCGCCCCCGGCGACGGCGCCACCGCCGGCCGCATCGCCCAGCAGGTCCGCGAGTCCCTGGAACGCTGGGAACCGCGCATCGCGGTCGACCAGGTCGTCGTCGCCTACGACGCCGTCGAGGCCGGCACCCTCTACATCGACGTGCACTACACCGTGCGCTCCACCAACGACCGCCGCAACCTGGTCTTCCCCTTCTACACGATCCCCTCGGAAGCCACGGCCGAGACCGGGGACAGGAGCGCTAGCTGATGGCCCTGCCCTCCCCGAACCTGGACGACCGCCGCTTCCAGCAACTCGTCGACGAGGCCAAGCGGTACGTCCAGCAGCGCGCCCCCGAGTGGACCGACCACAACGTCTCCGACCCGGGCGTCACCCTGATCGAGACGTTCGCCTACCTCGTCGACCAGCTCCTGTACCGGCTGAACCGGGTCCCCGACAAGAACTACACCGCGTTCCTGGACCTGTTGGGCATCCGCCTGTTCCCGCCGACGGCCTCCTCCGCCGAGGTCGACTTCTGGCTGTCGGCCCCGCAGCCCGACGTGGTGGCCCTGCCGCCCGGCACCGAGGTCACCACGGCCGGCGGCGAGGGCGAGGAGGCCGTCGTCTTCACGACCGTCGCCGAACTGCGCATCATCCCCAGCGAGTTGACGAGGCTGGTCACCGCGCACCGGACCGGCGAGCAGACCGACCGGACCCGCACCCTCGCCGAGGGCGGTGACGTACCCGCCTTCCAGGCGGCCCCCGAACCGGGCGACGCGCTTCTCTTCGGGCTCCCAACTGCCGTGCCCCGCTGCATCGTCGCCGTCCATCTCGACAGCCGCGTCGAGGGCATCGGCGTCGACCCGAGGCAGCCGCCGCTGGTCTGGGAGGCCTGGGACGGGGCGCGTTGGGCGGAGTGCGAGACCGGCGCGGACACAACGGGCGGGCTGAACAGGCCCGGTGAGGTCGTCGTCCACGTCCCCGCCGGGCACACCGCGTCCGTCGTCGGCGGGACCCGCGCGGGCTGGCTGCGCTGCCGGGTCACCGCGCCGGAGCCGGGCCAGCCGTTCTACTCCGAGTCCCCAACTGTCCGTGAGGCGACGGTATTCACCATCGGCGGGACGATGTCCGTCGAGCACGCGGAGACGGTGTCCGACGTGCCGCTCGGGGTGTCGGAAGGGGTCGCGGGACAGTCGTACCGGCTCACCCGGCCGCCCGTTCTCCTCGACGGCGGGCCGCCCGAGGTGGAGGTCTCCTCGGCGGAGGGCTGGCAGCGCTGGGACGTCGTCGACCACTTCGGCCGCTCCGGGCCCGCCGACCGGCATGTCCAAGTCGACGCCACCACCGGGGAGTTCACCTTCCCGCCGGTGCTGCGGGAGGCCGACGGCACGCTGCGCCACTGCGGGGCCGTACCGCCCAAGGGGGCCCAGATCCGGGTGGCCCGCTACCGCACCGGCGGCGGTCCGGCCGGGAACGTCGCGCGCGGCGCCATCTCCGTACTGCGCAGCTCGGTCCCGTACATCGCCCGCGTCGACAACCGGGAAGCAGCGCTCGGCGGGGTCGCCGGGGAGACCCTGGAGAACGCCAGACTCCGCGCCCCGCAGGCCCTGCGGATGCAGGAACGGGCCGTCACCGCCGAGGACTTCGAGATCCTGACCCGGCAGGCGGCGCCGTCCGTGCGCCGGGTGCGGTGCCTTCCGGCCGCCGGTGATCCCGGTGCCGTCCGCGTCCTCGTCGTCCCCGACGCGCTCGCCGACGAGGGCGACGACCGGCTGCGTTTCGAGCAACTCGTGCCGTCCGAGCAGGTGTTGGCGACGATCGCGCGGACCCTCGACGAACGGCGGCTGATCGGGACGCGGTTGGTGGTGGAGCCGCCGGTGTATCAGGGGGTGACGGTGGTGGCCCGGTTCACGGCGTCCGCCGCGGAGGCGGACCGGGTGCGGGAGGCCGCGCTGGCGGCCCTGTTCCGCTACCTGAACCCCCTGCACGGCGGCCCCGACGGCACCGGCTGGCCCTTCGGCCGACCCGTCCAGTACGGCGAGATCTTCGGCATCCTCCAACAGGCCACCGGGAACGTGCTGGTGGAGGATGTACGGCTGTTCGCGGCGGATCCGATCACCGGGCGGCGGGGGAGTCCTACGGACCGGATCGATGTGGGGGAGGGGGCGTTGGTGTTCTCGTATCAGCATCAGGTGGTGGTGTCGGTGACGGGGGTGGAGGGGTGAGTGGGGGAGTGCAGGGGAAAGCGGGTGCCGGTGCCTGGGTCTGGGCGGGTGCCGTTGCCCGGGTGGGGGTCTCGCGATGAGCCGTGCCGCCGTTCCCGGGCTGCCCAGTCGGTATCCGATCGGGGAGCAGCTTCCCGCGCTCTACGCCGACGACGATCTCGCCCAGCGGTTCACCTCCGGTCTGGACACCGTCCTCGCGCCCGTCTTCGCCACCCTCGACAACCTCCCCTCCTACCTCGATCCCCGGGTCGCCCCCGACGACTTCGTCAGCTGGCTGGCGTTCTGGGTCGGCGCCGGGGACGGCTCCGGCCAGCCGCCCGAGGTCCGGCGTGAAGCGGTCGCCCGCGCGGTCGAGTTGCACCGGCGGCGCGGGACACGGCGTGGGCTGACCGAGGCGTTGGCGCTCGCGCTCGGGGTGTACGCGGATGTCGTGGGCGACGGGGGTGCGGCCTGGTCGTCGTCGCCCGGCGCCGCCGCGCCCCCGCCGTCCGAGACCGGGCCCGTCGTCCGCGTCTGGCCCGGCCGCGAGCCGTACGTCGACCCCGGCCGGGTCCACGAGATCGTCCGGGCCATGTGCCCGGTCCACATCGACTGCCGGGTCCTGCTGCTCCCCGGCCCACCGACCGAGGAAGGGAGCTGACCGCCATGCGCGCGTGTCCGGTGTGCGGGGCGCTGAACGGGCCCACAGACGATTTCTGCGGCAACTGCGGGACGTATTTGGGGTGGTCGGAGGGGGGAGGGGCGGCCGAGGAGGGGGTTCGGGGGGAGGAGGGCTCTTCGGGGGCGGGGGCGGGGGCGGGGGCTGCGGGTGCGCGCGGCTCGGGGAGGCCGGCTCCGGATGGGCCGGCGCCCGGGGCGGGGGGTTCGGGTACGCGCGGCTCGGGTACGCCGGCCCAGGGCGGGTCCGCTTCCAGCGCGGGGGGTCGGGGGGCGAGGGGTTCGGGTACGCCGAGTCCGGGGGCTTCGGCGTCGGATGCCTCGGTGCCGGGGGCGGGGGCTTCGGGTACGCGCGCTTCCGGTACGCCGACTTCACGCCCGCCGGCTTCCCGCACGCCAACTTCACGCCCGCCGGCTCCAGGTACGCCCACTCCAGGCACGCCCGCCTCGGACACGTCAGCTTCGGGCCCTGCGGCTCGGCGGGCGAGGCCCTCAGCCGCACCGACTCCAAGGACACCGACTCCGGGTACGCCAACTCAAGGGACACCAACTCCAGGCACGCCAACTCCCAGCACCCCGCCCCCCCGTCCCCCCGCTCCAGACACGCCACCCCCAGCCCCGCCCGCCCCGCCGTTCCCGGACGCGCCACCCCGCGCCGCACCCCCGATGCCCTCGGAACCCCCCGCCACGGCACCCTCCGAGGCAGACCCCGCCGCCCCGCCCCGCACCTCCTCGCTGCGGGCCCGCCTGACCTCCCGCGCCCGAGGCGAGGCGGCGCCCACCCCCGGAGGTCAGCCGGGCGCCGCTGCGCCTGCCCCCGGCGAGCAACGGCGAGGCGAGGCGCCCGCCCCCGCCGAACCACCCCCCGCCGCACGCCCCCCACAAGCCCCTCCTCCACCCCAACCCCCAAGCCCCCCCGACCCCACCCCCATAGTCCCCGTACTCCCCGCGAAAGCCGTCACCCCCCGCCCCACCGTCCGCCCCACCCCCGCCCCCGACGAGATCACCGGACCGCCCTGTCCCGTCTGCGGTACCCCCAACCCCCCGGGCCGGCGCTTCTGCCGGCGTTGTGCCGCTGAGCTGACCGTCTCCGTCAAGCCGGAACCGCTGCCTTGGTGGCGGACGGTGTGGCCGTTCAGGCGGCGGCGGGTGCGGGGTGGGTCGGGGCGGTGGGTGCGGTTCGTCGTGATTCTGGGGGTTGTGGTCGGGCTCTGCGTCGCCGGGGTGCTTCTGCTGCCCGCCGGGCGCGCCCTCTTCGAGGAGACCAGGGACAAGCTGAGCAAGGCGGAGCCGATCACGCCGGTCGGGATCACGGCGACCGCGGAGACGGCCCATCACCCGCCGGCGAACACCTCGGACGGCGTCAGCAACAGCTACTGGGGCACCACAGCCCCGGGCGCCTCGATCACGTACACCTTCCGCGCCCCCTTCCGCCTGGTCGACGTCATCATCACCAACGGTGCCGGCGACACCCCGCAGGAGTACGCGGCCCAAGGCCGGGCCCTGGAGATCGACATGGAGGTGACGACGCCGACCGGCGAGAAACAGACCAAGAAGCTGAGCCTCGCCGACAAAGCGGGCCCGCAGACCATCACCACGGCCTACAGCGACGTGAAGACCGTACGCCTCACCCTCAACTCCCCGGCAGGCCTCACCCAGGGCCGCCAACTCGCCCTCGCGGAGGTGGAGTTCTTCAAGCGGGGCTGAGCCCTGCTCCGCCCCGCCGCCCCAACTCCCTCGAGAACCCCGCCGCCCCAACTCCCCCGAGAACCCCGGAAGACAGCCCCCCGACCCCCTCAACCCCCCACCGCACAACGCAAAGGGCGATGAGGCCACGAGCCCCACCGCCCCCTTCGCGCCACTCCTCGGGAACCGGGAACGCCGGAGACTACCGGGACTGCTGAGCCGGAACCCCGCGGGAGATCGGCTCGTCGTCGGTCACCGGAGCACTGGCGGCGGCAACAGCCGCGCCCGTCAGCGTCGCCAGCATCTCGCGCACGTTCGTCAGCTGCGCGTTGATCGAGTCGCGGCGGTTGGTGAGCGCCGCCAGCTCCCGCTCGGATTCCGAACGGATGCGGTCCGCCTTGGCGTTGGCGTCGGCGACGATGTCCTCGGACTGCCGCTGGGCCGTCTCCACGGTCTGCCGGGCCCGCCGCTCGGCGTCGGTGCGCAGCTTCTCCGCCTCGAGCCGCAGCTGCTCCGCGCGGTGCTCGATCTCCGCGAGCCGCTTCTCGGCCTTCTGCTGCCGCGCGGCAAGGTCACGCTCGGACTGCTCACGCCGCTTGGCGAGGTTCGTCTCGAAGTCGGCGGCGGCCTGCGCGGCCTTCGCACGGGTCTCCTCGAAGAGCGCGTCCGCCTCCTCCCGCTTGGACTGCGCGTCCTTCTGGGCCTCCGAACGCAGCTGCGAGGCGTCGGACTTGGCCTTCTCGACGATCCGGACGCCCTCGTCCTCGGACTTGGCCTTGCGCTCCGCCGCGAACGACTCGGCGTCGTTGCGGACCTGCTGGGCCGCCGACTCCGCGAGCTCACGGTGCTGCTCGGCCGCGCGCCGGGCCTCCTCGCGCAGGTCCTTGGCCTCCTCCTCGGCGAGGCGAAGGATCTTCTCGACGCGGGCGCCGAGGCCGGCGTAGGACGGTTCGGCGTCGGAGACCTGCGCCTGCGCGTTCTGCGTTTCCAGGTGCAGCTCTTCGATGCGCTTCTCGAGCGCGGTGATCCGGGCCAGAGCGCTGTCGCGGTCGGAGACGAGCTTCGAGATGCGTTCGTCCACCTGAGCGCGGTCGTACCCACGCCGCACAAGCTCGAAGCCGTAGGGGGAAGTGTCGCTCATGGGGTTCCTGTCGAATGAGACCGGTGAGGTGATAGGTGGAATCCTAGGGGCCGAGGCGGTGTGTCATCGAGCGGATGCGTGTTTGATCTGGAGAATGACACCCCTTTTGAGTGGCCGGTGGGCCCAGGGGTGGCCGATTCACCCTCCACGGCCGAAGGATTCTCCCGGAATCCACACACTTCGTCAGTTCTCCACCGACTTACCACCCGAACGAGGGGACCCGACCGCCGCGCCCGCCTTGACGCCCCCGTCCTTCGCTGACGACGGCGCCTCGAAAGACTCCAACGCCTCGAGGACGTCCTGGACACGGGAGATCTCGGCGTTGATGTCCTCGCGGCGGCGCACCAGCACCTCCAGCTCCCGCTTGCCCTCCTCGACCGTGAGCATCGCCTCGCGGATCGCCTCGGCCTTCAGCTCCTCGGCCTCCCGCACCAGCGTCGCCTTCTTCTGCTCGGCCTCCTTGAGCAGCCCCTCCGCCTTCTTCACCGCGGCGATGCGGACCTTGCCCGCCTCGGAGCCCGCGTCAGAAACCAGTTCCTTCGCTTTTGCCTGTGCCTTGTTCAGCTGTTCCTCAGCGGCCGTGATCAGCGCGTCACAGCGGTCACCGGTCGTCCGCATCGTCTCGGCGGCCTCACGGCGGGCCCGGTCGTGCAGCTCCTCGATCTCCGAGGTGATCCGGTCGCGCAGCTCCTCGGCCCGCTCCCTTATCGCCGTCGCGTCCCGGCGCGCCCCGACCAGCAGCTCGTCCGCGTCCGTACGGGCCCGCTCCACCCGGGAGTTGCCCTCGACGGTCGCCTCCGACACCAGCCGGTCCGCCTCCGTACGCGCCGCGCCGACCATCGAATCGGCCCGCTCCTCCGCGTCCGCGCCCATCTTGCGCGCCTGCTCCTGAGCCTCCGTCAGCAGCTTGTCGACCTCGGCCGTCGTCTCCGTGACCAGCGTGTCGACCTGCTCGGCCGCCTCCGCGCGCCGCTTGGCGGCCTCCCGGCGCACCTCGTCCAGCGTCCGGTCGGCCTCCTCGCGCGCCGAGTTGACGAGCCGTTCGGCCTCCGCGTCCGCCTCCGCCCGCTGCCGCGCCGCCTCACCGCGCAGCCGCTCCGCGTGCGCCTGCGCCGAACCGACGGTGTCCGCCGCCTCCGCCCGCATCCGCTCCGCGTCCGTGTGGGCGTCGCCGCGCACCCGGTCCACCTCGGCCGCCGTCTCCATCTGGAGCCGCTCCGCCTCCGCGAGCGTCTCCGTCTGGAGCCGCTCGGCCTCGCCGCGCGCCTCCGTGATGAGGGTGTCCGCCTGCGTCGCCGCGTCCGAACGGATCCGGTTCGCGTCCTCCCGGGCGTCCGCCCGCGTGCGCGCCGCGTCCTGATCGGCCTGCGCGATCGCGTCCGACACCTCGGTGCGCACCCGCTGGGCGTGCGCCGACGTCTCCGACCGCAGCCGCTCCGCCTCCGCGATCGCCTCGCCGACCGTACGGTCCGCGAGCGCCTTCGCCGCCTCGGACTCCTCGCGCGCCTGATGCCGCACCCGGCCCGCGTCCTCCGCCGCCCGCTCCCGCTCGGCGTAGGCGTCGGCGCGGACCCGGTCCGCCTCCTCCTCGGCCTCCCGGCGGGTACGGTCCGCCGCGTGCTCGGCCGCCGACCGCAGACCGGTGATCTCCTCCTGCGCCTGCTCGTGCAGCCCCGCCACCGAGTCCCGCACCTGCTGCGCGTGCTGCTCGGCCGCCGCGACCGCCTCCGACGCCCGCCGGTCCGCCTCCTCGACCAGCCGCACCGCCTCGGCCTGCGCCTCCTCGACCCGGTTACGGGCCGACGCCAGCAGCTCCTCGCTCTGCGCCCGCGCCCGCTCCCGCTCCTGCCCGGCCTCCGCACGGGCCGTGCCCAGCGTCTCCTCGGCCTCCCGGCGCCGCCGGACCGCCTCCTCCTGGGCGGCGGCCAGCGCGTCCGACGCCTCCGCCTGCAACCGCTCGGCGGCGGCCTGCGCCTCCGCCCGCACCCGGTCCGCGGTGTCCTGCGCCTCCGACTTCAGCCGCTCCGCCTCCGCAGCGGCCTCCGACCGCAGCCGCACGGCGACACTCTCGGCCTCCGCGCGCGACGCCGAAGCGTCCGCCGCGGCCTCG
Organism: Streptomyces sp. AMJ-169; assembly: GCF_055597585.1. NCBI lineage: Bacteria > Bacillati > Actinomycetota > Actinomycetes > Kitasatosporales > Streptomycetaceae > Streptomyces > Streptomyces sp. AMJ-169. Next base: position 74,587 of record NZ_JBVLTJ010000011.1, read on the forward strand.
TCCCGCAGCCGGTCCGCCTCGTCCGAGGCCTGCTGCTGCAACGCGCGAATACGGTCCGCCGACTCGGCGCGCAGCCGGTCGTTCTCCTCCGCCGTCTCCCGGCGGATACGGGACGACTCCTCGCGGGCCTCCGTCAGCGCCTGCTCGGCCGACGCCAGCCGGGTCTCCGCCTCCGTGTGCAGCCGGGCCAGCTCGTCCGCCGCCTCCGACTGCCGGGCCGCTATCGCCCGTTCCGTCTCCGCCCGCAGCTCACGCGCCGCGTCCTCGGCGTTGTCCGTGATCGTCCGGGCCAGCTCCACGGCCTCGTCACGCTGCTGCTCCGCCTCCGCGCGGGTGCGCTCCAGCGTCTCGTCCGCCTGCCGGCGCAGACTCGTCGCCCGCTCGATGGCCTCCGTGCGGACCTTCTCGCTGTCCGCCGCCGACTTCTGCCGCAGCTCGTCCGCGTCGACCCGCGCCTTCGACAGCAGCTCCTCGGCGGTCCGCGCCGCCTCCTCGATCTGCTGGACGGCCTCCTTGCGGGCCTCCGCGCGGATCTTCTCGCCCTCCGCGACCGCGTCCGAGCGCAACTGCTCGGCCTCGCCGCGCAGCCGCCGCGCCTCCTCCTGGAGCTCGACCGTCTTGGCCCGGTACTCCTTCGTGTCGTCCTTCGCCGCGCCCTTCAGCTGCTCGGCGATGTCGTGCGCCTCACCGCGCAGCAGGTCCGCCTCGGCCTCCGCCTCGGTCCTGACCCGCTCGGCCTCCTCGGCCGCCGCCTTCAGCGTGCGCTGCGACTCCTCCTGAGCCTTGTTCAGCACGTCCTCGGCGGTCTTCGCCGCCTTCGACAGCTGCGTCGCCGACTCCTCGGCGGTGATCGTACGAGCCTTCTCCGAAGCCTCCGCGACCAGCTTCTCCGCCTCGGCGCGCGCGTCGGCGACCAGCTGCTCGGCGTCCGCCTTCGTCGCCTCGGCCTCTTTCGTCGCCTCGCTGACCAGCCGGGCGACCTGCTCCTTCGCCGTGCGCGTGCGCTGCTCGTTCGCCGACTCCGCGCCCGACAGCGCCTTCTCGGCCGCCGTCTGCGCCTGCGCGAGCAGCTTCTCCGCCTCGGCCTGCGCCTTGCGCAACGCCTCCTCGGCGTCCGCCATCCGCTGCTCGGCCGCCCGCGACAGCTCACCGGCCTGCCGGCGCGCCGAGTCCGACTCGGTCGCCGTCGCCGTGCGCAGCTGCTCCGCGTGGTCGGTGGCCTCCTGCGCCTGCGCCCCGGCCGCGTTCAGCAGCCGCTCCGCGTCGGTACGGGCCCGGCGCAGCAGCGCCTCCGCCTCCGCGCGCGCCGCCTCCGCGTCCGTCGTCAGGCGCTGGCGGGCCTCGTCGGTGACCCGCTCCGCCTCGGCGCGGGCCGCCGCCATGGACTGCTCGGCCTCCGCCCGCGACTCGTCGAGCAGCCGGCGGGCCTGCGCCTCCGTACGGGCGCGCAGCTGCTCGGCCCACGCCACGTTCTCGTTGACGTGCGACTCGACGGTCTGTCGGCGCTCCGCCAGCTCCTGGTCGAGCTGCTGGCGGCGGTTGACCGCCTCCTGGTGCAGCTCCGCCTGGAGCCGGGCCGCCTGCTCGGCGTGCTCCTGGAGGATGCGCTGGGTCTGCGCCCGCGCCTGGGACAGCTCGCGCTTGGCGTCCTGGCGCAGCTGGTCGGCCTGCATCTGCGCGTTGCGCAGCAACTGATCGGCCTGGTACCCCAGATCGCCGCCGTCGAAGGCGGGCCGGGTCATGAGGGTGCGCCGCGCCTCGTGCAGCTTGGCGCGCAGCACCTCGACCTGATAGCCGAGGTCCTCGGCGTGCTGGATCGCCTTTTCCCGCTCGGTCTTCAGCCGCTTCATCTCGGCTTCGAACCGAGTGAGGTGGTCGACGTCAGCCGCCGGCTCCCGCTCCTGGCTCTCGTAGCCCCGCACTGCGCGGTCCCATCCGTCCCCTGGTCGCAAGCTTCTCCAACGAGCCTTCGTCCATCCGCCGGACGGGGCCCCCGGGGAATGGTGTCAGATCAACGGCGGACCACGGACTGCGCGTCCGCCGCTCCTACCCCCGAAACCTGGACCCCGGCATGCGGTCGCCCACCCTTCAGCGGGCAACCGCCCCCAACCCTACCGGCCCTTATGTACGTGGGTCAGTGCTCGTCGGACTCAACGGGTGCCGAAGTGACCAGTTCTGTGAGGACTCCATGGCAGTCCTTGGGGTGCAGAAAGGTGATCCGGGAGCCCATCGAACCGCGCCGGGGCTGGTCGTAGAGGACCCGGACGCCCTTGTCCCGGATGCCTTCCGAGTCCGTGTCGACGTCCGCCGTGCCGAAGGCGATGTGATGCACGCCCTCGCCGTTCTTGGCGAGCCACTTCCCGACCGCGGAGTCGGGCCGGGTCGGCTCCAGGAGCTGGAGGTAGGAAGCCCCGCCGTCCGACGTATCGTTGATCTTGAGCATGGCCTCCCGCACGCCCTGCTCCTCGTTGACCTCCGAGTGGAACACCTCGAAGCCGTAGGTCGCCCGATAGAACTCGACGGTCGCGTCGAGGTCGTGACAGGCGATCCCGATGTGGTCGATTCGCGTCAGCATGGACTCAAGTGCAGCGCCGAAAGGATGGTCACGCAACGTGCGCGCTGTCACACCGACGGCCCGGTGACGGGGTAGGTACTCGTCAGTACATTCAGTAAACCCTCGTTCACATCTCTCGTCTCGGCGCTGACGCCGGTAAGGGGATCGCAGCTCATGACCACATCGGTGATCGTCGCGGGTGCGCGCACACCCATGGGACGCCTCCTCGGCTCCCTGAAGTCCTTCTCCGGCGCCGACCTCGGCGGCTTCGCGATCAAGGCGGCCCTCGACCGCGCGGGGATCGACGGCCGCCAGGTGCAGTACGTGATCATGGGCCAGGTGCTACAGGCCGGCGCGGGCCAGATCCCGGCCCGCCAGGCCGCCGTCAAGGCGGGCATCCCGATGACCGTCCCGGCCCTGACGATCAACAAGGTCTGCCTCTCCGGTCTGGACGCGATCGCGCTGGCCGACCAGCTGATCCGCGCCGGCGAGTTCGACATCGTCGTCGCCGGCGGCCAGGAGTCCATGACCAACGCCCCCCACCTGCTGCCGAAGTCCCGCGAGGGCTTCAAGTACGGCGCGATCGAGATGCTCGACGCCATGGCGTACGACGGCCTCACCGACCCCTGGGAGAACATCCCGATGGGTGAGTCGACCGAGAAGCACAACACGCGCCTCGGCATCGGACGGGCCCCGCAGGACGAGGTCGCCGCCCTCTCCCACCAGCGCGCGGCGGCGGCCCAGAAGAACGGCCTGTTCGAGGCGGAGATCACCCCGGTCGAGATCCCCCAGCGCAAGGGCGACCCGGTCCTCTTCAGCCAGGACGAGGGCATCCGCGCGGAGACGACGGCCGAGTCCCTCGCCACACTCCGCCCGGCCTTCACCAAGGACGGCACGATCACGGCGGGCACCTCCTCCCAGATCTCCGACGGCGCCGCCGCGGTCGTCGTCATGAGCAAGGCCAAGGCCGAGGAGCTGGGCCTGGACTGGATCGCGGAGATCGGCGCGCACGGCAATGTCGCGGGCCCCGACAACAGCCTCCAGTCCCAGCCCTCCAACGCGATTCAGCACGCCCTGAAGAAGGAGGGCCTGGAGGTCGCCGACCTGGACCTGATCGAGATCAACGAGGCGTTCGCCGCCGTGGCCGTCCAGTCAATGAAGGACCTGGGCGTGACCCCGGAAAAGGTGAACGTCAACGGCGGCGCCATCGCCCTGGGCCACCCGATCGGCATGTCCGGCGCCCGCCTGGTCCTCCACCTGTCCCTGGAACTGAAGCGCAGGGGCGGCGGAGTGGGCGCGGCGGCCCTGTGCGGAGGCGGCGGCCAGGGCGACGCGCTGATCGTACGGGTGCCCAAGTCGTAGGCGGGTAGGGGTGGTTGTGGGCGTGCCTGTGCTGGTGCCGGGTACGAGGGCGGGGGCGCCCTTTGCGTACGACGGCGGGGGCGCCGCCGCCCGGACCGGGCCGATGATCCGAACGGAGCTGTGATGCAGGACGTCTCCTCGCTGGTCGCGCAGGCCAGGGCCGGCCGGCCTGATCTCCCTGGTCGAGGGGGCGTCCCCGCAGCTCAGAGAGGTGATGGCGGCACTGGCCCCGTTCACCGGCGGCGCCTACGTCATCGGCCTCACCGGAGCGCCGGGCGTCGGCAAGTCGACGTCCACCTCGGCGCTGGTCACGGCGTACCGCAGACAGGGCAAGCGGGTCGGCGTCCTCGCCGTCGACCCGTCGTCCCCGTTCTCCGGCGGCGCCCTCCTCGGCGACCGCGTCCGCATGTCGGACCACGCTTCCGACCCCGGCGTCTACATCCGCTCGATGGCGACACGCGGCCACCTGGGCGGACTCGCCTGGTCGGCCCCCCAGGCGATCCGGGTCCTGGACGCGGCCGGCTGCGAGGTGATCCTGGTCGAGACGGTAGGGGTGGGCCAGTCCGAGGTGGAGATCGCCGCCCAGGCGGACACGTCGGTGGTCCTGCTGGCCCCCGGAATGGGCGACGGAATCCAGGCCGCGAAGGCGGGAATCCTGGAGATCGGGGACGTCTACGTCGTCAACAAGGCCGACAGAGACGGCGCCGACGCGACGGCCCGGGACCTGAACCACATGCTGGCCCTGGGCGAGTCAAGATCCCCGGGCGCCTGGCGCCCCCCGATCATCCGCACGGTGGCATCAAGAGGAGAGGGCACGGAAGAACTACTGACGGCTCTGGAAAAACACCGCACGTGGATGGAGAAGAACGGGGTGCTGGGGGAGCGGAGAAGGGCGCGGGCGGAGAGGGAGGTGGAAACGATCGCGATGACGAAATTGCGGGAGAGAATCGGGGACCTGCACGGGGACAGGAGATTGGGGGCGCTGGCGGAGAGGGTGGTGGAGGGGGAGTTGGATGCGTATGGGGCGGCGGATGAATTGGTGAGGGAAATTACGGGGACTTGAAAGGAAGGCGCAGGGAACCGACTTCAGGGGCGCGGGGAACTGCGCAGGGGGTCGAAGGGGCGCAGCCCCTTCAAGGGGCGCGAGGAACGGCGCGACCAGCCACAACGAACCCGCACCCGCCAACGGCGAAGTAGGACCGAGCTGTTGGGCGCTACGGCTTACCCCGGCTCGCCCGGAGATGCTCGGCAACCGGCCCCAGCGAAGCACTCAACCCCTCCAGCGCCTCCCCCGACATCAACCCGATGAAATGCCGCCGCACAGAAGCCACGTGATACGGCGCCACCTTCTTCATCAACTCCATCCCCTGCTCCGTCAGCACCGCGTACAACCCCCGCCGATCGGACTCACAGTTCTCCCGCCGCACCAACTCCGCCCCCTCCATCCGAGTGATCTGATGAGAGAGCCGGCTCTTGGACTGAAGCGTCATAGCCGCAAGATCACTCATCCGCATCCGAAACCCCTCGGACTCGGAGAGATTCACGAGGATCTCGTAATCGTTCATCGTCAGCCCGAACGGCTGGAGATCCTTCTCCAGCTGATAGGTCAACAGCTTGTTGACCTCCAGATGGGTGCGCCAGGCACACTGCTCCGCGTCGGTCAGCCACTGCGTGGCCGTCTCGGTCTCCATGAATGAAGTCTACCTAAGATGTTTAAATATAAACCAATAAGGGGCACGTGACAGGGCGCACGCGTTCGACGTCACACTCCGCAGACTACCGTTCACAGCCCGAAGCGACGCTGGAGGTCACCGAGCTGTCCGGGAAGCCGCTGTCCGCTTGGCTGAGAGCCGTGCCCGCCGGACTGCCCGGAGCCGCCGCCCGGCACCCCCGGCTCACCTGGCACGACCCCGGTCGCCCGCTCCGGCATGAGCGACTCGCTGGACTGGAGCAGCACCGTCCCCGCGCCGACGAACTCGAACTGATGCTCCTCACCGGAGGCCCCGCCGATGCCCGTCATCCCGCGCAGCCCGCCGAGGAAGCCGGTCATATATCCGTGGTCGTAGTGATGACAGGGCGAGGGGCAGTCGGCCCAGCCGACGAGGGCCTGCGGATCGACGCGGATCGGCGGCTCCATGAAGACCACCGGACCGTTGGACGCGGCGACGAACTTGCCGGTCCCGATGAGCGTCAGGAACCCCGGCACGATCGACTGCTTCAGCGCCAGACTCGGCTGAAAAGCGAGGAGGTTGCCGGCGCGAATGGTGAGGTTGCCGTCGTCGAGGTCGTAGGAGTTGACGTCGAAGGCCCGGTCGGCGAGGAGCATCTTGCCGGAGCCCTCGGCCACCACCCAGTCGCTCACGTGCAGAGGCGAATGGAACGACGTGCGCAGCAGATGGTCAAGCCGCCCGTGCCCGAAGCCGTTGAACTCGATCGCCCCGTAATAGGCGATCATCTTGCCTTTCTGGAGGAACCACTGACCGCCCTTCAGCTCCACGCAGAAGGTGTAGGGGGTGACGTTGTCGTCGGCCGGGAGGGTCATCGGGTCGTGGATCACCAGGTCGGCGCCCGCGTGGTGGCTCACAGCTTCTCCTCCGAGGCCTGGACGAACACCGCGCCGTGACCGCTCAGTTCGAGCTGGAAGGCCTCGCCGGAGCCGCGGCCGACCATCTCGCGCCAGCCGAGCGCGGTGGAGAGCTTGTTGCGTACGTCGCCGTGGTGCGCGACGTAGGCCTGGGGGTCGACGTGGACCGGGCGCTGCGGGGTGATCGGGACCTCGAAGACACCGCCATGGGCCATCACGGCCACCGAGCCGTGCCCCTTCAGCGTGGTCGTGAACAGCCCCTGCCCGCTGACCTGGCCGCGGACCATGCCCATCACACCGCCCTGGGAGCCCATGAACATCGTCCCCTGCTGGAGCGTGCCCTCGAAGGCCAGGAGGCGGTCGGCCTCGACGTACAGGGTGTCCCCGGCGAGGTTGATGACCTGGACGTGATGGCCGCCGTGGCCGAACAGCACGGTGCCGCTGCCCTCGACCGTCATCAGCGGGGTGTCCTCGTTGGCCAGGCGGCGGCCGATCATCGACATCACGCCGCCCTGGCCGCCCTGGATGTTCGGCGTGAACGACACCTCGCCCCGGTAGGCGAGCATCGCGCCGCGCTGGGAGAACAGCCGCTGGCCGGGCATGACGGTCGCCTCGACCATCTTGGAGTTGATCTCGCGGAAGGCCATCAGACGTCCCCCGCGATCGTGTTCCGCTCGCTGGGCTGGACGTAGACCAGGCCGTCCCCCTCGAAGCGGATCTGGAAGGCCTCGCCGCCGCCCTCGCCGAGGAATGTGCGGAACGTCACACCGGACTGGAAGGTCTGGCGCAGGTTCCCCTGGTGCGCGATGTAGGCGCCGGGGTCGACGATCAGCGGGTACTGCTGGCTGACCCGCAGCACCACCGCCGGTCCGTCGGAGAGCAGCGCCGCCTGGCCGTGGCCCTCCACCGTCGTCGTGAACAGCCCGTTGCCCTGCGAGGCCCCGCGCAGGCCCGTGAACGTCGTACCCGTCCGCAGCGCCGCCTCGGTCGCCAGCAGATTGCTCGATTCCACGTACAGCTTGTCCCCCTGGAGTCGTACGAGGTTGATCTCGGAAGCCCGGTCCGCGAACCAGCAGGTGCCCTCGCCCTTCACCTCCATCACGGTCATCTGCTCACCGGTGATCCGCCGGGTCACCATCCCGCGCAGACCCTCTCCACCCCCCGTGAGCTTCTTGAACGTCATCCGTCCGTCGTACGCGACCATCGAGCCGTTCTTGGCCTTCACGGCATCCCCGGTCATGTCGACGGCCAGCACCTTGCTGTCTTGCAGTCGGAACATCGCCACGACGCCGAAGGTATCGGGCCCGCGGGTGGAGAGACCAGGGCTTTCGGGTGGAGACCTACCCTGAACGGACCCCTAGGGGACGCGTTTGTCACAATGGGAGAACGCTTGTGCGTGCATTCACAAATTCCCCCTTCGAAGGTGACCCGTGGACCTGAAGACAGCCTCCGCCCTCCGCCGCCTCCGCCTGGTCTCCGCCCCCGAGGCGGTCTCGTTCCTCCTGCTGCTCGTCTGCTCGGTGCTGAAGCGGACCACGGACTTCAACGCGGTGCCGGTCATGGGCATGATCCACGGCGTCCTGTTCGTCCTCTACGTGATCTTCTGGGCCGACGCCTGGAACCGCACCAAGTGGCCGCTGAAGACCGGCATCCTCTACTTCGTCCTCTCCGTCCTGCCCACCGGCGGCTTCTTCGCCGAGCGCAAGCTGCGCCGTGAGTCCGAGGACGCCGTCATCGCCGCCCGCGCCCGCCAGGAAGGCACGGTGAACGCATGATCGTCGCCTGCGGCGCCTTGCCTCACGGCTCGGCGCCGCGGGGGCCTAGCTATGCGCCGTGTATCCGCAGTTCGAGCAGATCCACATCACGCCCTTACCTTCCGGCAGGGGCTGCATCTGCGTGCCGCACTGAGGGCGTTCCAAGCGGCCAACCTCCTCTCGGCGCTAGGAGTGGATCGAGTAGCCGCATCCGCACGACCAGCGGACCAGCGGCCCGTCCGCCACGCCTGTCATGACCCGTCCGCAGCTGCGCGGGCACGTCAGATAGACCTGGCCCGACTTTTCGTCTCTGAGCGTCGACAGGTACGCGCTGCGAGTCGTCGTCTCCTGAGGCTTTTCGTCCATGCACCGGAGTGTGCCGTCCCCCTCAACGGCGCCGCAAATACTGCCGAACCGCCCGCTGCGCCACCGGCCCCAGCTGCTCCAACGCCCCCACCAGCAGCCCCAGTTGGTCCAGTGCGGCCAGTGCCGAGTCCGCGCTCTCCGGGTCCACCCCCTCGTACAGCTCAAGCCCTACGAAGGACGCGGCGACCGCGCGGGCGAGGCCCTTGGGGTCGGTGAACTCGCCGAAGGGGGTGGATGCCAGGACGCGGACCAGGACCTTCTCGATCTCCGTGATCCACAGGTCCAGGCCGGCCGCGGTCGCCGGGGCGAGGTTCGCGTGGGTCTGGGCGCCGGCCAGAAGCTGCCCCAGCCGCGTCACATTGCCGGCCTCCCGCTCCGTCGCGTGGATCTCCCGCCCCAGCGCGAGGAGTTCGGAGAGCGAGCCGACCTCCGCGAAGTCGTCCCGGTAGCGGGACACCGTCTGCTCCGCCCCGTACCGGCAGGCCGCCGCGAGGAGTTCGTCGACCGAGCCGAAGTGGTAGAAGACCAGCGCCTGGTTGACGCCGGCCGCCGCCGCGACCGACCGCGCCGAGACCTTGGCGATCCCCTGCTCGGTGAGCGTCCGCAGCGCCCCTTCCAGCAGCTTCACTCGGGTTTCCTGGGACGGGCTCATGTACGGGCTTCCTCTCGGTGCGAGCGCAGGTCAGGGCGTACCCCGCAGTGTCGTACATCCTCGTACGACGCCCTGAACGACCCCTCGTAGCCGAAGAGTTCGCCCACGTACCGGTTCGTCACGCGCACCCTGATCCGGAAGCGGCCCGAACTCTCGTCGAAGGACTCCCTCACCTCCGCTTCCCCGCCGAGGAGTTCGGGCACCCGGGTGTCCAACCAGCCCTCACGGAAGCGGTGTTCGCCCGAGCGGATCAGCAGGGAGCCGTCGGGTTCGGCGGTCAAGTGGAGTTCCGTCGCGAGGTGTTGGTGCGTGCCCAGGTAGTCGAGGACACGGTCGCCGGAAGGGGCCAGCACCATCTGCGCGTCGAAGCGGAACGAGCGGCCCGGGAAGGCGAACGTCCTGACGAAGCTGACCGTCTCCCGGCCGTACGCGTCCCGGTAGGGCACGTTCTCGATCACGAACGGGACGTCGCGGCCGGTGCGCGGGAGCAGGATGTTGCGGGTCGCGCCGAGGGCCAGGAACGGCTTCACGAACGCCGGACCGTGCCAGATCCGGTCCATCGCGCCCCGGCCGACGCAGGCTTCCCCGCTCGCCAGCCCCACCGAGAAACGCCGCCGCAGCTCCGGGTGGAGCCGGTCGAAGGACGCGCCCATCGCCGCCCGGAAGACCGACGTCACCGCAGCGCCCTCAGAGCCTGTCCGGCGGACCCTGCCCGCCCTGGCAGCCGGGGCGCCCGCATCCCCGCCGGAGGCCGCCGCAGGCAGCGCCGGGCCGCCGGGGTGCAGGCGAGCGGTGACTTGAAGAGCGCCAACCCCGCCGCCACCAGCAGGAGTTGAGGGAACACATAGACCACCGGCGGCGCGTACGCGGCCAGCGGGCCGAGCCCGAAGAACGTGCACACCAGCCCCAACACCAGCCCCCGGAAGGCGAGTTCGGCGATCCAGTTCCACCGCGCCCGCTCCGGCGTGATCCCCCGCTCCAGCCACAGCCGCAGCCGGTCGAAGGACCACGCCGTCGCCCAGCCCATCAGCGGGCGCAGCACCAGCCGGTCGGCACAACGTCCGAGCCGTCCCCAGCGCGGCTCGTAGTCGTACCCCGTGATGAACCGCACCCCGTCGCGCACCGGGACGTAACGCCAGTACCCCGAGCCCTCCTTGAGGAGGGACAGCGGATGCGGGGAGGCGAAGCGCAGCGCCGACGTCCTTGTGCCGTCGGGGCGTTGACGCTCGCCGGCCGCAACTCCCGTACCGGACACGGCCAGAAACGGCAGGACGCGTGTGGTGTACCGGAAGTGCTGCGGTTCGTCACGTGCGCGCGGGAGGTAGTCGATTCCGGTGAACCGTAGGTCCCAGCGCTGATGCCGCGCCGGGTCCTGCGTGTGGTCCCACAGCTCGTCCAGGTCGGCGTGAATACGCGCCTCTATATAGAGCCCCATCTGAATCCCCCAGGTCGGGACGGTGTTTGAGCGTCCGCTCAAATGCTCTGCGGCAGACGGTACACGTATTTGAGCGATCGCTCAACGCCGCTTCGAAGGCGGGAAGCCGGGCCCGCCGCTGCGGCTACGCTTCGCCGGGTTCACGCGAACTCCCGCACCACAGGCGGGCGTTCACACCGAACTGATGTCGACATATCCACGAGGGACCACGGGGGCGCATAGTGCTGGGGCTGTTCGGCAGGGCGGGGGCGGCGCTGATGCTGCTCGGGGCGCTGATGACGGGGGAGCGGGGGTCGTACGGGCAGGACAGCGCGGCCTCGGCGGCGGTGGCGGAGGCCGGGGCGGCGCGGGCGGCCTGTGTCGACACCGCGTACACGACCGCCGGGCACAAGGAGTACGGGACCTACCTCTGGCACATCGGGGACGGGCCGATGCCGGGCGGGCTCTCGCGGGGCGAGATGCGCAAGGTGGTCGAGGCGGCGATCGCCACGGTGACCTCGGCGCGCAACAAGTGCGGGCTCACCGACCGGACCGGGCTGTCCGCGCGGTTCCTGTCGCCGACCGACCGGGAGGCCGGGATCGACAGGAACGGGCGGTGCGTGAAGCGGGACGGGGTCAGCGTGTGGGACGCCGGCGAGCTGCCGCCCGACATGGTCGCCGTGACCTGCTCCTGGGCCGTGACCCCGCCCGGCGGCGGCCCCGGCGACCTGATCGAGGCCGACGTCCGCTTCAACACCCGCTACTACCGCTTCACCGACCGGCCCGGCGAGCACTGCGAGAACGCCTACGACATCCAGGCGGTCGCGACCCACGAGGCCGGGCACGTCTTCGGCCTCGGCCACGTCGGCGCCGGCCACGAGAACCTGACGATGTACACGAACTCCTTCGCCTGCTCGACGCGTGCGCGCACGCTGGGCAAGGGCGACGTGATGGGGCTGCGCGCGCTGTACCCGTAAGGGCTCTCCCGGAAGCCGCCTCGCGGCTCCGCGCCCGCAGGACTTCCGGAAGCCGCCCTCCCGGCCCGCGCCCGCCCCGAACCCCCGCCCCCGGCGGCCCCCTCACGACCCCGTTGGCCGAACCTCCCACCCGGCTGGCGGCACCCCGTTCGACACGCCTGGCATATGTCCCTTTTGGTGAGGTTATCGGCCCGTCACGTCCCGCCGCCGGCGGGGCCCCGGGTCTCGAACACTCCCCACTTCTTGGAGGGCGTTGTGCGGCCTGAGGGCTACGACTACGACACCCACAGCAGGCTGGCCGGTCCGCTGACGGAGCCGGCCGGAGCGTCGTACCGGGTGCAGTACATACCCCTGCTCTCGCGTGAGCCCCACCGAATACGCGCCGTCCTGCTGATGAGCCTGGCGCCGGTGCTGACCGGGCTGCTGCTCGTGTACCTGGTGTGGCCCACCCACTGGGTGGAGCGCGAGGGCGGCGACGAATGGCTGGTCGGCCTCGACATCACCATGCTCATAGCCATCGGCCTGATCGAGCTGTTCATGGTCGTCAACGTGGCCTCCGTCGCCCACGCGACCCTCGTCGCCCGCGACCCCGTCCCCGTCGTCCCCGAACCGGGCACCCGGGTCGCCTTCCTCACGACGTACGTCCCCGGCCGCGAGCCCCTCGCGATGGTCCGCGCGACCCTCGAAGGCGCCGTCCGCGTCCACCACAGCGGCCCCCTGGACGTCTGGCTCCTCGACGAGGGCGACGACGAGCAGGCCAAGGCGCTCTGCGCGGAGCTGGGGGTGCGGCACTTCACCCGGCACGGCGTCCCGGAGTGGAACCGGCCCAAGGGTGTCCACAAGGCCCGTACCAAGCACGGGAACTACAACGCGTGGATCGCGATGCACGGCGGCGGCTACGACTTCTTCGCCTCCGTCGACACCGACCACGTCCCGCACCCCGACTACCTGCACCGCATGATGGGGTACTTCCGCGACCCGGACGTCGCGTTCGTCGTCGGACCGCAGGTGTACGGCAACTACCACAACCCCGTCACCAAGGCCGCCGAGTCCCAGCAGTTCCTCTTCCACGCGCTGATCCAGCGGGCCGGCAACCGCTACCGGGCGCCGATGTTCGTCGGCACCAACAACGTCGTACGCATCGCGGCCGTCCGGCAGATCGGGGGGCTGTACGACTCGATCACCGAGGACATGGCCACCGGGTTCGAGCTGCACCGGCGGCGCAATCCGAAGACGGGACGGCACTGGCGGTCCGTCTATACGCCGGACGTGCTCGCGGTGGGGGAGGGGCCCGCTTCCTGGACCGACTTCTTCACGCAGCAGCTGCGGTGGTCGCGCGGGACGTACGAGACGCTGTTCAAGCAGTACTGGAAGGCGCCGTTCACGATGCCTCCGGGGCGGCTGTTCTCGTACACGATGATGCTCGTCTACTACCCGATGACGGCCGTCAACTGGCTGCTGGGCATTCTGAGTTGCGTCCTGTTCCTGTGGTTCGGGGCGTCGGGGACGCAGGTCTCCGCCTCGGTGTGGCTGATGCTGTACTCGGACGCCGCCGCGCTCCAGATCGGTCTTTATCTGTGGAACCGGCGGCACAACGTCTCCCCGCACGAACCCGAGGGGTCCGGGGGGCTCGCCGGGATGGCGATGTCCGCGCTGTCGGCGCCGATCTACCTCAAGTCCTTCGGGGAGGCGCTGCTGCGGCTGCCCAGCCGGTTCGTCGTCACTCCCAAGGGCGGCGACGCCAGCCCCGACCGGGTCCTCACCTTCCGCATCCACCTCTTCTGGGCGGCCGTCCTCATCGCGTCGCTCGTCGCCTCGGTCCGACTCGGCCACACCCACGCGGCGATGCGGACCTGGGCGGTCCTCGCGATCGTCATCTCCCTGGCGCCGGTGGCCATCTGGCTCGGCGGACTGGTCCACGCGCGCCGCGAGCCCGCCCGCCGGGAGCGGCAACTCCGTAAGCGCACCAGGGAGTTGGTGCAGGAGAGCGCGCCCGAGCCCGAGGCGAGCCTCGCCGCCCTTCCCGTCTCCGGCACCCCGACAGGAGGCAACTGATGGCCTTCCAGACCACCCCCCAGAAGACCAAGAAGACGGTGCTGGGCATCGGCGGGATCGTCGTCCTGGCCAGCCTCAACGCCCCGGCCGCGCTGGACTTCGTCGGCACCCAGTACCACGCCTACAAGATCGCCCAGCCCGAGTACCAGGCCAAGTACGGCAGTTGGGCCCAGCTCGACATCCCCGAGCAGTACCGCACCAACGCGATCCACGCGGCGCTGCTGCACACCGGGAAGGTCCTGATCGTCGCGGGCTCCGGCAACGAGCAGAAGAAGTTCGACGCCGGGTCCTTCGACACCGTCCTGTGGGACCCGAAGGCGAACACCTTCAAGAAGATCCCCACCCCCGACGACTTCTTCTGCTCCGGGCACGCCCAACTCCCCGACGGCCGGATGCTGGTGGCCGGCGGGACCGCCCGGTACGAACTCCTCGACGGGGAGGTCGAGAAGGCCGGCGGCGGGATGCGGGTGAAGAACGAGAACCCCGACAAGGCGATCGTCCTGAAGAAGGGCACCCGCTTCCGCTCGCCCGCCGGCGTCGAGTACGTCAGCCGCTTCGACGTCACCGTCCCCAAGGCGAAACGCGACTTCGACGTCACCTACAACAGCCGGGGCGTCATGCAGCCCTGGCAGACCAAGGTCACCGCCAGCGAGGTCCGCGTCTTCGTCGAGGCCACCGAGCCGGGCCCGATGTCCGCCACCGACAAGCAGGCCCAGTACGAGATCGTCGGCCTCACCGGCAAGGACGCGAGCAACACCTACGGGCTCAGCGAGAAGATCACCCTGGAGAAGCAGGACTTCCAGGGCATCCGCGCCGCCTACGAGTTCGACCCGGTGGCCGAGCGGTACATCCCCGTCGACCCGATGAAGAAGGCCCGCTGGTACCCGACCCTCGTCGGCCTCGACGACGGACGCGTCCTCGCGGTCTCCGGCCTCGACGACGTCGGCGTCATCGACCCCGGCGACAACGAGATCTACGACCCGAGGACCAAGAAGTGGACCCCGGGCCCCAAGCGCTACTTCCCGACCTACCCGGCGCTGTTCCTCACCAAGGGCGGCAAGCTCTTCTACCCCGCCTCCAACGCCGGTTACGGCCCCGCCGACAAGGGCCGCGAACCGGGCCTGTGGGACCTGAAGACCAACACCTTCGAGAAGGTCCCCGGCCTCAAGGACCCCGCACAGACGGAGACTTCGGCCTCCCTCCTGCTGCCCCCGGCGCAGGACCAGAAGGTGATGATCCTGGGCGGCGGCGGGGTCGGCGAGTCCAAGAAAGCCACCCCCCGCACCGCGGTGATCGACCTCAAGGAGGACAACCCCACGTTCAAGGACGGCCCCGACCTCCCGCAGGGCACGCGCTACCTGAACAGCGTGATCATGCCGGACGACACCGTCTTCACCTCCAACGGCTCCTCCGACTACCGGGGCCGCAGCGCCAGCAACATCCTCAAGGCCCAGTTCTACGACCCCAAGGCGAACACCTTCCGCGAGGCCGCCGACCCGGCGGTGGGCCGCAACTACCACTCCGAAGCCCTCCTGCTGCCCGACGGCAGGGTCGCGACCTTCGGCTCCGACCCCCTCTTCGACGACCGGCAGAACACCAAACTCGGCCACTTCGAACAGCGGATGGAGATCTTCACCCCGCCGCAGCTGCACAAGAACGCAGCCGACCGCCCGACCCTGGACGAGGGCCCGCAGCAGCTCCCGTCCGACCGCAGGCTCACCTACCGCACCCGGCACCCCGAACGCATCGTCTCGGCCCGCCTGATGCGCCCGAGCGCGGTCACCCACACCACGGACGTCGAACAGCGCTCCATCGCCCTCGGCCTGGAGAAACAGGGCAAGGCGGTGACCCTCCAGGTCCCCGACGACCCCGCGCTGGTCCCGCCCGGCTGGTACATGCTGTTCGTGACGGACGCGGCCGGCACCCCCTCGGAAGCCAAGTGGGTCCAGGTCAAGTGAGCCGCTACGCCTTGGAGTTGCGCGCCAGCTCCAAGGCGTACCGCGGCCACCACTGGCCCGCGTCCGGCCCTCCCTCGCACGTCCCGTCCGACTCCCCGGGCCGCTTGACCCACAGGTAGGCGTCCAGGGCCGGCGTGCCCGTCGCGGTCGTCGGACGGGTGCCGAGCGCGCGGCCCGGCGGGTTGCACCACACCCCCGGCTGCGGGCCGTTGCCGTTGCGGCTGGTGTCGACCACGAAGTGCTTGCCGCCCAGCTGTGCGGAAAGGCGCAGGCCGTACTCCTTGACCACGGCGTCCGGCTGGAAGTTGGAGACGTTCAGGGCGAACCCGTCGGCCGCCTCGACGCCCGCCCGCTTCAAGGGGGACACCAGCTTCTCCGGCTCGCGGATCCAGGACGGGTTGCCCGCGTCCAGGTACACCTTCGTGTGCGGCTGGAGCTTGAGGCGGGCGATCGCCTCGCCGAGCAACTGCTGCCGCTCGTCGTGATATTCACCCGGCGTACAGCCGTCCACGATGTGCGCCACCGCGTCCGGCTCCAGCACCACCAGCGCCTTCGCCTCCCCGATCGCCGCCGCGAACTTGCCGATCCACTCCCGGTAGGCCGCCGCGTCCCCCGCCCCGCCCGCCGAGTGCTGCCCGCAGTCGCGGTGCGGGATGTCGTACGCCACGAACAGCGCCGTACGGCCCTCGCGGGAGGCCGCGCGGGCGGCGGCCGAGACGCCGGGGCCCGGGTCGATCTCGCCGGCCGGCCACTGGGCCACCGGCTGGTCGGCGATCCTGCGCAGGAGTTCGGCGTCGGAGTGCCGGCCCTCCCGCTGCCACAGCTCGACCTGGCGCGCGGCGTTGCTGTCGGGGTCGACCCAGAACGGGGCGGCGGCGGGGGCGGGGGCCTCGGGCCTGGTCACCGAGGCCGCGTCGGTGCCGCCGGGCGGACCCGAGCAGCCGGCCCCGAGGGCGAGAGCGGCGAGCACACTGAGAATCCGGGCTGAACGAGTCATGCCGCTCCCTGCGACGGAGGACGATCGGTGTGACTCGTTGCATAACGCGAAAACCCGTGCCGAAGAAGGCGAATCGCCGTCACCGCGGGAAAACTCGCTCCGCCGCCCCCCGGCCCGAAAGGCGAGACGGTGCTGACCAAGATATGACCGGCGGGTACTGTCGGGACCGTGCCGAAGCCCCTCAGTCTCCCTTTCGACCCCATCGCCCGCGCCGACGAACTGTGGAAGCAGCGCTGGGGAAACGTGCCCGCGATGGCCGCGATCACGTCCGTCATGCGGGCCCAGCAGATCCTCCTCGCCGAGCTGGACGCGGTCGTCAAGCCGTACGAGCTGACGTTCGCGCGCTACGAGGCGCTGGTGCTGCTGACCTTCTCGAAGGCCGGCGAACTGCCGATGTCGAAGATCGGCGAGCGGCTGATGGTGCACCCGACGTCCGTCACCAACACCGTCGACCGGCTGGTCAAGTCGGGCCTGGTGGCCAAGCGCCCCAACCCCAACGACGGCCGCGGCACCCTGGCCAGCATCACCGCCAAGGGCCGCGACGCCGTCGACGCCGCCACCCGCGACCTCATGGCCATGGACTTCGGCATGAGCGCCTACGACGACGAGGAGTGCGTGGAGATCTTCGCCGCCCTGCGCCCGCTGCGGGTGGCGGCCGGAGACTTCGAGGACCAGTAGGCCCCGGCCGCCGGAGAACTCCTTCAGACCTTCGCCGGCACCGGCTCGCCCAGGATCAGCGGCTGCACCTCACGCGTCACCTTCCGCTCCACGAAGAACGCCGCCGTGGGGATCGTCCCCGCCAGCAGCATCCACGCCAGCTTGCCCAGCGGGAACTTCGCCTTGCTGCCGAGGTCGAAGGCGAAGACGAGGTAGATGACGTACAGCCAGCCGTGCGCGGTGCCCACGACCGACACGAAATCCCCGAATCCGTCGATCTTCAGCACCCACTTGCCGATCACGCCGATCGTCAGCAGTACGAGGAGAACGGCGGTGACGTAGGCCATCACCCGGTAACGGGTCAGGACGCTCTTTTTCATGCGATCGAGAGTAGCCGGTGCCCTATGCGAGGGTTCCGGCCAGCCCCGCTACTAGCAGCCGCGTGAACGCGCGCACCCACTCCTCGTCCGCCGGCTGCGCGCTGACCAGGGTGCGGTGCACGACCGTGCCCGCGACCATGTCGAAGATCAGGTCCGCCGTCCCGTCGCCGGCCGCCGCCGCGGGCAGCTCGCCGCGCTCCTGCGCCCGCGCCCGGCCCTCCAGGACCAGCCGCTTCTGCCGCTCCACGATCGAGGTGCGGATCCGCTCGCGCAGCCCGTCGTCGCGCAGGGACTCGGCGACGACGGCCATCAGCCCGCTCCTGGCCTCCGGCCGGTCCAGGATCGCCGCGAACTGGAGGACCACGCCCTCGATGTCGGCGGCCAGCGTCCCCGAGTCGGGCAGCCGCAGCTCGTCGAAGAGCTCCGCGACCGCGTCGACGACCAGTTCGTTCTTGCCCGCCCAGCGCCGGTACAGGGTGGTCTTCGCGACCCCGGCGCGCTGCGCGACGTCCCCCAACGTCAGCCCCGA
The DNA here is from genome assembly GCF_055597585.1 of Streptomyces sp. AMJ-169. Classification (NCBI taxonomy): domain Bacteria; kingdom Bacillati; phylum Actinomycetota; class Actinomycetes; order Kitasatosporales; family Streptomycetaceae; genus Streptomyces; species Streptomyces sp. AMJ-169. Next base: position 92,826 of record NZ_JBVLTJ010000011.1, read on the forward strand.
CCAGCCCAGTTCGACCAGCGCCGCCCGGGTCGCCGCCAGGATCGCCGCGTCCGCGGCGGCGCTGCGGGGGCGGCCGGGACGTCCGGCGGGGCTGCGGCTGTGCATCCCCCGACCCTAACGGGCGGCGGTTGTGGAGCAGTGAGGGAGATCACCGGGAGGGGCGGGACGGGAGGCACGCGGTGCCATTACGCTACGACTCGTAGCGAAAGCCCGCCCGTTGACCACGAGACGGGTGACCGCGAGGCGGGCGACCACAAGATTTCGGACCGCTTTTCATCGATGCGCGGGAACGGGGGAGGATAGACGCATGCAGCCACGGAACATGTCCATGAGCGGAGTCGTCGACCTCGCCGCGGTGAAGGCGGCCCAGGAGGCCAAGGCGAAGGCGGAGCAGGCGCGCGCCGAAACGGCCCGCCAGGGCGGGACGGGGGCCGTCGCCCCCGCCGACCTCGTCATCGACGTCGACGAGGCCGGCTTCGAGAGCCAGATCCTCCAGCGGTCCGCCGAGGTCGCCGTCGTCATCGACTTCTGGGCCGAGTGGTGTCAGCCCTGCAAGCAGCTGAGCCCGGTCCTGGAGCGGCTCGCGGTCGAGTACGACGGCAAGATCCTGCTCGCCAAGATCGACGTCGACGCCAACCAGATGCTGATGCAGCAGTTCGGCATCCAGGGCATCCCGGCCGTCTTCGCCGTCGTCGCCGGCCAGGCCCTGCCGCTCTTCCAGGGCGCCGCCCCCGAGGCCCAGATCCGCCAGGCCTTCGACCAGCTCGTCCAGGTCGCCGAGGAGCGGTTCGGGATCACCGGACTGAGCGTCGACCCCGACGCCGAGGCAGGCGGAGTCCCCGAGCCTGCCGCGCTCCCGGTGAGCCCGCACGAGGCGCTGCTGTCCGCCGCCGCGCAGGCGCTGGACGCCGGTGACATGGCCGGCGCGGTCCAGGCGTACAAGAACGTCCTCGCCGAGTCCCCGGCCGACGAGGAGGCCAAGCTGGGCCTCGCGCAGGCCGAGCTGCTCCAGCGGGTGCAGGGCCTCGACCCGCAGGGCGTGCGCCGCGACGCCGCCGAGCAGCCGGGCGACGCCGCCGCCCAACTCGCCGCCGCCGACCTGGACCTGGTGGGCGGTCACGTCGAGGACGCGTTCGGCCGGCTCATCGACACCGTCCGCCGCACGGCCGGCGCCGACCGGGAGTCCGTACGGCTGCGGCTGCTGGAGCTGTTCGAGGTGATCGGCCCGGACGACCCCCGTGTTTCGGCCGCCCGGCGGGCCCTGGCGCGCGCCCTGTTCTGACCGGGCCGTGACCAGTCGTTAAACCTCCGGCGCCCCGGTACCGGAGGGAAAGTTCTGCCGGAGGAGCACCCCTGCGGCCGTGCTTTACCAAATCTTGGTAATCGCGGCCGCTGTTACTGGAAGTAAGTCAGGGGCGTCGGCCTGTCGAGATCTGTCCGGCTGTCAAGCGATTTGTCCTGGGCAGTGATATCGCGCTGCGTCGCCGGTCGAGATCTCTGGGTCGTCGGACGGTTATCCGGCCGTTACTAGCCAGTAACGAACCCCCTTGTGCGGGCGGCGAGAATGCACCACGATCGGCGACGCTCGGTCCATTTCCCCGTTCCCCGGCAGCCGGCCGGGACACGGTGAACTCGTGGGTCCCCACCGGGCAGGAGCCGACGGCAGTGGCGCCGGTTCCTCGGACAGGGGGGTCTTCGCCCGTGCGGCGGAGCCTGTCCGGCAGGGCTGTGCGTGATGCGTGTCAGGCACGGCCGGTGGTAGTCGCTCGGGGGTGACCGCAGGCGGCCCCTCACGGGCGCAGGCGCTCCCCTACCCGAGGACGTAGCACTTCTCCCATCCCTGCACGGCCGGCCGCTTCTCGCGAGGGGCGGGCGCCCGGCGGGCGATGTACGTCCGAGAAGGAGGAAATATGGAGTCCCAGGTGCGTGGCGGGACCAGATGGAAGCGGTTCGCTGTGGTCATGGTGCCCAGCGTGGCCGCCACGGCATGTATAGGTGTCGCTCTCGCGCAGGGCGCGCTGGCGGCATCGTTCAGCGTCTCGGGCCAGTCGTTCAAGGTCACGGCCGATGAACTGCACGGCCAGGGTTTCTCGCAGTACGGCGCGATCGACAACGGCTACACCCTCACCGGTGAGAAGACAGGTCACCCGGTGGCGGTCTCGGCGTTCAAGAGCGCGACCATCAAGAGCCTGTGCCAGTCGGTGGTCACCCCGAACATCCCGCTGCTCGGCTCGGTCACCCTCACGCTGAAGGCGGGCCAGAGCGACGACGAGAAGCAGCAGGTCTCCGCGCAGAACCTGTACATCGACATCGCCGACCTGGAGACCACGGGCAGCGCGGTCTTCACCGGCATCGACATCGGCGTGGCCGCGGGCAACACCACCCCCGACAAGGGTGGCCAGGGCCCCGCGCTGCGGGACAAGGACCAGGTCAACCCCTACGGCTTCGCTCAGCAGGCGGAGAAGGCCGACCTGTACGGCGTGCGGCAGACGGCGTGGGCGACCACCGCCGGAACCTTCACGCTTCCGAAGCTGAAGATGAGTCTTCAGGTGGGTCCCGGCCACGAGTGCTATTAGGCATGACGGGGGCGGGCGGGGGGAGCGGTTCGGGCCCCCCGCCCGCCTTGCACCACCATCGCGTCACCGCTTCACATCACAGAAACGCCGCACCAGGGAGCTGTTTTCCATGAGCGCCGAGATCTCTGCCGCACCCGGCCAGTTCGCCCGCCGGAGGTCGCAGTTCCGGGCCTGGCGGGGCACGCGGCCGTTCTGGGCCGGCCTGTACGTCGCGCTCAGCGGCTTCCCGATCATGTACTTCCCCTACGCACACGTCCAGATCGGTCATCTGACGCTGGCCATGGCCACCACCGCGGGCGCCGGCTCCCTGATCATCGGGGTCCTGCTGGTCACCCTCGGGCTGAGCCTGTGGTTCCAGAAGCACATCCGCGTCTTCGCGGGCGTCGCCTCCATCCTGCTGGCCCTGGTCTCGCTGCCGGTGTCCAACTTCGGCGGCTTCGTCGTCGGCTTCCTGCTCGCGATGCTCGGCGGGGCGATGGCCGTGTCCTGGGCGGAGGGAAAGCCGCAGCCGCCGGCCCCGGCGGAAGAGGCGCGGGAGCGGCCGGCGGACGCGGTGGACGGGCGAGACGATCTGTCAGGAACGGGCCCGGCGAACGGGCCGAACGGGAGGCGCAGTGCCGACTGACGAGGACACCCCCGGGGGACACGCGGCCACGTTCCGGGAGAGAACCGGACCGCGCCACGCGGCTCCCAGAAAACCCCTGTTCGCGAGACTCCACATGCCGGCCGGCAAGGCCATAGCCCTGGCGGCGATGCCGACGGCCGTCATCATGGGCATGAGCTTCACCCCGACCCTCGCCCGCGCCGACGACCAGTCCTCCTCCAACAGCCTCACGGCGGAGGAGTACAAGGACTGCGTGGCGGCGATGGCGAAGGACGCGTCGAAGTCGCAGGTGCCTTCGCCTTCGGCGTCGCCCTCGACGGACTCCAAGGACTCCAAGGACTCCAAGGGCACTTCGGCCGCGAAGGAGACCGCGAAGGACAGCTCCTCCTCGGATTCAGGTTCCGAGGAGCAGAGCGGGACGTCGGACAAGGGCGGTACGAGCGCCTCGTCCCCGTCCCCGTCACCTTCGCCTTCGGAGAGCACGTCCCCGAGCCCGTCCCCGTCCCCCTCCGCGTCCCAGAAGGGCGTCCTGGAGACCATCGGGGACGCGCTGACGGACGTCTTCACGGGCGGCGGTTCGAAGACGGACGACTCCGGTACGACGACCCCGTCGGCGTCCCCGTCACCGTCCGCGTCGGAGAAGTCGACGTCGGACAAGTCGTCGTCCGAGAAGTCGGAGACGCCGAAGGACGAGCCGTCGCCGTCGGCATCGGGTGCCACCAAGGACCCGGCGGACACGAAGGACCCGGCCGAGGCGGACGCCTCCCCGAGCCCGAGCCCGACGCCTTCAGCGAGCGCGAGCGCGAGCGAGAGCACCAGCACCGACGACTGCCCCGTCGCCACCACGGACACCGGCTCCGGCATCGACAACAAGCTCCTCCTCCCCACCGACCCCTGGTTCCTGAACGCCAGTTCGCTGCTGCTGAAGGGCGCCGACTACCAGGGCGTGGTGAAGGTGAAGACGGCCGACGGCACGGTCAAGGAGGTCCTGAAGTACGTCATCTCCGACGGCACCGACATCGGCGACCTGCACCAGACGGTCATCGACAAGCGGGCCGGCAAGACGTACCACGTGCAGGGCGGCAAGGGGACGACGTCGACGATCCGCGACGGCCAGACCGTGATGTACACCGAGAGCATCTCGGGCAACCTCTTCGGCCTGATCCCGGTGACGTTCACCCCGAAGAGCCCGCCGCCGCTGAACATCCCCCTGATCTACTTCACCAACGTCAAGGTCCAGCAGGCCGGCCAGTTCGGCGGCACTTTGACGATCCCGCAGATGAGTCAGTACACGAGCTGACGCGCATAGACCACTCCGGGAGCCGCACAGACACCGAGGGCGCCCCCGCCGCTGAAGCGGGAGGGCGCCCTCGGTGTCTGCCGTACGTCAGTTGGCCGTGCCGCCCAGGTGGTGGACGCGGACCATGTTGGTCGTACCGGGGACGCCGGGGGGCGAGCCGGCGGTGATGACCAGGGTGTCACCGGGGTTGAAGCTGCCGAGCTTGGCGATCTCGGAGTCGACCATGTCGACCATCTCGTCGGTGCTGTTGACGAACGGCACCACGTGGGACTCGACGCCCCAGCTCAGGGTGAGCTGGTTACGGGTCGCCTCGTCGGTCGTGTACGCGACGATCGGCTGCGAGGCGCGGTAGCGGGAGAGGCGGCGGGCGGTGTCACCGGACTTGGTGAAGGCGACCAGGCCCTTGCCGCCGAGGAAGTCGGCGATCTCGCAGGCCGCGCGGGCGACCGAACCGCCCTGCGTACGCGGCTTCTTGCCGGGCACGAGCGGCTGGAGGCCCTTGCTCAGCAGCTCCTCCTCGGCCGCGGTGACGATCTTCGACATCGTCTTGACGGTCTCGATCGGGTAGGCGCCCACGCTGGACTCGGCGGAGAGCATGACCGCGTCGGCGCCGTCGAGGATCGCGTTGGCGACGTCGGACGCCTCGGCGCGGGTCGGCCGGGAGTTGGTGATCATCGACTCCATCATCTGGGTCGCGACGATCACCGGCTTGGCGTTGCGCCGGCACAGCTCGATCAGGCGCTTCTGCACCATGGGGACCTTCTCGAGCGGGTACTCGACGGCCAGGTCGCCGCGGGCGACCATGACACCGTCGAACGCCATCACGACGTCCTCCATGTTCTCCACCGCCTGCGGCTTCTCCACCTTGGCGATGACGGGGACCCGGCGCCCCTCCTCGTCCATCACGCGGTGGACGTCGGCCACGTCCTTGGCGTCGCGGACGAAGGACAGCGCGACCATGTCGCAGCCCATGCGCAGCGCGAACCGCAGGTCCTCGATGTCCTTCTCCGACAGCGCGGGCACGTTCACGGCCGCGCCGGGCAGGTTGATGCCCTTGTGGTCGGAGATGACACCGCCCTCGACGACCGTCGTACGCACCCGGAGGCCGTCCACGGAGAGGACCTTCAGCTCGACGTTGCCGTCGTTGATGAGGATCTGGTCGCCCGGCGCGACATCGCCCGGCAGGCCCTTGTACGTCGTACCGCAGATCGTCTTGTCGCCCGGGACGTCCTCGGCGGTGATGGTGAACTCGTCACCGCGCACCAGCTCGACGGGGCCCTCGGCGAAGGTCTCCAGGCGGATCTTGGGGCCCTGGAGGTCGGCGAGGACGCCGACGGCCCGGCCGGCCTCCTTGGCGGCGGCCCGGACCCGGTCGTACCGGCCCTGGTGCTCGGCGTGCGAGCCGTGGCTGAAGTTGAAGCGGGCCACGTTCATGCCGGCCTCGATCAGCGACACCAGCTGTTCGTGGGAGTCGACCGCGGGGCCGAGAGTACAGACGATTTTCGAACGGCGCATGGGGCGATCCTATCGGTTTGTTTCGCTGCGGAATATTCCGGCTGGTGGAAGATACAAATGGGCGGGGTGCTGCTCAGTTGCTTTCTATTTCGGTAACCAGTGCGTACGCCTGAGCCGCTATTTCCAGCTCCTCGTCCGTCGGCACGACCGCGACCGCCACCGGGGCCCCCGCCGGCGAGATCAGCCGGGCGTCGCCGCCGCGTACGGCGTTCAGCGCCGGGTCGACCCCGATGCCGAAGGCGCCGAGGCCCGCTGTGGCGGCCTCCCGCACCTCGGCGGCGTTCTCCCCGACCCCGGCGGTGAACGCGATCGCGTCGACCTTTCCGAGCACCGCGCAATACGCGCCGATGTACTTCTTCAGCCGGTGAATGTAGATCTCGAAGGCGAGCCGGGCCTGTTCGTCACCCTCGTCGATCCGCCGCCGGATCTCCCGCATGTCGTTGTCACCGCACAGTCCGACAAGCCCGCTCTTCTTGTTGAGAAGAGTGTCGATCTCGTCGATGGACAATCCGCCAACCCGCGCCAAATGGAAGATGACGGCCGGGTCCAGGTCGCCCGACCGGGTCCCCATCACCAGCCCTTCCAGCGGCGTGAGCCCCATGGAGGTGTCCACGCACCGGCCGCCGCGCACGGCCGACGCGGAGGCCCCGTTGCCGAGGTGCAGCACGATCACATTGACGTCCTCGGGCGCTTTGCCGAGCAGTGCGGCGGTGGCGCGGGCGACGTACGCGTGGGAGGTGCCGTGGAAGCCGTAGCGGCGTACGCGGTGCTCGTCGGCGGTCTTCACGTCGATCGCGTACCGGGCGGCGGACTCCGGCATGGTCGTGTGGAACGCGGTGTCGAAGACGGCGACCTGGGGGAGGTCGGGGCGCAGGGCCTGGGCGGTGCGGATGCCGGTGAGGTTGGCGGGGTTGTGCAGCGGGGCGACGGGGATGAGCCGCTCGATCTCGGCGAGGACGGCGTCGTCGACGACCGTCGGCTGCGTGAACGTCTGCCCGCCGTGCACGACCCGGTGCCCGATCGCCGCCAGCTCCGGTGAGTCCAGGCCGAGTCCGTCCTTGGCCAGCTCCTCGGCGACGGCCTTCAGGGCGGCCTGGTGGCCGGCGATGGGGCCGACGGTCTCCCGGGTCCTGGCGTGCCGCACGTCCGTGTGCTTCAGCAGGGACGTCCGCTCCCCGATCCGCTCGACGAGCCCGGTCGCGAGCCGGCCGCCGTCGGCCATGTCCAGCAGCTGGTACTTCACCGACGAGGAGCCGGAGTTGAGGACGAGGACACGGGAGGCGGTCACTGGGCGGGGTCCTTCGGGGTCTGGGCCTGGATGGCGGTGATGGCGACGGTGTTGACGATGTCCTGGACGAGGGCGCCGCGCGAGAGGTCGTTGACCGGCTTGCGCAGCCCCTGGAGCACCGGCCCGACGGCGATGGCGCCGGCGGACCGCTGGACCGCCTTGTACGTGTTGTTGCCGGTGTTGAGGTCCGGGAAGATCAGCACGCTGGCCTGGCCCGCGACTTCGGACCCCGGCAGCTTGGTCGCGGCGACCGAGGGCTCGACGGCGGCGTCGTACTGGATGGGCCCCTCGATCCTCAGGTCGGGGCGGCGTTCGCGGACCGACTCGGTGGCCTCGCGGACCTTGTCGACGTCCGCGCCCGAGCCGGAGGTGCCGGTGGAGTACGACAGCATCGCGATCCGGGGGTCCACGCCGAACTGGGCTGCGGTGGCGGCCGATTGGACCGCGATGTCGGCCAACTGCCCCGCGTCCGGGTCGGGGTTGACCGCGCAGTCGCCGTAGACCAGGACCTTGTCGGCGAGGCACATGAAGAACACCGAGGAGACGATGGCGGCGTCCGGCTTGGTCTTGATGATCTCGAAGGCGGGGCGGATGGTCGCGGCGGTGGAGTGGACCGAGCCGGAGACCATGCCGTCGGCGAGGCCCTCCTGGACCATCAGGGTGCCGAAGTAGTTGACGTCGGCGACGACGTCGTAGGCCAGCTCGAAGGTCACCCCCTTGTGCGCCCTGAGCTGGGCGTACTTCTCGGCGAAAGTGTCGCGCAGGGGGCTCGTGGCCGGGTCGATCAGCCGGCAGTCGCCCAGGTCGATGCCGAGGTCGGCGGCCTTCTTGCGGATCGCGTCCTCGGGGCCGAGCAGGGTCAGTTCGCAGACCCCGCGCCGCAGCAGCACCTCGGCGGCGTGCAGGACGCGTTCCTCGGTCCCCTCGGGCAGCACGACCCGGCGCAGGTCGGAGCGGGCCTGTTCGAGGAGCTTGTGCTCGAACATCATCGGCGTGACGCGGTCGCTGCTGGGCGCGGAGACCCGCCTCAGGAGGCCGGCGGTGTCGACGTACCGCTCGAAGAGGCCCAGCGCGGTCTCCGCCTTGCGCGGGGTGGCCGCGCCGAGCCGGCCCTCCAGGGAGAAGAGCTGCTCGGCGGTGGGGAAGCTGGTCCCGGCGACCGACAGCACGGGCGTGCCGGGGGCGAGGCGGGCGGCGAGGGTGAGGACGTCGTCGCCGGGTATCTCGTCCAGGGTCAGGACGACGCCGGCGATGGGCGGGGTGCCGGCGCTGTGCGCGGCGAGCGCGCCGACGACCAGGTCGGCCCGGTCGCCGGGGGTGACGACCAGGCAGCCCGGGGTCAGCGCGGCCAGGAAGTTGGGGAGCATCGCGCCGCCGAAGACGAACCCGAGCGCGTCGCGGGCCAGCCCCGAGTCGTCGCCGAGGAGGACCTTCGCGCCGAGGGCGTGCTGGACCTGGGCGACGGTCGGCGCGGAGAGGGCGGGTTCGTCGGGCAGCACGTAGGAGGGGACGGGGAGCTTGTCCGCGAGCGCCTCGGCGAGCGCGTCGCGGTCCTCGCGGGCGACCCGGTTCACGACCATCGCCAGCACGTCGCAGCCCAGGCCCTCGTACGCGCGGAACGCGTTGTGGGTCTCGGCGCGGACCGACTCCACCGTCTGCTTGCGGCCGCCCACCACGGGGAGCACCGAGGCGCCGAACTCGTTGGCCAGCCGGGCGTTCAGGGCCAGTTCGTCGGGGAGCTGGGTGTCGGCGAAGTCGGTGCCGAGGACCAGGACGACGTCGTAGTCGCGGGCGACCTGGTGGAACCGGTCGACCAGGGTGGACACCAGCTCGTCGGTGCCGCGCGCCGCCTGGAGGCCGGCGGCCTCGTGGTAGTCCATGCCGTACGCCGTCGCCGGGTCCTGCGCGAGGCGGTAGCGGGCGCGCAGCAGGTCGAAGAGGCGGTCGGGGCTGTCGTGGACGAGGGGGCGGAAGACGCCGACCCGGTCCACTTGGCGGGTCAGGAGTTCCATGACGCCCAGGTCGACGACTTGGCGGCCGTCGCCGCGGTCGATTCCGGTCACGTATACGCTGCGCGTCACGCGGGACTCCGTTTCCTCTTCGTCTTCGTCACATCGACCGTACAAAAATCGCCCACACGGGTGAGCGAAACCCTCTTGACAATACCTCTGGGCCTGGATAAAGCGCCCGTCAGTGTCCGGGGTGCAAGGGGGGACACAGTGGTGTCACCGGGACATGAAAGAATCGGCCCGGCTCACCGGTTCCGACACCGAGCAGGAGACACAGCAGGATGCGCATCGGAGTTCTCACCGCAGGCGGCGACTGCCCCGGCCTGAACGCAGTCATCCGGTCCGTCGTACACCGGGCCGTCGACAATTACGGCGACGAGGTCATCGGCTTCGAGGACGGGTACGCCGGCCTCCTCGACGGCCGCTACCGGGGCCTGGACCTGGAGTCCGTCAGCGGCATCCTCGCCCGCGGCGGCACCATCCTCGGCTCCTCCCGCCTCGAGCGGGACCGGCTGCGGGAGGCGTGCGAGAACGCCTCCGACATGATCCACCAGTTCGGCATCGACGCCCTGATCCCCATCGGCGGCGAGGGCACGCTGACCGCCGCCCGGATGCTGTCCGACGCCGGGCTGCCGGTCGTCGGGGTGCCCAAGACCATCGACAACGACATCTCCTCCACGGACCGGACCTTCGGCTTCGACACGGCCGTCGGGGTCGCCACCGAGGCGATGGACCGGCTCAAGACGACCGCCGAGTCGCATCAGCGGGTGATGGTCGTCGAGGTCATGGGGCGGCACGCGGGGTGGATCGCCCTGGAGTCCGGGATGGCGGCCGGCGCGCACGGGATCTGCCTGCCCGAGCGGACCTTCGACCCCGCCGACCTGGTCAAGATGGTCGAGGAACGGTTCGCGCGCGGCAAGAAGTTCGCCGTCATCTGTGTGGCTGAGGGCGCGCATCCCGCCGACGGGACCATGAACTACGGCAAGGGCGCCATCGACCAGTTCGGCCACGAGCGGTTCCAGGGCATCGGGACGGCCCTCGCGCACGAGCTGGAGCGGCGGCTGGGGAAGGAGGCGCGGCCGGTGATCCTCGGGCACGTCCAGCGGGGCGGTACGCCCACCGCGTACGACCGCGTCCTGGCGACGCGCTTCGGCTGGCACGCCGTGGAGGCCGCGCACCGGGGGGAGTTCGGGCGGATGACGGCGCTTCGGGGGACGGATGTGGTGATGGTGCCGTTGGCGGAGGCGGTCACTGAGCTGAAGCGGGTGCCCAAGGACCGGATGGATGAGGCGGAGTCGGTGTTCTAGGGGGAGCGGGGCGGCGGGCGGCTTGGGCTTTGGGGACGTTGGCTCGGGCGAAGGCTTCGGCGGCTTGCAGGTAGGCGGCTCGGGATTCGTCGAGGCGGCCGATGCCCTTGTAGGCATGGGCAAGGTTGCTGAGGGTTCCTCCGTCGCTGTACCAGTCCTGGCGGACCTCAGGGCCTTGCCGTACCGGTCGCCGATGAGGTGAGCCGCTTCTCGCTCGATGGCCGAGACCGTCAGCCAGTCCTCGGTGTATCGCTGTCGGTCCGGATATATCGCCAGATGCCGGGCCGGCTGTATCACTTCTCGTGCGAACTGCTTCTCCCCGGCCCAGCGCACAGCGGCCACCAAACCCGGCCGTTCCCTGTCCAGCCGGTCCAATGCCTGCCTGTAGTTCTCGAAGAACTCCAGCATCCGGCCCCGCCCAGCGTCGTCCTCTGCTGCCGATTCTTCGTCTGCCGCGCTCAGTTCGGCCCCGAACGCCCTTACCAAGTCGTGTACTTGCCACTTCCCGTGGCCGTTTCTCAGCGCTGCGGCGAGGTGCCGGGCGGCCAGGTCCTCCAGCAGCGCAGGCGTGACATCCGCGTCGAGGTCAGCCAGAGCGGTGATGACCTCGGTGCTCACCTCTGCATCCGGTGCCAGACACAGCAACCTGAACAACCGGGCGAGTTCGGGCGGCAGACGCCGGTACGACGTTTCTACACCGGCCGTAGCGCGAGCGAGCGCCCATAGAGGTCCGGGCCGGGAACAGCCTTGTCCAGCGCGGCCGTCGGATCACTTGCCTTGCGGATCCCAGCGACCAGCGACGCGATATCCCGCTCCCGCTCAGGCCGATCGTCCCTCGGATCGGTCGAATGAAGGGCGTTGGTGATCAGCTCGACGGAGTCCTGTGGACGGAGGGTCCCAAGGGGATGACCCGGACCGGCAAGGAATCCGGACGGTCCCGGGAGGTGATCAGGACCCGGTGATGCTGTGCGCCGGCGAGCAACGGGACGTACTGTTCCGGATGCGCGGCATTGTCCAGAATCAGCAAGGTCAGCCTGCCAGTTGACGCCCGTTCATCGAGAAGCGCGCAGTGCAGATCATGCTGACGTTCTGCCGTCTGCGGCAGCTCTGTGCCCTGGACCCCAGCGCATCGAGCAACGCCAACACCGCCTGCTCGGCAGTCACCGGCGGAAGGGTCTCGTCGTAGCCGCGAAGGTCGACGAAGAGAGAGCCGCCGGGAAACCAGCCTTGATCACGTGCCCGGTGCCCCGCCTCCACGGCGAGAGCAGATCGTCCAACTCCGTTACCCGGCCGGTGAAATCGGGCGGCCGGGGCGGAAGAGTGGTCGTCGCACGCCGGACCGGGCCATGGGCGTGCCCCATTCACTCCCCGGTCTGCTTCCCGACGACGGTTCCGTAGAAAGTGCCCCCGCTGAGGTCGATGTGATCCCCGCCGTAGACAGCCCCTTTGGGGCGATGGGACTCCTCCTCGGAGTCGGAGCCCGCCCCCGCGCGCGGCTGATGCTTGCGCAGGATCGCCATGGCCGCCAACGCGGCCTGGACGGAAGCCTGTTCCTGGGAACCGGAAGCATCGGCCAAGTGCTTGTCGGCGTTGGCGAAGTCGCTGATCCCCCGGACCGCCAGCCAGTCCACCCGGCCATGGTTATGCGCTGCGCGGGCTGCCCCGGCGCTCTCCATCTCGATGGCGTAGGAGTCGTTGTAGTTGTGCCGGATGAACTCGGCGAAGGCGGAGCGGTCATCGGCGAGGACGACATCTCCACAGGCGATCGGCTTGAGGAAGTTCCGCACCTCAGGCAGCTGCCGCAGCGCCGAACGGGCCGCCTGGACAAGACGGTGCGAGCCCTGCCATGCCTCGGGCCGGACGGAGAAGTTCCCCGGTCCCTGCTTGCCGCCCTGGACGGCGTACACCTTGGTGCCGACGACGACATCGCCGATCTGGAGCTCGTCTTTGAGACCGCCCGCCACGCCGACGAACAGCAGGACCTCGGGTTTGAGCACGTTGAGGATCTGCGGCGTGAGAGAAGCCGCGTTCGCCGCGCCTTCGCCCAGATCTGCGACCGCGACTGTCCATCGCGCACCCTCAAGTCGCGCTTGCTCCATGAGAGTTCCGTCAGCCAGCGTGATTTCCTGCGGCTCTTTCAGATGCCGGAGCACGGCGTCGTACTCGACCGGCAGCGCGGTCAGGATCACGGCAGTGTGAGCTGTCTGCGGCACCCCTTTAAGGTACTGCCAAGCCGCAGAGGGAAGGGGCAAGTCGGGCAGGCCGAACAGGCGCAGATGCTGCTGGCGTTGTCGCTGGTGTGCTTGGTGCTGGGGTGGATGTACCTGGTCAACGAAGGGAAGATTTCCGCCATCGGGCGATACATCAGGGCCGAGTCGGGGCCTCAATTTGCTCAACTGGAACCATCTGAAGGTGAGTTCGAGGCATTCGGGTGGGAGCGGACACATCGGGCCGATGCTCGGCGCGGGTCTCGCAAGGTGATTCAGTGTTCTGGGCGGACAGAGGCGTCGGCGAGTTGCTCTTCTCCCTGTCCGTGCTGGAGGCGATGGGCGTGGTAGGGCTAGGGGCGCAGGTCGTGCTGTACGCGGCGCGGCCGATGGGGTGATGCCGTGAGCGTTTCGGATAATGCTGCCGCTCGGTACGGACAGGATCACGTCGACTTTCGCGGTGGGGTGTTTTCGGGAGAGGTGGTCGGCACTCAGACCGTCATTCATCAAGTCGTCACTGCTCTCGAATCGTTGTCTGGTCTGCCGCCCCGGCCAGGTGGGTTCACCGGGCGGGAGCGGGAGATCGAGATGTTGTTGGGGGAGCTTGCTCCCGGGCGGGTGACTGGCGGGTCGACGACGCTCGTGGCTGCGGTTTCCGGCCTCGGGGGGATCGGGAAGACGGCACTCGCTGTGGAGACGGCTCATCTGGCTTGTGGGCGGGGGTGGTTTTCCGGGGGTGTGCTCTTCATCGACCTGCATGGGTACGACGCCGAGCCGGTTACCGCCGACCGGGCGCTTCAGGCGTTGCTGCGAGCGTTGGGGATTCAGCCCGAGGACATTCCGGGGAGTCTGGATGAGCGGGCGGGGCTTTACCGGTCCGCGCTGGCTGCGAAGAGCGGGCCTGTTCTTGTCCTGGCCGACAACGCGTCGGCCCCGGAGCAGGTGCGTCCCTTGGTGCCGAATGACGCGCGGCACCATGTCTTGGTCACTTCCAGAGACCGGTTGCCCCAACTCGGCGCACGACTGGTGTCGTTGGACCAGCTCGCTCCTCAGGATGCGTATGACCTTCTTGATCGGGCGTTGTGTATCGCCGATCCGGGGGACAGCCGTATCGCCGAAGCCTCGCACGCGGCTCAACACCTCGTGGATCTGTGTGGACATCTTCCGCTGGCCCTGCAGATCGCCGCCGCGCTCCTGGCGGGGGACCCGGGGAGATCTGTTGCGGACCTGGTCGCGGAGTTGGGGGAGTCCCATGACCGGCTCGACCATCTCGACGACGGTGAACGCAGCGTTCGCGCGGCTTTCGACCTCTCTTATCGGCGGCTTCCGTCTGAGCAGGCAAGGTTGTTGAGACTGCTCGCCATCGCACCCGGCACTGAGGTCAGCACTGAGGTCATCTCCGCTCTTGCGGGCGGCGAGGCGTCTCCGGAAAGGGAGCTGAGGGCTTTGACTCGCGCGCATTTGGTGGAGCGGGGGAGCGGGGCGGGGTGGTGGCGGATGCATGACTTGGTGCGGGTGTTCGGCGTGGGAGCGGGGAAACGAGGGGAGAGGGATGCGGGGCGGGCACGAGTGCTGAGGTTCTATCTGCGTCGGGCCGGTGCGGCAGATGACTGGCTGCGGTTGTTGCCGGGCAAGCCGCAGCCGGAGTTGTTCGAGGGTCTCGGGCGGGCACTGACCTGGCTGGATACGGAACGGGCGGGGCTGGTCGTGGCGGTGGGGTGGGCGCGGGAAATGCCATCGGTGGAGCTGCCGGTGAAACTGGCGGCGAGCCTGTCCTTGTATCTGCGCCGACGGAGATATCTCGACGATCTGGTCGAGGTCGCGGACGCCGCGCGGAAAGTAGCTCATCGTATGGGTGACCAGGGAGAAGCCGTTGCGTGGACCAACTACGGAATCGCCCTCAGCGAGACAGGAAAGACGGCACAGGCGATCGAATGCTTCAATCGAGCCGGCGAGCTGTTTGAGATGGCCGGAGACCGATGGGGTGCGGCTCTGACACGGAACAACCTCGGCACCGCCTTGAGGGAGGCCGGCCGGAGCGAGGAAGCGATCGGGGCTCATACCGAGGCTCGTGACCTGTATCGGGAGCTCGGCGATCAGCGTTGTGAAGGGGTGGCGTGGAACAACCTTGGCATCGCCCTGCGGATGACCGGCCGGCTGAAAGAAGCGAGACAGGCTCACATCGAGGCCCGCGACTTGTATCGAGCCGTCGGCGACCGCAACCGTGAGGGCAGGGCGTGGAAAAACCTCGGCAGAGTCCTGCGCGAAATTGGGCGAGTGGAGGAATCGCTTGACGCGTATGACCGGGCTCTAAAAGCGTGCCAGGGTTTTGAGGACTGGTACGGCGAGGGGCGGACACTCTTCGGCATGGCTCTCTCCCGCGAGAAGTCTGAGAACCTTGCCCAGGCCCGCACTGCTTATCTCGATGCCGCCGACGCCTACATCCGCGCCAACGCTCCCCGAGAAGCCGCCACCGCCCAAGCTGCCGCCGCCCTCTTGAAAACGCCCCTCACTCCCCCCGCACCCACCGGTACTGCAACTCCGGCCGCCCCACCGCCCCGTACTGCGGGCTGCGGCCCGCTCTGCCCGCCTCCACCAGGTGTTCCAGGTAGCGGCGGGCGGTGATGCGGGAGATGCCGACGACCTCGGCGATCCCGGCGGCGGTGAGGCCCTCCGTCGCGTCCCGCAGCGCGACACTCACCCGCTCCAGGGTCGGGCCGCTCAACCCTTTGGGCAGGGTCACCGGGGACGGGGCCCGGAGGGCGGCCAGCGCGCGGTCGACCTCGTCCTGGCCGCTCGCCTCCCCGGCGGCGCCGCGGAACTCCGCGTAGCGCACCAGACGGTCCCGCAGCGTTGCGAAGGTGAACGGTTTCAGGACGTACTGGACGACGCCCAGCGAGACCCCTTCCCGTACGACCGCCAGGTCCCGGGCGGACGTCACGGCGATCACGTCCGCGTGATATCCGGCCGCCCGCAGGGAACGGGCCAGCTGGAGTCCGTGCCCGTCGGGCAGATGCAGATCGAGCAGCAGCAGATCGACGGCCGTACGCTCCAGCAGCCGCCGCGCCTCGGCCCCGGTGTGCGCCTTCCCGACCGCGACGAAACCCGGGACCCGGCCGACGTACAGGACATGGGCATCGGCGGCGACGGGGTCGTCCTCGACGACCAGCACTCGAATCCCAGGCTCACCTGTACTCATCGTCTGCCTCCAGAGGCACCGGAGACCTGGGCGGCGTTCGTCCCCAACGGCAACCGCACCACGAACTCCGCCCCGCCCCCCTCGGCCCCGGCCACCACCAGCGTCCCGCCCTGCCGTTGCACCGCCTGCCGGACCAGCGCCAGCCCCAGCCCCCGGCCCCCGGGACCGGACGGCTTTGTCGTGAAGCCGAGTTCGAAGACCCGCTCGGTGTCGCCGGCCCCGACGCCCTCCCCGGTGTCGGACACCTTCAGCACCAACTCCCCTTCGGGGGAGGCGAACGCGGTCACCGACACCCTCGCCCCCACGCTCCCCTGCGCCGCGTCCACGGCGTTGTCGATGAGGTTCCCCAGGATCGTGACGAGGTCCCGCGCGGGCAGCGACCCCGGCAGCACCCCGTCGTCCAGCCGGCTCTCCTCGGTCACCACCAGCTCCACCCCCCGCTCATTGGCCTGCGCCGTCTTGCCGAGCAGCAGCGCGGCCAGCACAGGCTCGCTCACCGCCGCCACCACCTGATCGGTCAGCGCCTGCGCCAGCTCCAGCTCCGCCGTCGCGAAATCCACCGCTTCCTCCGCCCGCCCGAGTTCGATCAGCGAGACGACGGTGTGCAGCCGGTTGGCCGCCTCGTGCGCCTGGGAGCGCAACGCCTGGGTGAAGCCCCGCTCAGAGTCCAACTCGCCCATGAGGGACTGGAGTTCCGTGACGTCCCGAAGAGTGACGACCGTCCCTCGCTGCTCACCGCCGGAGACGGGGGAGGTGTTGACCACAAGCACCCGCTCGGCCGTCAAGTGCACCTCGTCCACGCGCGGTTCGGAGGAGAGCAGCGCCCCGGTCAGCGGCGCGGGCAGCCCGAGGCCGGCGACCGAGTCACCGACCACCGCCCCCGACACCCCGAGCAACTCCCGCGCCCCGTCGTTGATCAGCGCCACCTTGTACCGCCCGTCCAGCATCAGCAGCCCCTCGCGCACGGCGTGCAGCGCGGCCTGGTGGTAGTCGTGCATACGGCTCAGCTCGCCCGCGTTCATGCCGTGGGTGTGGCGGCGCAGGCGGGCGTTGACGACGTACGTGCCGACCGCGCCCAGGGCCAGCGCGCCGGCCGCCACCCCGAGCAGCGCCGTCACCTGCTCCTGCACCCGCTCGCTGATCACCTCGATCTTGATGCCGGCGCTCACGAGCCCGATGATCCGGTCGTCCCCGGCGACCTCGTTGCCCCCGGCCCCTTCGGCGTAGACGGGCGTCACCGCCCGCACCGACTCCCCGAGCGTCCCCTTGTACGTCTCGGTGAACGACTCCCCGCGCACCGCCCGCTCGATGTGCCCCAGGAACTTCTGCCCGATCTGCGACTGATCGGGGTGCGTCCAGCGGATGCCCCGCGGATTCATGATCGTGACGAAGTCGACCTCGGTGTCCTTCATGACCTGGAGCGCGTACGGCTGCAACCGCGCCGACGGGTCGGACGTACCGATCGCCTCCCGCACCGACGGGGAGTCGGCCACCGCGCGGGCGACGGCCATCGCCTGGCGGCGGGCGGCGTCCTCGGCCTGGCGCTCGTCGCTGACGTAGCTGAAGAGCGCGTACCCGGCCACGAGCACCGCGATCAGCACGGCCTGCATGGCGAACAGCTGGCCCGCGAGGCTGCGGGGTCTCGGGAGGGGGATGCGCATACGGCCAGTCTGCCCCCCGGCGATGGCGTGAACTAAATGAACGGAAGGGTGACCGCCCTCACAAGCCGGGAGATAGTCACCGCATTCCCTTATCTCGCCCGGACGTGAGCCGCACGCCGGTTGTGATGCCGACGAAGACGTCAAGGAGGGCAGCCGTGGCCGCCAGCACCCCCGATACGGCACCCGCCGCTCCCGCTGTGAAGCGGGACCGCACCCACTATCTGTACATCGCCGTGATCGCCGCGGTCGCCCTCGGTATCGCCGTCGGCCTGATCGCCCCCGACTTCGCCGTCGAGCTGAAGCCCATCGGGACCGGGTTCGTCAATCTGATCAAGATGATGATCTCGCCGATCATCTTCTGCACGATCGTGCTCGGCATCGGTTCGGTCCGCAAGGCCGCCAAGGTCGGCGCGGTCGGCGGGATCGCCCTCGGCTACTTCGTGGTCATGTCGTTCGTGGCCCTCGCCGTCGGCCTGGTCGTCGGCAACATCCTGGAGCCGGGCACCGGGCTGCACATCACCGAGGCGATCAAGCACTCGGGTCAGGCGCAGGTCTCGGCCGAGGCCAAGGACACCACGGACTTCCTGCTCGGGATCATCCCGACCACGATCGTGTCCGCCTTCACCGGCGGCGAGGTCCTCCAGACCCTGCTGGTCGCCCTGCTCTGCGGGTTCGCGCTCCAGGCCATGGGCAACGCCGGGCAGCCGGTCCTGCGCGGGATCGAGCACATCCAGAAGCTCGTCTTCCGCGTCCTCGCGATGATCATGTGGGCCGCCCCGGTCGGCGCCTTCGGAGCCATGGCCGCCGTCACCGGCTCGGCCGGTGTCGACGCGCTGAAGAGCCTCGCGGTGCTGATGATCGGCTTCTACATCACCTGCTTCCTCTTCGTCTTCATCATCCTCGGCGCGCTGCTGCGGATCGTGGCCGGGCTGAACATCTTCGTCTTCTTCAAGTACCTGGCCCGCGAGTTCCTGCTGATCCTGTCGACCTCCTCCTCCGAGTCCGCGCTGCCGCGGCTCATCGCGAAGATGGAGCACCTGGGGGTCAGCAAGCCGGTCGTCGGCATCACCGTCCCGACCGGTTACTCCTTCAACCTCGACGGCACCATGATCTACATGACCATGGCGTCCCTGTTCATCGCCGACGCGATGGGCACCCCGATGGCCGTCGGCGAGCAGATCCCGCTGCTGCTCTTCCTGCTGGTCGCCTCCAAGGGCGCCGCCGGTGTCACCGGCGCCGGCCTCGCGACCCTCGCGGGCGGCCTCCAGTCCCACAAGCCGGCCCTGGTGGACGGCATCGGCCTCATCGTCGGCATCGACCGCTTCATGAGCGAGGCCCGCGCCCTCACCAACTTCGCGGGCAACGCCGTCGCGACCGTCCTGGTCGGCACGTGGACCAAGGAGATCGACAAGGAGCGGGTGAACCGGGTGCTCGCCGGTGAGCTGCCGTTCGACGAGAAGACGCTCCTCGACGACCACAACGGGCCCGCCGCCTCGGACGACGCCGGTGACGGTGACGCCGGCGCCGACGAGCGGCACGGCAACGGCGACAAGGCGCTGGCGAAGGCCTGACGCCCCCTGGACTCCGGAGGTCCGGCCCCGCCTGAACCGGGGCCGGGCCTCCGGCTGTATTGAAGAGCCGCTTTTGCCGAAGAACCCCGGACCGCCTGGTCCGGGGTTCTTTCCTGCCCTCGCCTACGCCCCGACCCGCTCCACCAGCTCCGTGGCCCTCCCCACCGGCACCCCCGAAGCCGTCAGCACCGCCACCGCCGCCGACCGCCCCGCCTCCCGCGTGTCCAGATACCCGTCGTTCACGGCCTCCATCAGCCCGAAGACGATCTGCTCGTGGACGTACGCGAGCGCGGGCGCCGACAGCGGGGAGACGAAGACGCCGTCGTCCAGCGCCTGCCGCAGCGTACGGACGTTCAACTCCCGTACCGGGCTGAGCCGTTCGCGGATGCCCTGCATGGTGACCGTGCGCTGGGCGAGGGCGACCAGCAGCCGGTAGCGGTCGGCGATCGACCAGATCGCGATCACCGAGCGCGCCACCGCCTCCGCCGGATCGCCGATCCCCTCGCGGGCGGCGCCGTGCACGGCGGCCAGCGACTGCGCGGCCTCGTCGACGAGGGTCGCGATCAGCGCCTCCCGGCTGGGGAAGTGGCCGTACACGGTCCGGCGTACGACGCCCGCCGCGCGGGCGATCTGGTCCATGGACGCGTCGGGGTCGCGCAGCAGCTCCGCCAGGGCGACGTCGAGGATGCGGCGGCGGTTGGCGTCGGCTCGGCTGCCGGTGGTCGGTGGGCTCCCGGGGGTCGTCATGGCGTTCATTCTGCCGTTCCCCTCACTCGGTCCTTTGACTTGCACAGTGCTGTGCAGCGGGCGTACATTGCACAGTGTTGTGCAATTGCACGGCCATGTGCAAACCAGCTCCGTGAGGAAGAGGAAGGCGACATCCATGCGACTCGTCATGAACCAGCCGGTCGAGGAGATGGAGCGGCCCTACGCCCGCCGCTGGTGGGCGCTCCTCGTCCTGTGCCTGAGCCTGCTGATCATCGTCATGGCGAACACGGCGCTCACCGTCGCCGCCCCCGACATGACCCGTGATCTGGGCCTGTCCAGCGCCGACCTCCAGTGGGTCATCGACGGCTACACCGTCCCCTACGCCGCGCTGATGCTCGTGCTCGGCGCGATCGGCGACAAGTACAGCCGGCGCGGGGCGCTCGTCCTCGGTCTGGTGATCTTCGGCGGCGGCGCGGTCTTCGGCTCCCTCGCCGACAGCTCCGCGACCGTCATCGCGGCCCGCGCCGTCATGGGCGTCGGCGCCGCCATGATCATGCCGGCCACGCTCTCCCTGCTCGCGGCGACCTTCCCGCGCGCCGAGCGGGCCAAGGCGATCACGCTGTGGACGGCCACCGCCGGGCTCGCCATCGCCGCCGGACCGCTGGTCGCGGGCGCGCTGCTCAAGCACAACGGCTGGTCCTCGACGTTCCTCATCAACGTCCCCGTCGCCGCGCTCGCCCTCGTCGGCGCCTTCGTCCTCGTCCCGCCGTCCAAGGCGCACGGCAAGGGCCGGATCGACTACACCGGCGGGCTGCTGTCGGTCGTCTGGATCGCCGCGCTCGTCTACATGATCATCGAGGGCCCGCACTTCGGCTGGCACGCCAAGGCGATCGGCGCCGCGGTGGTGGCGGCTGTGGGCCTGGTGCTGTTCGTCCTGTGGGAGCTGCGCGCCGCGCACCCGATCGTCGACGTCCGCCGCTTCACCGGCCGCCGCTTCGCCGGCGCCAACCTCGCCGTCGCCCTCTTCTTCCTGGCCGTCTTCGGCGCCTTCTACTACCTGACCCAGCACCTCCAGTTCGTCCTCGGCTACGACGCCTTCGCCACCGGCGTCCGCATGCTCCCCCTGGCCGGCGCGGTCTTCGTAGGCTCGGCCCTGACCGCCTACCTCACCCCGCGCCTCGGCATGAAGTGGACCGTCGGCGCAGGGATGCTGGGCGGTACGACGGCCCTGGCGCTGCTGACCCGGATCGACTCCGGTTCCTCGTACGCCGACCTCGTCGCCCCTCTGATCATCCTCGGCCTCGCCATCGGGCTCGCGCTCTCGCCCTGCACCGACGCGATCATGGGCGCTTTCCCCGAGTCCGAACTCGGCGTCGGCGGCGCGGTGAACGACACCTCGCTGGAGCTGGGCGGCTCGCTCGGCATCGCCATCCTCGGTTCGCTGCTGGCGACCTCGTACTCCGATCACCTCGCGGACGCGGCCAAGGGGAGCGGGCTCTCCGCCAAGACCCTGGAGACGGCGCAGGATTCGGTGGGCGCCGGGTACGCGGTCGCGCAGGGGGTCGCCGAGAAGGCGCAGCAGGTCGCCGCGCAGGCGGCGAAGGCCACGGATCCCGCGCAGGCGGCTCAGTTGAAGGAGCAGGCGGCGGGGCTCGCCAAGGGGGCGCGGCAGATGGCGGATGCCGTGGGGGCTTCGTTCTCGGACGCGGTCGCGCACACGAGTCTGGTCGGGGCTGTGATTCTGGGGGTGGGGACGGTGTTGGTGACGGTGTTGCTGCCGGGGAAGGAGAAGGCGGCTGTTTCTGAGGGGGCGGCTGCCGAGGAGCCCTCCGCCGAGAAGGAGAAGGAGCCGGTCGGCTGAGCTTCACGGAAACCTCTCACCCGTAACCGCTAACGTGCCGCTCCGGATCGAAACCGGAGCGGCACGTTTTTGGAGGTACGGGGGATGAAGATCGACTGGGACCGGCGGACCTGCGCGCGCAAGGGGCATGTCACCTACGCGCCCGACGATCCCCGGCTGCGCGTCCGACTGCACGCCAGGACCGCCCTCGGGGACGCCTGGCGCTGTCTGCGCTGCGGGGACTTCGCGCTGGGGGAGCCGCACGGCTCGGGTCCGGCGGGCGAGGCGCCGCTGGTGGCGCGCGGGAAGGTGCTGCGCGACCTGTTCATCCTGCGCTTCCTCGCCGTCGAACGGGCGGTGCGCGGGGTGTTCGTGGTCCTGGTCGCCGTCGCCGTATGGAAGTTCAGCAACAGCCAGGACGCCGTGCGCAGGCTCTTCAACGAGTATCTCGACGTGCTGCGGCCGGTGTTCGGGCACTTCCACTACGACCTCGACCACTCGCCGGTGGTCGGGTCGGTGCAGAAGGCGTTCGGGTACCGGCACAACACCCTTGTCCTGGTCGCCTCGTTGCTGCTCGTGTACGCGCTCATCGAACTCGTCGAGGCGGGCGGGCTCTGGTACGCCAAGCGCTGGGCGGAGTATCTGACCGTCGTCGCCACCGCCGCCTTCCTGCCGCTGGAGATCTATGAACTCACCGAACGCGTCAGCGGCTTGAAGATCGCGACCCTCGTCCTCAACATCCTCGCGGTGCTCTATATCGCCGTCGCCAAACGCCTGTTCGGCCTGCGCGGCGGACGCGGGGCGTTCGAGGAGGAACGGCGCAGCGCTTCACTGCTGGAGGTGGAGGCTTCGGCGGGGGTACCGGCCTAGCGACGGCCGGCCTCGCTGCTGTGTTCGGGTGAAAGCGCAAGCGTGTTCGGCGATCATCGGCTGATCGGGTCAGGGCGCAGGGATATATCGACCGCAGATGTCCCCGAGACCCGAAAGGTGGCCGCATGTCCCCTGGCCGCGTCAGTCGTAGCAGAAGATCCCGCGCACCGGTCGCCGCCGCCGCGCTGCTCGCCGTCGTGGGGGCGCTGACCGCCGCGCCCCCGGCCGCCGCCCGCGATGAACTCCCCTGGTCCGTCGTGTCGTTGGGCGACAGCTACATCTCGGGTGAAGGCGGGCGCTGGTACGGCAACGCCGCCGGCGCCAAGAAGATCCCCGGCGACCGGTACGGCACCGACCGGGGCTGGGACGGGACCGGCGCGGGCTGTGTGGCGTCGGGGGCGAAGGCGACCACGGGGCTGTACTGCTACCAGCCGGGCCTCGCCTACCCGCAGAGCTACATGGACCGGGGCGTCAACTGGGACCCGGCCAACTCCGAGCAGGGCTGCGACCGTTCGGACATCGCGGAGATCCGCGAACTCGCCCGGCGGCTCAACACGGGCCTCACCCCCGGCGCCGCCGGCTACTACCAGCCGGCCAACCTCGCCTGCTCCGGCGCCGAGACGAAGGACATCCTCAACGGCGGTTTCAAGGGCCAGCAGAGCCAGCTCGCCGATCTGCGCGCGCACGCCGGCAAGAACCACGTCAAGCTGATCGTGCTCTCCATCGGCGGCAACGACATGCAGTTCGGCCCGATCGCCGAGCGCTGCGCCAAGGAGTACGTGGCCCTGGGCCGGCTGGCCAAGTGCGTCGGCCGCCGGACGGCCCAGCTGGAGGCCGGGCTGAAGACGACCCAGGCGAGCGTCACGGACGTGCTCAAGAAGATCAAGGAGACGATGGCGGAGGCCGACTACGACGACTACCGCATCGTCCTCCAGGGCTATCCGCAGTTCCTGTCCACCGTGAACAACAACCGCTACGCCGGGAACGGCCTCTGGCCCCGGCAGCGGCTGCTCGCCGGCGGCTGCCCCTACAGCGACGCCGACCTCCGCACCATCCGCGAGTGGGTGACCAAGTTCTCCCGCGCCCTGCGCAAGGCCGCCCACGCCGCGAGCGAGGACGGCGTCAACATCGATTTCCTCCAGCTGACCCACGCGTTCGACGGGCACGAGGTGTGCGCCGCCAAGTCCGGCTCCACCGCGATCATCCAGGCCGACGAGAGCCACCGCGCCTCCGACGGCACGAGCGCCACGATGGAGTGGGTGCGCTACGTCACCCTCGGCTCCGAGGGCAGCCTGCTGCCGGGCCAGGGCCAGCAGCAGGAGTCCCTGCACCCCAACGCCTTCGGCCAGAAAGCGCTCGGCAAGTGCCTGAGCCTGCTGTTCGCGAAGGCCTCGGGCCAGTACACGTGCAAGAACACACCGGGGAAGGACTACGAGCGGATGAAGGTCACGCGGCTGAAGGCGGCGGCCGAATGAGCCGGTTCACCGGCCGGCGGGCCGCCGTGCTCGGCGCCGCCCTCGCGCTGCTGCTCGGTGCCCCCGCCCCGGCCCGCGCCGCCACCGGCGACATCGACCCCGGCTCCGGCATCGTCTACAAGATCAAGGCCCAGACGAACCCCGCCCTGTGCATGAACATCGCCAACGGCAGCTTCAGCGCCGGAAACAACATCGAGATCGTCGACTACTACTGCGCGAACTTCGACACCAACGTGGCGGAGAAATGGACCCTCGCCGCCGACGGCACCCTGCGGGTGAACGGCTACTGCCTCCAGCGCGGCGGCCTCGCCAACGGCAGCTGGGCCAAGATCCAGGACTGTTCGGGCAACCCCGACCAGCAGTGGCGGCGCGGCTTCGGCGGCCAGCTCTACAACCCGGAGACGAACCTCTGCCTGACCGCGTTCCAGGTGAACTCCGCCCAGGACCTCCAGACCCGGACCTGTGACGACGGGGACACCGGCCAGAACTGGATCTTCGACGCCTACCGCGGCACGGACAACTCCCTGACCACCGGCAAGGTCTTCGGCCTCGGCGGCCAGTGCGCGGTGTGGTTCTACCTCGTCGACGGCGCACAGCCCACGAACGGCTCCTCGGTGAAGGTCAACCCGTGCGACGAGTCCCGCGTCAAGGTGCCGCAGTGGACGATCGGCGCCGACGGCTCCCTGCGCGCCTGGTACCTGGACGGCAAGGGGGCCGCCACCGAGTCGCACAGCTGCCTGGGCATCGCGGGCGGCGCGGCCGACTCCGGCGCGGACGTCACCGTATGGCAGTGCAACGGCACGCCCACCCAGGAGTGGTGGCCGCAGTCCGACGGGTCGCTGCTCAGCCCGGCGACCGGGCTCTGCCTGGCCGCCGACACCTCCGCCGTGTCCCCGCTCGGCGAGAAGAACCTGCTCAAGGCCAAGACCTGCGACCAGTCCGCGTCCCAGGTGTGGTCCCTGCCCGCCGATGCCGAAGCCTAGAGAGGACCGGCCGATGAGAAGACTCCGAGGCGCCTTCGCCGCGGCGCTCGCGGCGGCGCTGCTGTGCGCGCCGGGCCCGGCCGCCGCCGACCCCCAGCCGACCGGCGCCACCGGCCCGATCCTGGCGGAGAACGGCAAGTGTCTGGTCGTCCTGAACTGGAACACCGCCGACAACTCCGACCTGATCACCTACAGCTGCGGGCCCGACGGCCAGCCCAACCAGATCTGGACCCACTACGACGACGGGACGCTGCGCGGCCTCGCCGGCAAGTGCGTCTCCGTCCGCGGGGACGGCGTCGACGCCGGGACCGGCGCGGTCCTGTCCACCTGTGCCGGGAGCAACGGGCAGAAGTGGACGCCGGGTCCGGACGGCACCCTCGTCAACCCCTGGTCCGGGCGCTGTCTCCAGGCGATGGCCCCGGGCGTCGACGGCGGCGGCATCACCATGCAGGACTGCGACCCGACCGTCTCCGCCCAGCGCTGGGCGAAGGAGTCATGGGCCGCGCCGCCGGGGCAGCCGGTCGCCGGCCTGGCCGACAAGTGCATGGACGCCGGTGGCCGCGACACCGCGTTCACCTCCCGCGTGACCCTGTGGGAGTGCGACGGATCCGCCGGGCAGCGCTGGAGCGTGGGCCGGGGCGACGGCCGGCTGATGGCTCTCGGCAAATGCCTGGCCGCGAGTTCGGGCACCGACGCCGGGACCCCGCTGGAGCTGGCCGTCTGCGACACCACCAGCGAGTCGCAGCACTGGTTCGTGGAGCGCGCCGGCACCTTGCGCAACACGGCCGCCGGCCGCTGCGCCGCCGTCAGCGCGGCCGCGTCCGCCGACGGCACCGACCTGGTCCTCGCCGACTGCGGTACGGGCGACGAGCAGATCTGGCAGGTGCTCCCGCCCCAGTAGTTCCACGGCATAAAGAAATCCCCCGGGCATTGCGCCCGGGGGTTTTCTCTGGGTATATTCAATGATTCGCGACTTCATTTAAATGGGATCGCGAAGAAGCTCGATAAACACAGTGTATCCGGCCGGGAGTGGAATTGTCAAACGCCGACTTTCAAGACCGTGAAATGCGCGCGGAGCAGGAATTCATCGACGGACTGTACGCGCGCGTGGACGCCCTGCGCGGGGACGCGGAGACGTCCGTCACGGACGCCCTCGCCCAGGGGAACACGCCGATGCAGGCGCGGCTCGAGCGGGACATCCTGGTCGCCGAGCGGTCGGGGCTGCTCGCCGCGCTGAACGCGGTCGACGGGTCGCTGTGCTTCGGGCGGATCGACCTCGCGGGGGAGGCATCCGGGAACAGGCACCACCACATCGGCCGCATCGGCCTGCGCCTCGACGACGCCGAGCGCACCCCCGTCCTCATCGACTGGCGCGCCGACGTCGCCCGCCCCTTCTACCTCGCCACCGGCCACACCCCGATGGGCCTGCGCCGCCGCCGGCACCTCAGCACCGACGGCCGTACGGTCACCGCGCTGCACGACGAGATCCTCGACCTCGGCGACCAGGAGCGCACCGGCCACGAGGACCCCACCGGCGACGCCGTCCTCCTCGCCGCCCTGGGCGCCGCGCGCACCGGCCGGATGAGCGACATCGTGCAGACCATCCAGGCCGAACAGGACGAGATCATCCGGGCCCCGCACCGGGGAGTGCTCGTCGTCGAGGGCGGCCCCGGCACCGGCAAGACGGCCGTCGCCCTGCACCGGGCGGCGTATCTCCTGTACGAGCACCGGGAGTTGCTCGCCAAGCGGGCCGTCCTCATCGTCGGCCCCAACCCCGCCTTCCTCGGCTACATCGGCGAGGTGCTGCCCGCGCTCGGCGAGACCGGCGTGCTGCTCGCTACCGTCGGCGAGCTCTACCCGGGCGTCAAGGCGAGCGCCGCCGACACCCCCGAGGCGGCTGCCGTGAAGGGCCGCGCGGACATGGCGGACGTGCTCGCCGCCGTCGTCCGCGACCGGCAGGCGCTGCCCGATCCGGTGGTGACCGTCGAGCACGACCGGGAGGTGCTGATGCTGGACGAGGGGCTGGCCGCCGTCGCCCGGGAGCGGACGCGGGCCGCCGGGCTGCCGCACAACCTCGCGCGCGAGTACTTCGAGGGCCATCTCCTCAACACGCTCACCGAGTTGTACGCCGAGCGCGTCGGCACCGACCCCTACGACGGGTCCAGCCTGCTCGACGCGAGCGACGTCACACAGATCCGCGACGAACTCGCCGAGAACCCTGAATTCTGGTCCGCCGTCGACGAGTTGTGGCCGGTGCTGTCCCCCCGCCGGGTCCTCGCCGACTTCCTCGCCGAGCCGGAGAAATATCTGACCACCACCGACGCCGCTGCCATCCGGCGGCCCGTCACCCGGGCCTGGACGGTCGCCGACGTGCCCCTCCTCGACGAACTCGCCGAACTCCTCGGCGCCGACGACCGGTTGCGGCGCGAGCGGGCCGACAAGGAGCGCTCCGAGCAAATCGCGTACGCGCAGGGCGTGCTGGACGTCTCCTACGCCTCGCGGACGTACGAGTTCGAGGACCGGCACGACGACGACTCCGAGGTGCTGTCGGCCCACGACATCATCGACGCCGAGCGGTTCGCCGAGCGGCACGAGGAGGAGGACCTGCGCAGCGCCGCCGAACGCGCGGCGGCCGACCGGACCTGGGCGTTCGGGCACATCATCGTCGACGAGGCGCAGGAGCTGTCCCCGATGGCGTGGCGGCTGCTGATGCGGCGCAGCCCGACCCGGTCCATGACCCTGGTCGGCGACCCCGCGCAGACCGCCGAGGCGGCCGGCGTCGGCTCCTGGCAGGACATCCTCCAGCCGTACGTCGAGGACCGCTGGGCCCACACCCGCCTCGGCGTCAACTACCGCACCCCCGCCGAGATCATGGCGGTCGCCGCGGCCGTCGTCCAGGCCGAACGCCCCGGCTTCGAACCGCCGAAGTCCGTCCGCGGCACGGGAGTCGAGCCCTGGTCCCGGCAGGCGGACGACCTTCCGGGCGCCGTCGCCGAGGCGGCCCGCGAACTGACGCCCGCCGAGGGGCGGCTCGCGGTGATCGCGCCGCGCGCCCTGCACCGGGCGCTCGCCGCCCGCCTCGACGGGGTCACCGCCGGCGCCGAACCCGACCTGACCCGGTCCGTCGTCCTGCTGGACCCCCGCCAGTCCAAGGGGCTGGAATTCGACTCCGTGCTGGTCGTCGAGCCGGGCGAGTACGGCACCAGTGACCTGTATGTCGCGCTCACCCGGGCCACCCAGCGGCTCGGCGTGGTCCACACCAGGCCGTTGCCGCGCGCACTTGCCGGGACGCTTATGCCACGCAGGATCACCAAGCAGTAACAGTTCTTGTCATGGTCACCGCTCGTGCACGGCCGGTGAGGTAAGCGTGGCGGTATGAACCCCCCACCGCGCACCACCCCACCGGCCGACGACCGAGAGATCTCCGGGATACCCGTGGAACCCCTGCTCACCGCCGAGTTCGACGCCAACCCCGGCGCCGTCTACGAACGCCTGCGCCACGCCCACGGCTCCGTGGCCCCCGTCTCCCTGCTCGGCGTGCCCGTATGGCTCGTTCTCGACTACCGCGACGTCCTCGACGTGCTGCGCAACGAAGGCCAGTGGCGCCGGGACGTCCGCTACTGGCGCGCCCACGCGCAAGGCCGGCTCCCGGCCGACTGGCCGCTGCTGGCCGGGTACGAGGTCCGGCAGACGATGTTCATGGACGCCGACGAGCACGCCGCCGCCCGGAAAACCCTGCACACCGCCCTCGCCCCCTTCCAGAACGCCCGCACCCCGCAGGGCTGGGAGCTGCGCCAGGCCGTGTCCCGGTACGCCGACCAGCTCGTCGGACTGCTCGCCGCCGAGTCCGGCACGACCGGCTCCGCCGACCTCGGCGCCCAGTACACCCGGCCGCTGCTGCTGATGGTCACCACGAAACTCTTCGGCTGCCCCGTCGACCTCGGCGACGAACTCGTCATGGACCTCTGGCGGATGCTCGACGGCGGCCCCGACGCCGGCGCCGCCACCGGCCGTGCCCTGACCGCCTTCACCCGCCTCGCCGCCCACCGCCGCGAACGCCCCGGCGACGACCTGACCTCCTATCTCCTGCTCGCCGACCCGGAGTTGAGCGACGAGCAGCTGGCCCGCGAACTCTTCATGCACGCCGTCTACCTGAACGACATCACCGGCAACATGGTCCTCAACACCCTCCTCGAAGTGCTGCGCGGCAACGCGACCGTCCGCCGCAGCCTCTCCGCCGGGCAGCTCGGCGAGACCGTCAACCGGGCCGCCCTCGCCAACCCGCCGGTCGCCAACATGTGCTTCCGCTTCGCCGCCCGCGACATCCAGATGGGCAACTACCTGATCCGCGCCGGGGACGCCGTCTGCGCCTCGGCCGCCGCCGCCCACCGGGACCTGCTCGCCCTCGGCGCCTCCCACATGGTCGGCTCCACCGTCTCCACCCGCGCCCACCTCGGCTGGGGCGCGGGTCAGCACCAATGTCCGGCCGCCGCCCGCGAGCTCGGGACTTTACTGGTCACGACCGCCGTCGGGCGCGTCTTCGACCACTTCACCCAGCTCGAACTCGCCCTGCCGCACGACCAGTTGCCGTGGCGGTCGGGGGCGGTCGTACGGGGGCTGCGGGTGCTGCCGGTGCGCTACGAACTGGACCGCTACACCGTCCCGCCCCGCCCGGCGTCCCTCTCCGCCGCGGACGCCGAACCGGAGGCGAAGGGGCTGCTGGCGGCGCTGAAACGGATGATGTTCGGGGTGAAGAAGGACAACTACGGCTAACTAGGGCCTGGTGGGGGAGGTCACGCGGGGCGCAGCCATACCGTCGCCAGCGGCGGCAGGGTCAGCCGCAGGCTCGCCGGGCGGCCGTGGGACGGGGTGGTGTCCGGTTTCAGGGGGGCGGAGTTGAGTACGCCGGCGCCGCCGTAGCGGGCCGCGTCCGTGTTCAGGATCTCCTGCCAGGCGGGGACCTCGGCGGGGACGCCCAGCGTGTAGTGGTGGCGGACGGCGGGGGAGAGGTGGGTGACGGCGAGCAGCGGGGTGCCGTCGGCGGCGCGGCGCAGGAAGGCGAAGACGTTGTCGTCGGCCGCGTCGCCCACGATCCACTCGAAGCCGTCCGGGGTGGTGTCCCGCTGCCAAAGGGCTTGCGCCGTACGGTAGTTGGCGTTCAGGTCGCGGACCAGATCGCGTACCCCCCGGTGGTCGGGCTCCGCGCCGTACGCCGGGTCCAGCAGCCACCAGTCCGGGCCGTGCGCCTCCGACCACTCCGCGCCCTGCGCGAACTCCTGGCCCATGAACAGGAGTTGCTTGCCGGGGTGGGCCCACATGAAGCCCAGGTACGCGCGCAGGTTCGCCCGCTGCTGCCACCAGTCGCCCGGCATCTTCGACACCAACGACCGCTTGCCGTGCACCACTTCGTCATGGGAGATCGGCAGCACGTAGTTCTCGCTGTAGGCGTAGATCATCGAGAACGTCATCTCGCCGTGGTGGTACGCGCGGTGCACCGGGTCATGGGCCATGTAACCCAGCGAGTCGTGCATCCAGCCCATGTTCCACTTCAGCCCGAAACCCAAGCCTCCCTGGTCAGTTGGGCGCGTGACGCCGTCCCACGCCGTGGACTCCTCCGCGATCGTCACGACCCCCGGGCAGCGCCGGTACACGGTCGCGTTCATCTCCTGGAGGAACGCCACCGCGTCCAGGTTCTCCCGGCCGCCGTACGCGTTCGGCGACCACTGGCCCGCCTCGCGCGAGTAGTCCAGATACAGCATCGACGCGACGGCGTCCACCCGCAGCCCGTCGACATGGAACTCCTCGCACCAGTAAACGGCGTTCGCCACCAGGAAGTTGCGTACCTCGCGGCGGCCGAAGTCGAACTCCAGCGTGCCCCAGTCGGGGTGCGCGGCGCGTCTGGGGTCCTCGTGCTCGTACAGGGGCCGCCCGTCGAACTCCGCCAACGCCCAGTCGTCGCGCGGGAAATGGGCCGGGACCCAGTCCATGAGGACGCCGATGCCGGCCCGGTGCAGCGCGTCCACCAGGTGCTTGAAGTCGTCCGGGGTGCCCAGGCGGGCTGTCGGCGCGTAGAAACCGGTGACCTGGTAGCCCCAGGAGCCGCCGAAGGGGTGCTCGGCGACCGGCATGAACTCCACGTGCGTGAAGCCCAAGTCCTTTACGTAGGCCGGGAGTTGTTCCGCCAGTTGACGGTACGTCAATCCTGGTCGCCAGGACGCCAGATGGACCTCGTACACCGACAGCGGCGCCTCGTGGACCGGAGTGTCCGCCCGGTGCGCCATCCAGTCGGCGTCGCCCCACGCGTAGTGCGAGGCGTGCACGACCGACGCGGTCTCCGGCGGGGTCTGGGTGCGGCGGGCCAGCGGGTCCGCGCGCAGCGTGCGTGAGCCGTCGGGGCGGGTCAGCTCGAACTTGTACAGCTCGCCCTCGCTGACGCCCGGCACGAACAGCTCCCATACGCCGGAGGAGCCCAGCGAGCGCATCGGGAAACCGGTGCCGTCCCAGAAGTTGAACGTCCCCGCGACCCGTACGCCCCGCGCGTTCGGCGCCCACACCGCGAACCGGGTGCCGCTCACCCCCTCGTGCGTCATGGGGTGCGCCCCCAGCACCGTCCACAGCTCCTCGTGCCGGCCCTCGCCGATCAGGTGGAGGTCCAGCTCACCGAGGGTGGGCAGGAAGCGGTACAGGTCGGGGGTGTCGTGGACCGTGCCCTCGTAGGCGACCGAGAGGTGGTGGGCGGGGTCGGGCAGGAGCGCGCTGAAGAAGCCGTCGCCGTCGTCCGTGAGCTCATGACGCAGGCCGTCCTCGGTGACGGCCGTGACCGCGAGGGCGTGGGGGCGGAAGGCGCGGACCGCCGTACCGCCGGGGGCGGGGTGCGCGCCGAGGACCGAGTGGGGGTCGTGGTGGGTGCCGGTGAGGAGGCGGTCGCGGTCGGGGGAGGGGAGCGCGGGGTCGTAGGGCGGGGGCGGCGGTTCTTCCGCGGCGGCGTTCCGTGTGGCGGCTTGCTGAGGGGCGGTCGGCTTTTTGGGGGCGGCTGTTTTCCTGACGGCGGCAGGCTTCTTCGTGGCGGGCCTCTTTTGCGGTGCGGCCTTCTTCGCGCCGGGTGACTTGTCGGCGTCGGCCGGCTGCCCGGCGGCGGCCTCTTCCCTCGGCTCGGCCTTCTCCCTCGGCTCGGCCTTCTCGGCGGTAGCCGTCTTCTTCTGTGCGGCCGTCCTCTTCCTCGGTTCCGGCGAGCCGTTCGGCACAGGCGGGCCTCCTTTCCAAGGAGTTTCAGGGGGGCGGGGGGTCAGGGCAGTTCGGGTGCGGCCAGGCGGCGGATCGCGGCGAGGGGGACGGGGAGCCAGTCGGGGCGGTGCCGGGCCTCGTACACGACCTCGTATATCGCCTTGTCGGTCTCGTAGGCGCGCAGCAGGACCGGGTCGGTGCGCGGGTCGACGCCGGTGACGTCGGCGTAGCCGGAGCAGTACGCCGCCCGGCAGGACGC
This sequence comes from Streptomyces sp. AMJ-169, assembly GCF_055597585.1. Taxonomy (NCBI): domain Bacteria; kingdom Bacillati; phylum Actinomycetota; class Actinomycetes; order Kitasatosporales; family Streptomycetaceae; genus Streptomyces; species Streptomyces sp. AMJ-169. The sequence continues at coordinate 125,422 of NZ_JBVLTJ010000011.1, forward strand.
CGCCCACTTCACGGCCGGGGGGTCGGCGCTGTGGGCGGCGTAGTCGAAGGAGCGCAGCATCCCGGCGACGTCGCGGACCGCCGGCTGCGGCATACGGCGCTCGGCCAGCGGGCGGCTCGGCTCGCCCTCGAAGTCGATCAGCAGCCACTGCCCGGCGGGCGTGCGCAGCGCCTGCCCGAGGTGGAGGTCGCCGTGCACGCGCTGCGCGGTCCAGGTGTGCCCCTCCCCGGCGAGTTCCCCGAGCGCGCTGAACGCCGTGCGCAGGCCCTCCTGGTACGGCCGCAGCGAGGGGACCGCCTGGACGGCCGCCTCCAGCCGGCTCACCATGCCGTCGACCAGCGGCTCCAGCTGGGCACGGCCGAGAGTCGCCGTCGGGAGGGCGTGCGCGAGAGCGCGGTGCACCTCGGCGGTGGCCCGGCCCAGGGCCCGCGCCTCGGCGCAGAATCCGGAGTCGGCGGGGGCGGGGGCGTCATCGTCACGAAACGTTTCACCGAAGGTGTCGGGCGAGGCGGCGGCGAAGGGGTCCGCGTGCCGGCCGGCGAAGGAGTCGGGGAAACCCGGGCCGCGCAAACCCCCGAGGCCGTCCGGGAGGCCGGGGCCCCGGGCCCCTCCGAAGTTGTCCGGGAGGCCGGCGCCCCGGGCCCCTCCGAAGTTGTCCGGGAGGCCGGCGCCCCGGGCCCCTCCGAAGTTGTCCGGGAGGCCGGCCCCCCGGGACCCACCGAAGCTGTCCGGGAAGCCCGCCCCCCGAGACCCCCCGAAGCCGTCCCCCTGCCCCGCCTTCTCCCCCCGCCCCGCCAACCCCCGCAACGCCAGCTCCCACCCGTCCACCGTCTCCCGTACGAACGGCTGCAACACCCCCAGCACCCACGTCTGACCCTCCACATCGGCCCCCACCCACCCCGCCGGCGCCGGCACCCGCCCGCAGCCCTCGCGGGCCAGTGCCAGCGGCAGTTCCAGGTCCGGGTTCACGCCGGGGACCACCCGCCGCAGGACCTTCAGGATGTACGCATCCCCGTACACCACCGACGAGTTGGACTGCTCGGCGGTCATCAGGCGTGGGGTGAGGCCGGAGGGTATGTCGACGCCGGGGCCCCGGGAGAAGCGCAGCGCGCCGACGCGGGCGCCCGCCCGTACCGCCTCCAGGAGCACCTCCGCCGGCCGGCCGTCGTACAGGGCGTCGTAGCAGGTCCGCCCGTCGATCTCGCCGATCCGGGCCGGGGCCAGCCGGGGCGGGAGCGCCTCGCGGACGCCGATGAGGAGCTGGTAGCAGTCGCCGGGGCCGGCGCCCTGCTCGGCCCGGACCAGGAGGTGGTGCAGGCCCAACCGGCCCCCGGCGGGCAGGAGTTCGGTCACGCAGACGGGCGTGAAGCCGGTGACCGGGCGGCCCTTCCCGGCGAACCACCGCTGCCGGGGCAGCCACTCGCGCAGCAGCGGCTCCAGCGAGGCGAGGAGACCGGGGCCCGCCGGGCCGGAACGTATCCCGACGTCCGCCATGACGTTCACGTCCTTTCCCCGAGGAGGCCGAAGAGGGTCCGGGGTGTGACTGTTGGGTGCCCCGGGCGGAGCGGCGGAAACCGCCCCGCCCAGCGGGTTCTGGACAGTGTGCTACGCACCGCCCTCCCGGTTCTCCCGCAGCCGGAACCAGTAGAAGCCGTGCCCCGCGAGCGTGAGCAGATACGGCAGTTCACCGATCGCCGGGAAGCGCACCCCGCCGAACAGCTCCACCGGATGCCGCCCCGCGAACCGGCTGAGATCCAGCTCGGTCGGCTGCGCGAACCGCGAGAAGTTGTGCACGCACAGCACCAGGTCGTCCTCGTAGTCCCGCAGGAACGCCAGAACCGCCGCGTTGCTGGAGGGGAGTTCGGTGTACGAGCCGAGGCCGAACGCCGGGTTCTGCTTGCGGATCTCGATCATCCGCCGGGTCCAGTGCAGCAGCGACGACGGCGACGACATGGACGCCTCGACGTTGGTGACCTGATAGCCGTAGACCGGGTCCATGATGGTCGGCAGATACAGTCGGCCCGGATCGCAGGACGAGAAGCCCGCGTTGCGGTCCGGGGTCCACTGCATCGGCGTGCGCACGGCGTCCCGGTCGCCGAGCCAGATGTTGTCGCCCATGCCGATCTCGTCGCCGTAGTAGAGGATCGGCGAGCCCGGCAGCGACAGCAACAGGGCCGTGAACAGCTCTATTTGATTGCGGTCGTTGTCGAGCAGCGGCGAAAGCCTGCGCCGGATACCGATGTTGGCGCGCATCCGCGGGTCCTTCGCGTACTCCGCGTACATGTAGTCGCGTTCCTCGTCGGTGACCATCTCCAGCGTCAACTCGTCGTGGTTGCGCAGGAAGACGCCCCACTGGCAGTGCGAGGGGATCGCGGGGGTCTTCGCGAGGATCTCCGAGACCGGGTAGCGCGACTCGCGGCGTACGGCCATGAAGATGCGCGGCATGACCGGGAAGTGGAACGCCATGTGGCACTCGTCGCCGCCCGAGGAGTAGTCGCCGAAGTAGTCGACGACGTCCTCCGGCCACTGGTTGGCCTCCGCCAGCAGCACCGTGTCCGGATAGCTCGCGTCGATCTCCTTGCGCACCCGCTTCAGGAACTCGTGGGAGGCGGGCAGGTTCTCGCAGTTGGTGCCCTCGGCCGCGTACAGATACGGCACCGCGTCCAGCCGGAACCCGTCGATGCCGAGGTCCAGCCAGAACTTCAGCGCCGAGATCATCTCGTCCTGCACGGCCGGGTTCTCGTAGTTGAGGTCCGGCTGGTGGGAGAAGAACCGGTGGAAGAAGTACTGCTTGCGGACCGGGTCGAAGGTCCAGTTGGAGACCTCGGTGTCGACGAAGATGATCCGCGCGTCCGGGTAGCGCTTGTCGTCGTCGGCCCACATGTAGTAGTCCCCGTACGGCCCTTCGGGGTCGCGCCGGGACTCCTGGAACCACGGGTGCTGGTCGCTGGTGTGGTTCATGACGACGTCGATGATGACGCGCATCCCGCGCTGGTGGGCGGCGTCCACGAACTCCACGAAGTCGGCGAGGTCACCGAACTCGGGCAGCACCGACGTGTAGTCGGCGACGTCGTAACCCCCGTCCTTCAAGGGGGACTTGAAGAACGGTGGCAGCCAGAGGCAGTCCACGCCGAGCCACTGGAGGTAGTCCAGTCTGGCGGTCAGCCCCTTCAGGTCGCCGACCCCGTCGCCGTTGGAGTCCTGGAAGGAGCGGACGAGGACCTCGTAGAAGACCGCGCGTTTGAACCACTCCGGGTCGCGGTCCTTGGCCGGGGTGTCCTCGAAGGTGTCCGGTACGGGCTCGTTGACGATCATCGTGTGGCTGACCCTCCGATCTGCGGGTGGGACGGTCGCAGGACGGTCAGAACGTGGGCCGGCCGGGTACCCGGTTCCAGGCGCACGTAGTTGGCCCTGCCCCAGTGATAGGTCTCACCGGTCAGCTCGTCACGGACCGGCACCGGCTCGTGCCAGTCCAGGCCGAGCGCCGGCAGGTCCAACGAGACCGTGGCCTCCTGGGTGTGGTGGGGGTCGAGATTGACGACGGTCACGACCGTGTTCGTACCGCTCGTCTTCGAGTAGACGAGCACGGCGTCCTTGTCGGCGTCGTGGAACCGGAGATTGCGCAAGCGCCGCAACGCCGGGCTCGCGCGGCGGATTTCGTTGAGCCGGGTGAGGAACGGGGCGATCGAATCAGGGGAGTTCCAGTCTCGCGGCTTCAACTGGTATTTCTCCGAGTGCAGATACTCCTCGCCGCCCGGCCGCAGCGGTGTGTTCTCGCACAGTTCGTAGCCGCTGTAGACGCCCCAGGACGGCGACAGCGTCGCCGCGAGCACCGCCCGCGCCTCGAACGCCGGCCGCCCCCCGTCCTGGAGGTAGGCGGGCAGGATGTCCGGGGTGTTGGCGAAGAAGTTCGGCCGCATCGACGCGGCCGTCTCACCTGTCAACTCCGTGAGGTATTCGGTGAGTTCAGCCTTGGTGTGGCGCCAGGTGAAGTACGTGTACGACTGCTGGAAGCCGATCTCGCCGAGCGTGCGCATCATCGCGGGGCGGGTGAACGCCTCCGCCAGGAAGATGACGTCCGGATCACTGCGGCCGATCTCGCCCAGCACCCGCTCCCAGAAGACGACCGGTTTCGTGTGCGGATTGTCGACGCGGAAAATACGCACGCCGTACCCCATCCAGTGCCGCAGCACGCGTAGCGTCTCCGCGACCAGGCCGTCCATGTCCGCGTCGAAGGCCAGGGGGTAGATGTCCTGGTACTTCTTCGGCGGGTTCTCGGCGTACGCGATCGTCCCGTCCGGCCGGTGGTGGAACCACTCCGGGTGCTTCTCCACCCACGGGTGGTCCGGCGAGCACTGAAGCGCGAAGTCCAGCGCCACCTCAAGTCCCTCGGAAGCGGCCTCCCGCACGAACCACGCGAAGTCCTCCAGCGTGCCGAGTTGCGGGTGCACGGCGTCGTGCCCGCCCTCCGGCGAGCCGATCGCCCACGGCACCCCGACGTCGTCCGGCGCCGGCGTCAGCGAGTTGTTGCGGCCCTTGCGGAACGTCGTCCCGATCGGGTGGACCGGCGGCAGATAGACGACGTCGAAGCCCATCCGCGCGATCTCCGGCAGCCGCCGCGCCGCCGTGCGGAACGTCCCGTGCGGCACCTCCGGCGTCCCCTCCGAACGCGGGAAGAACTCGTACCAGGACCCGTACAGCGCCCGCTCCCGCTCGACGAGGAGGGGCAACTCCTCGGAGGAGGTGACGAGTTCACGCAAGGGGCGGGCGGCGAGGGCGGCCTCGGCTTCGGGGGAGAGGGCGGCGCGGAGGCGGTCGAGCGGGGGGAGGACGGGGTCGCGGAGGGTACGGGCGGCGGAGCGGAGCGCGGCGCTGTGGGCTGAGGTGTCTCCGGGTGCGGCGTCTGCGGGGGAGGCTTCGGCGGCGTCTGCGGGGGAGGCTTCGGCCGCCCGCTCGTACAGCCGCGCCCCCTCCTCCAGCACCAGCTCCGTGTCGATCCCGGCCGGGATCTTGATGTGGGCGTGGTGGCGCCAGGTGGCGACCGGGTCGGACCAGGCCTCGACGGCGTACGTCCAGCGGCCCGGCGGTCCGTCCGGGGTGACGTGGGCGCCCCAGCGGTCGGTGCCGGGGGCGAGTTCCCGCATCGGGGTCCAGGGCCCCGGCCGGCCCCGGGGGTCCCTGAGGACGACGTTCGCCGCGACGGCGTCATGGCCCTCGCGGAAGACGGTGGCCGTGACCTCGAAGGTCTCGCCGGTCACGGCTTTGGCGGGCCTGCGGCCCCGCTGGACGGCCGGGCGGACGTCCAGCACGGGTATCCGTCCGATGGCCGGTGGGGTGCCGCCCGGTGAGGATCGCTCCTGGGCGGGCTGGTGCGTCGGGGGTGCCGACGAGGGGTGCGTGGCGGGCATGACCGCTCCTGTCCGCGTCAACTGAGGGTGGGCGGAGAAAAGGTCCTGCGGGGGCTTGGGAGTCCGGTACCGAGGGAGCCTTCCCACCGTATTCGGGTGAGCAATCCGGCACCCCGCGAACTACTGGCGCGTAGTCCTTCCCCGCCGGCCGGGGCCGTCCGGGTGAGCCCCCCGGTCGAAGGAATTCCTTTGCTAGGGCGACGGCACCTGAAGGAGTTTGTCCGGCGATCCCGTGTTGGCACCGGAAATCTTCCCGTTCACCGCAGTCGCGAGCAAAGCTTTGGTCACCTGGGCCGGTGTGGCTTTCGGGTGATCCGCGAGATACAGCGCCGCCGCCCCCGCGACGTGCGGCGCCGCCATCGACGTACCCGAGTACACGGCCCGCGCGGTGTCGCTCGTCCAGAAGGCGGACGTGATCGAGCCACCCGGCGCGAACAGGTCGAGGCACGGACCGTAGTTCGAAGAGGGCAGCCGCGCGTCCCGCCGGTCGGTCGCGCCGACGGTGATCGCCTCCCGCACGTCGGCGGGCGAGTGCCGCGCGGCCGGCTCCCCGTCGTTCCCGGCGGCCACCGTGTACGTCACCCCCGACCTGACGGACGCCCGCACGGCCGCGTCGAGCGCCGCGTTGTACGGCCCGCCGAGGCTGAGGTTCGCGACGGCGGGCTTGCGCGCGTGCCGGGTCACCCAGTCGACCCCGGCGACGACCCGCGCGATCGTCCCCGCCCCGGCGCTGTCGAGCACCCGCACCGACACGACCTCCGCCTTGGCGGCCACCCCGGTGCCGGCCCCCGCGACGATCCCCGCGACATGCGTCCCGTGCCCGTTCCGGTCACTCGCGTCGCGCCCCTTCCCGACGAAGTCCCACCCGTAACTCGCCCGCCCCCCGAACTCCTTGTGCGAAACACGCACCCCGGTGTCGATGACGTACACGGTCACCCCACCCCCCTGCGACACCGGCGCCCGATACACCCCGTCCAACGGCAGCGAGGCCTGATCGATCCGGTCGAGTCCCCACGAGGGGAGGTCTTTCCGTACGACGTCCCGCGCGCCGTCGGCGGCCACCCGGGTGTCCTGGACGACGGACGCGACCCGGGGATCGGCGGCGAGCCGGCGGGCCTGGCGGGCGCCCGCCTCGACGGCGTACCCGTTGAGGACAGTGCCGTAGGTCTGGCCGATCCGCGCGCCGTAGCGCTCGGCGACGCGTCTGCCCTGCGGGGAGGCGGCTTCGAGCGCCCCCTTCAACGTCACCAAGTAGCTTCCGTGGACGGCGTCCTGACCCCCCGCGCCGATGACGGTCCCCTCCGGTGCGGCCTGCGCGGGAACGGTGAGGCCGCCGAGCAGCACGGCCGTGACCGCCGCCCCCAGACCCCCCGCCCGGCGCAGCCGCCGCAGCCGCGTCCGTGCCATGGCTCACGTCCCCCTCTTCGGTTCGGTACGCCCCCGTGGCACCTTCTCGTGCGCGGCGGGGGGCCACAAGGTGGCCTACGGGGAGGGAATCGGCCATATCGGCCGGGCGGCCGGGGCCCGGGGGCTACCGTCGGACGAGCCGAACCCGCGAACACGACGAGCAGGACGAGGTGGCATGTGAAGGCGATCCGTCGATTCACCGTCCGGCCGGTACTCCCCGAACCCCTGCGGGCCCTCAACGACCTTGCGCACAACCTCCGTTGGTCCTGGCACACGGAGACACGGGAGCTGTTCCGGGCGGTGGACCCGCAGCGGTGGGACGCCGCCGAGGGCGACCCCGTCCGGCTGCTGGGCGGGGTGCGCGCCGAGCGGCTGGCCGAACTCGCAGGCGACCGGCGGTTCTTGCGCTGGCTCACCGCGACCGCCGACGAGCTGCGGGACTACCTCGACGGGCCCCGCTGGTACCAGCGCCAGCCCTCCAGTGCCCAACTCCCCGCCGCCGTCGCCTACTTCTCCCCCGAGTTCGGCGTCACCGCCGCCCTCCCGCAGTACTCCGGCGGCCTCGGCATCCTCGCCGGCGACCACCTCAAGGCGGCCAGCGACCTCGGCGTGCCCCTCATCGGGGTCGGACTGCTGTACCGGCACGGGTACTTCCGCCAGACCCTCTCCCGGGACGGCTGGCAGCAGGAGCACTACCCCGTGCTCGACCCGCACGAACTGCCCCTCGCCCTGCTGAAGGAGGCCGACGGCAGCCCCGCCCACGTCACCCTCGCCCTCCCCGGCGAAGCCCGCCTGCACGCCCGGATCTGGCGCGCGCAGGTCGGCCGGGTCCCGCTGCTGATGCTGGACTCCGACGTCGAGGAGAACGGGCCCGGCGAACGCGGCGTCACCGACCGGCTCTACGGCGGCGGCAGCGAACACCGGCTGCTCCAGGAGATGTTGCTCGGGATCGGCGGGGTGCGCGCGGTGCGCGCCTACTGCCGGCTCACCGGGCACCCCGAGCCCGAGGTGTTCCACACCAACGAGGGCCACGCCGGGTTCCTCGGCCTGGAGCGGATCGCCGAACTCCACGCCCAGGGGCTGGACTTCGCCGCCGGACTCGAAGCCGTGCGGGCCGGGACGGTGTTCACCACGCACACCCCCGTCCCGGCCGGCATCGACCGCTTCGACCGCGAACTGGTCGCCGGGCACTTCGGCCCCGGCGCCGAACTCCCGTCCCTGGACGCCGGGGACGTCCTCGCACTCGGCCGGGAGACCTATCCCGGCGGTGAGCCGGACCTCTTCAACATGGCGGTGATGGGGCTGCGGCTGGCCGGCCGCGCCAACGGGGTGTCGCTGCTGCACGGGCAGGTCAGCCGGGAGATGTTCGCCGGGCTCTGGCCGGGGTTCGACCCGGAAGAGGTGCCGATCACGTCCGTCACCAACGGGGTGCACGCGCCCACGTGGGTCGCGCCGGAGGTGCTGCGGCTGGGGGCCCGGCACGTCGGGCCCGAGCGGGCCGAGGACGCGCTGAGCGTCGGGGGCGGGCGGCGCTGGGACGCCCTGGAGGACATCGCGGCCGGCGAGATCTGGGAACTGCGCCGGGAGTTGCGGGAGCAGTTGGTCGTCGAAGTGCGCCGGAGGCTCGCGCTGTCCTGGCGGCAGCGGGGCGCGGGGACGGCCGAACTCGGCTGGATCGACGGGGTGTTGGACCCCGACGTCCTCACGATCGGGTTCGCGCGGCGCGTCCCGTCGTACAAGCGGCTGACGTTGATGCTGCGGGACCGGGAGCGGCTGGCGGAGTTGCTGCTGCATCCGGAGCGGCCGGTGCAGATCGTCGTCGCGGGGAAGGCGCATCCGGCGGACGACGGGGGGAAGCGGCTCGTGCAGGAGCTGGTGCGGTTCGCCGACGATCCCCGGGTGCGCCACCGGATCGTCTTCCTGCCCGACTACGGGATGGCCATGGCGCAGAAGCTCTACCCCGGCTGCGACATCTGGCTCAACAATCCGCTGCGGCCCCTGGAGGCGTGCGGGACCAGCGGGATGAAGTCGGCGCTCAACGGCGGGCTCAACCTGTCGGTCCTGGACGGCTGGTGGGACGAGTGGTTCCAGCCCGACTTCGGCTGGGCGATCCCCACCGCCGACGGCGCGGCCACCGACCCCGACCGGCGCGACGACATCGAGGCGGCGGCCCTCTACGACCTCCTGGAGCAGCGCGTCACCCCCCGTTTCTACGAACGCGGGCCCGCGGGGCTGCCCGACCGGTGGATCGAGATGGTCCGCCAGACCCTCACCCTCCTCGGGCCGAAGGTCCTCGCCGGGCGGATGGTCCGCGAGTACGTGGAGCGCCTGTACGCGCCCGCCGCGCAGGCCCACCGGGCCCTGGACGCGGACCGGGCGCGGGAGTTGGCGCGGTGGAAGGCGCGGGTGCGGGGCGCCTGGCACCACGTGGCCGTGGACCACGTGGAGACCGCCACCACCGCGGCCACCGCCGAACTGGGCTCCGCCCTGTCCCTGCGCGTCAGCGTCCGCCTCGGCGCGCTCGGCCCCGACGACGTCGAGGTCCAGGCGCTCTCCGGCCGCGTCGACTCCGGCGACCACATCGCGGACGCGACCACTGTCCCCCTCAAGCCAGTCGGCGGTCCCGACCCGGAGGGCCGCTGGTCGTACGAGGGCCCGCTCGCCCTCGACCGGACCGGGCCCTTCGGCTACACGGTCCGCGTCCTGCCCGCGCACCGGCTGCTCGCGCATCCGGCGGAGGTGGGGCTCGTGGCGGTGCCGTCGGACGAACTCGTCGAGGGGGGCGGGGTGTTGATGCGCTGAGGGACCCCAGAGCCTGAAGGGGCTCCTACTCCTGCTCCTACTCCGCGACCTCCGCGCACAGGTTCCGCAGCACCGCCCCGCACCTTCGCGCGTACGCGTGCTGCAAGCCCCTCGTCGCCGGGCCGCCCGCCTTCGCGTACCACTTGGCCGGGCGGCTGAAGGCGGTCACGGTGAGCCAGACCGTGCCGTCGCCGGTGCGGTCGACCAGGAAGGACTCCTCGCCGCACTCGGGGTGGCCGGTCAGGGTGCCGTAGGCCCAGCCGGCGCGGCGGGGTTCCTCCGTCGTCCAGATGACGCGGCAGGGCGCCTTGATGAGGCCGGCCAGCGTCACCGTGACGTCGACCTCGGGGGCCGCGCGGTCGGCGCCGGCCGTGATGCCGACGCCCATCGCGCGGTGCATCTCCCAGGTCAGGAGGGCTTCCGCGGCCCGCCGGAAGACTTTCTCGCCCTCGCCGAGCCGGGTGCGTTCACGCATGTGGTGGAAGCCCGGCGGACAGAATCCGGGATCGCGCGTCGCGCCTACGTCTTCGTACGTGAAGTGCCTGTCGGACATGGGGCCCAAGCGTAAGGCGGCCCCCGGGGATGCCTTCCTCCCGGGGGCCGCCTTGATCACTTCGCTGGTGAAACCGTTAGCTGACGTTGACCGGTCAGCTGGCCTCGGCCGATTAGCTGACGTTGACCGCCGACCAGGCCGCCGCCACCGCGTTGTACTCGGTGCTGCCGGAGCCGTAGAGGGACGCGGCGGCGCTGAGGGTGCCGGTGCGGGCGCCGGCGTAGTTGGTGGTGGAGGTGAAGTACGTGGTCAGGGCCTTGTACCAGATCTGGACGGCCTTGGCGCGGCCGATGCCGGTGATCGTCGAGCCGTTGGACGTCGGGGAGTTGTAGCTGACCCCGTTGATCGTCTTGCTGCCGCTGCCCTCGCTCAGCAGGTAGAAGAAGTGGTTCGCCGGGCCCGACGAGTAGTGCACGTCGAGGTTCTTCAGCGACGAGGACCAGTAGTTGGCGGAGGAGCCGTCCTTGGAGGGCTGGTCCATGTAGCGCAGCGGGGTGCCGTCGCCGTTGATGTCGATCTTCTCGCCGATGAGGTAGTCACCGGGGTCCGAGGAGTTGGCCGCGTAGAACTCGACCGCCGTGCCGAAGATGTCCGAGGTCGCCTCGTTCAGGCCGCCGGACTCGCCCGAGTAGTTCAGGCCCGCGGTGTTGGAGGTGACGCCGTGGCTCATCTCGTGGCCGGCCACGTCCAGCGAGGTCAGCGGCTTGACGTTGCCGGTGCCGTCGCCGTACGTCATGCAGAAGCAGCTGTCGTCCCAGAACGCGTTGACGTACGCGTTGCCGTAGTGGACGCGGGAGTAGGCGGCGACGCCGTCGTTCTTGATGCCGCTGCGGCCGAAGGTGTTCTTGTAGAAGTCCCAGGTGGTCTGGGCGCCGTAGGCGGCGTCGACGGCGGCCGTCTGGTCCGTGGAGGAGCTGGAGGCCGCGCCGGTGCCCCACGTGTCGTCCGCGTCGGTGAACAGGGTGCCGGCCGAAGAGCTGGTCGAGCGGGCCTTGTTGTACGTCTTGTGGCCGCCGCGCGAACCGTCGGTCAGCTGGTACGTCGAGCCCGACAGGGTGGTGCCGAGGGTGACGGTGCCGGAGTACAGGCTCTTGCCGGTGCCGGTCTCGATGCCCTGCCACTCGTACAGCTTCTTGCCGGTGGCGGCGTCGGTGATGACGTGCAGCTGGTTCGGGGTGCCGTCGTCCTGGAGACCGCCGACGACCGTCTCGTAGGCGAGGGTCGGGGTGGAGCCGTTGCCGGCCCAGATGACCTTGGCGGGCGCGGCGTCCGCGGCGGTGTCGGCGGAGCCGGCCGCCTTGGCGAGGCCGACGGCCTGCTTCTCGACGGTGGTCGGGGTGACCTTCGGGGTGAGGCTGGCGACCTTGATGGCCTTGCCGGTCGCCTTCGTGACGCCCTTGGTGGCACCGGCCGGGGTCTGGTGGACGATCAGGTCGCCACCGAGGACCTTCAGGCCCGCGTAGGTCCGCTCGTAGCGGGTGTGCGTGGTGCCGTCGACGTCCTTGACGACGTCCTTGACGACGAGCGCCTCCTTGGTGCCGAGGCCTATCTCCTGGGCGGTCTCGGCGGCGTCGGCCTGCTTGTCCTTGACCAGCGCGACACGCGCGGAGTTGGTCAGGGCGAGCGGGGCCGCGGCCAGGGTGCGCTCCGCCTTGAGCGAGTCCGCCTTGGGTTCGGCGGCGCTGGCGGAGGTGAGCCCGGTGGTCAGCAGGGCTCCGGCGGCGACGGCGGTCGCGATCGCGAGGGTGGTCCGCTGGCGACGCGCGTAGAAGGGGGTCACACAAGCTCCTTGGTGGGGGAGTCCGGGTCCGGCGTGGGGCATACCGGCCGGGTTGGGTCGTGAAGTTGTGCGGCGGGTGAGGGAAGAGTTGCATCGAGGGCGCGTACATGTCAGGACCCGGACTCCATGTTGGCTGAAAGTCGTTCTTTTGGTGAACGTTTCAGCAATGTAAAGCGCCTTGACCTGAACCAAAGGCGAACAACAGGCGGGCAATGGCGTGGCAAAAAGAGGGCGCCTTGCTGGTGCTTGCGGCCTGAACGGCGGCTTTTCGGGGGCCTCTCAGGGAGTTCACCGGAAGGCCGGTCTACTGGCCGGTCACATCGGGGGGTTGGCCGAAAACCGCCCCCTCATCTGAAGGGTTGATGAGAGGGCGGTAAGACCGATTTCTGAGAGACGGGTAAATGAGGGGGGTTCAGGCCCGGTCCCCGTGCCACGAGTGCCACAGCGCCGCGTACGCCCCCTCGGCCGCCACCAGCTCCTCGTGCGTGCCCAGTTCGGTGACCGTCCCGCCCTCCATCACGGCCACCCGGTCCGCGTCGTGCGCGGTGTGCAGCCGGTGCGCGATCGCGATCACCGTCCGGTCCTTCAGCACGGCGGCCAGCGCGCGCTCGGTGTGCCGGGCCGTCGCCGGGTCCAGCAGCGCCGTCGCCTCGTCCAGGATCAGCGTGTGCGGATCCGCCAACACCACTCTCGCCAGCGCGAGTTGCTGCGCCTGCGAACCGTCCGGCTCGTGAACTCCCGTACCCAGCGCGGCGTCCAGCGCGCCGGGCAGCTCGCGCACCCACTCCGCCGCGCCCACCGCCTCCAGCGCCGTCCACAACTCCTCGTCGCACGCGCCGGGTTCGGCGATGAGGAGGTTGTCGCGGACCGTGCCGAGGAAGACGTGGTGCTCCTGCGTGACCAGCACGACCTGCCGGCGCAGCTGCTCGGGGCCCAGCGCCGACACGGGCACCCCGCCGACGGTCACCGTCCCCGAGGCCGGCGCGTCCACCCCGGCCAGCAGCCGGCTCAGCGTGGTCTTCCCCGCGCCCGACGGCCCGACGATCGCCAGCCGCTCGCCCGGCCGTACGGTCAGCTCCACCCCCCGCAGCACCTCACCGCCGCGCTCGTACGCGTACCCCACCCCGCGCACGTCGATCCGGTCGCCGTCCGGGACGGGCGCCTCCTCCCGCGCCGCATCCGGGATCCGGGCCAGCCCCTCGACGCGCGCGAACGACGCCGCGCCCGACTGGAACTGCTCGACCCGCGAGAGGATCTCGTCCAGCGGCTCGTAGAACTGCCGCAGATACATGGTCGCCGCGACCACCGCCCCCAGGCTCATCTCCCCGCGCGCGTGCAGCACCCCGCCGAGGATCAGCACCGCCGACACCGGCAGCACGTACGACACCTCGACGACCGGGAAGAACACCGACCGCAGATACAGCGTGTGCAGCCGGGTCCGCAGCGACTCGGCAACCGCCCTGCGGCTGACGGCGGTTCGCTCGCCGCCGAGCCGGAACGCCTCAACGGTCCGCGCCCCGCCCGCGGTTGAGGTGACGGCCTCGGACACCCCGGAGACCCCCGCGCCCTCCGCGAGATAACCGGCCCGCGCCCGGCGCAGATACCAGCGCAGCCCGCCCCAGACCGGCAGCAGCCCCACCACCCCGACCGCGCCCAGCAGCGGATCGACGAAGAACACCGCCCCCAGCATGAACAGCGCCTGCGCCCCGCTCACCAGCATCTGCGGCCCGGCATCCCGCAGCGTCGTCCCGACGGTCGCCACATCGGCCGTCCCCCGGGTGGTCAGATCCCCCGTCCCGGCCCGCTCGACGACCGCCGCCGGCAGCGCCAGCGCCCGCGCCACGAACTCCTCCCGCACCCGCGCCAGCGTCCGCTCCCCGAACCGGTGCGCCCCGTACCGCGCCCACCGCGCGAGCAGCAACTGGACGACGGCGGCGGCGACGAGCGCCAGCGCGAGCCGGTCGACGACTCCCGTCCCGGCCCCGCCGCGCACCTCGTCGATGATCCGGCCCAGCAGCCAGGGGCCGGCGAGGCCGGCGAGGGCGGCGAGGACGTTGAGGAGGAGGACGGCGGCGATCGCCTTGCGGTCGGCGCGCAGCAGTCTTTGGAGCGCGGAACGGACCTCGCGGACCCCGGCGACGGGCAACTGGCCGTCGGGAAGGGGGACTTGATCCGGCTTCTTGCGGCTCTGCACGGGAATGCTCACCGGACGGCCCCTTCTGTGTCCCGGGCCACCAGCCCCCGGTATTCCGGCACTTGGTCCAGCAGCTCCCGGTGCCGCCCGACCGCGACGACCCGGCCGTCCGCCACGTAACTCACCCGGTCCACCCGGTCCAGCACCAGCGGCGACGTCGTCGTCACCACGGTCGTCCGCCCCCGCCGCGCCGTCCCCAGCCGCCGCGCGATCGCCGCCTCCGTGTGCGCGTCCAGCGCGGACGTCGGCTCCACGGCGAGCAGCACTTCCGGATCGGCGAGCAACGCCCTTATGAGGCGCACCCGTTGGCGCTGGCCGCCGGAGAGGCTGCGGCCCTGCGCGGAGACGGGGGAGTCGAGGCCGTCGGGCAGTCCGCGCACGATGTCCTCGGAGGCCGCCGCCCACACCGCGCGGCTCAGCTCGTCGAGATCGCGCCCCGCCTCCCGCCCGGACACCATCTCCCGCAGCGTCCCCGCGAACAGGTCGGCCTCGTGATCGGCGACGAGGATCCGCTCCCGCACATCGGCGAGCGGCACCGCGTCGAGCCGTACGCCGCCCCAGGTCACGTCGGAGGGCAGATACCGCCCGAACCGGTCGACGATCGCGGCGGTGTCGGCCGGCTTGGCCCCCACAAGAGCCGTGAACTCACCTTCTGTAATGCGCACTTGGGACACCGGGTCGTACAACTCGGCCGGTCCCGGGGGCGCTTCGGCGGTCGGTTCGTCCGGGTCGGGCTCGACCGCCAGCAGCCGGACGACGCGGCGCGCGGCCACCACGCCCCGGCTCAGCTGATAGCCCATCTCGACCAGGAACGAGACCGGGGTCACCAGCACGGCCACGAATCCGTAGACGGAGACCAACTGGCCGACGGTGATGTCCCCTTGAGCGGCGAGCCGGGCGGCGAGCCAGGTGACCACGGCCAGGAAGAGGGTCGGCAGCCCGAGCCCGAGCGCCTGGATCCAGCTGGTCACCGCGCCCACCCGGTAACCCTGTTCGCGAAGCGCGGCCGAGTCGCGCCCGAACCCGTCCGCGAACAGCCCTTTGCCGCCAAGCCCGTTGAGCACCCGCAGCCCGCCCGCGAGATCCCCGATCCGGGCGGTGAGCGGCCGCTGCCGCTCGCGGTACTCGGTCTCCGCGCCCTGGAGCCGGGCCATCAACGGGCCCACCAGCACGCCGAGTACGGGCATCCCGAGCAGGACGACGGCCGCGAGCATCGGGGAGATGTCGAGGAGGAGGGCGGCGACGAAGACGTACATCACGATCGAACCGAGCCCCGGGCCCACGGCCGTCAGGGCGAACGCGATGGTCTGGACGTCGCCGACGCCGATGGTGACGACCTCACCGGCATTCGTGCGGCGCGGCAGCGCGGCGCCGAGGCGGATTGCCTGGCCCACGACCACCTTCACCGTACGGAAGTTGGCGTCCATGCGCAGCCGGGTCATCGTGCGGTGGCGCATGATGCTGAGCCACGCGTTGAAGGCACCGACCACGAACAGCGCGCCGCTCCACGCGGTCAGCGCCGTCAGGTCACCGGGGGCGAGACCGTCGTCGACGGCCTTGGAGATCATCCAGGGGGCGACCGCCAGGAGGATCATCCATACGATCCCGAGCGCGGCGCCGGTGAGCGCCCGTCCGGGCTGGCTGCGCACCAGCCACCACAGATAGCCGAAGCCGCCTTTGCAGCGGGGGGTCCCGGGATCCTCGTAAGCGTCGATCAACTTGCTCCCCCGTTGAGAATCGGAGAAGTCGCACGTTACCGAGGGGGCCGGGGGCTTGCCCATCCAATAAGTACCGGTCAACTGGACGCTGTCGCACTCCAGTTCGGCCGGATTCGCTTCGCCGGCGTCAGCGGACGTCGGCCGAGAACTTCACCTCGCCGTCCTGCCGGGCGACGACCCGTACGGTCTCCGCGTCCACGCGCTCCGCCTCGATCCAGCAGGGGGTCGCGAACTCGACGTACCGGTGGAAGGCGGACTCCAGGGTGAGCGCGGGGCGGCCGAGGGAGTGGGCGGCCTGGCGGGCGGCTTCGAGGAGGAGGAGGCCGGGGACGTGGTCCACGGGGTGGTCGAAGAACTGGGGGTGGGTGGGGTCGATGCGGAGTTGCCAGCGGTGGGGGGTGGTGTGGGGGGTGGCGTCTTGGGGCGGGGCGGTGTTGTGCGGCGGGGTTTCTTGGGTGGGGGTGTCGGTGTCTTGGGCCGGGGTTTCTCGTGCCGGGGTTTCTCGGGGCAGGGCGAGGAAGACGTCCTCCGGGCGGTGGCGGCCGACCTCCGCCGGGGATATCGGTGCGGGGGGTGTTGCCGCCGAGGCCATCGCCCCGTGGTCGTTGGCGAGTTCGCCGCGCAGCCGGGTGTAGATCGCCGGGGCCTGGATGGTGAAACGGGAGCGGGCGAGGGCTGCGGGGGCGCCGTCGCGCAGCAGCTCGACGTCCATCGTCAGCGCGGCCACCAGACCCCGTCTGCGGATCAAGTCATGGCAGCCCACCCGGAGTTCGGGGTGCACCCGCCCCGGGCGCAGCGCCTCGGGGCGGACCGTACAGTCGTACGTCTCCCAGACCAGGTGGTGGCCCTCCGGGATGTCGTACCCGGCGTGGGACAGCAGGGGGAAGAGCTGGCGGACCGTCTCGGTCACGAGCAGGGCCGCGTACGAGCCGTCGGGGGCCGTGTAAAAGGGGTGAGCGTCCGGCCAGTCGGCGGTGACTTCGAAGGTGTCGGGGGCCGGGGTGCGCCAGTGGGTCAGCAGGACTTCGGACGGGTCCTGCTTGTGGACGAGTCGTGGGGTGACGGAGTGGGTAGGGATGGCGGCCTGCGCCTGCTCCCTCACAAGGGTGGTCATGACAAAATCTCCCCGCCTCCGATAGGCATGGACACAGCAGTCAGCTGCACCTCACCAAAAAATAGAGTACGTTCTTTTTTTTGTCGAAGGGGCGAACGACATCAGGGAGAGAGTCGATGGCACGGCCCAAGCAGGAGCGGGCGATCCGCACCAAACAACAGATCCTTCTCGCCGCCGCCGAGGTCTTCGACGAGTACGGGTACGCCGGCACGAGCATCACCCGCATCCTGGAGCGGGCCGGCTCGACCCAGGGCGCGATGTACTTCCACTTCAAGTCCAAGGAAGACCTGGCCCGGGCGGTCATGGTGAACCAGGCCGAGGGGTTGGCCCTGCCCGAGCAGCCCGAGGGGCTTCAGCAACTCGTCGATCTCACCATGTACTTGGCCGTTGAGCTACAGCGGAACGTGCTGCTCAAGGCGGGGGTACGGCTGGCCGTCGAGCAGGAGGAGTCCGGGCTCAACGAGTACTCCGTGTACGAGATGTGGATCGACCAGTTCCGGCAGGAGCTGGAAGTCGCGCGCGAGCAGGGGGAGTTGCTGCCGGATGTGGAGGAGGAGGAGTTCGCGCGGGTGCTGGTCGCGAGCTTCACGGGGTCGCAAGTGATGGCGCAGGTGGCGACGAAGCGGGCGGATCTGCCGCAGCGGATCGCGGCGTTGTGGCGGTATTTGCTGCCGGGGTTGGCGCCTATGGGGGTGCGGCGGGGGTTGGTTGTGGATGTGGGGAGGGCGGGGGTTTTGGCGTAAGGGGGGTGCGTGAGGGGGGTGGGGGGGAAGTCGGGGCTGAGGGGGTGGGGTGGGGTCGCGGGACGGGGGCGCGGGCCGGTTTGTCGGGGGGAAGTGGCAAAGTCGGTGTGGTTGGGGGTGGGTTGGGGGGCGGGGGGTGATGGAGGGGGTGCGGCTGGAGGGGTGGGTTGCGGGGGTGGAAGTGACGGAGGGGGCGTGGTCGGGGTGGGGGCGCGGGTTGCGGGGGTGGAGGTGACGGAAGGGGCGCGGCTGAAGGGCGGGTCGCGGGGTGGAGGTGGCGGAAGGGTGCGGCTGAAGGTCGGGTCGCGGGGGCGGGAGTGACGGAGAGGGTGTGGCCGGGCGCGGGTCGCGGGGTGGAGGTGACGGAGAGGGCGTGGCCGGGGGGTGGGTCGCGAGGTGGAAGTGGCAAAGTCGGTGCGGCCTGAGGGTGGGGGCGTGGGGTGGGAAGTGACAAAGTCGGCGGGTCTTTTTCCCCGGGGCGTCCGAAATTTCTGTCGGCCCGTAGGATCGGCAAACTTGGACTGGCAGGCCGTGCGCGCGGCACCGGCCCCGGTGTCCGGGCGGCGCGTCTTCGTGGATCGGAGACGACAGTGACCCGACAGGAAAGGGCCGAGCGGACCCGCCGCACCGTGCTCGCGGCGGCGGCGACCGAATTCGCCGGGCACGGGTTCGCGGGGACTTCGCTGTCGCGGATCTGCGGGGCGGCGGGGGTGACCATGGGGGCGGTCACATTCCATTTCGCCACCAAGGCCGAGCTTGCGGATGCGGTGCAGGAGTGGGGGGTTGAGCTTACTTGTGCGGCGTTGGGGGTGGGGGGAGAGGGGGAGGTGGGGTTGGGGGGTGATGCCGGGGGTGGTTCTGGTGCCGGCGGAGGGGCGGGTGCCGGTGGAGGGGTGAGTGTCGGGGGCGGCTCGGGCTCGGCTTCCGGCTCGGGCGGCGGTTCCGGCGAGGCTTCTGGCTTGGGCTCGACTTTCGGCTCCGGCTTGGGCTCCGGCTCAGCTTCCGGCTTGGGCTGCGGTGGCTCCGGCGAGGCTTCTGGCCCCGGCTCGGGCTTGAGTTCCGGCGGCGGCTCCAGCTCCGGCTCGGCTTTCAGCTTGGTTCTGGGCTCGGGTGGCGGCTCCGGCGAGGCTTCCGGCTCGGGTTCAGCTTCTGGCTCCGGCTCGGGCTTGGATTCCGGTGATGGCTCCAGCTCGGGCTTCGGCTCCAGCTCGGGCTCCGGCTCGGGCTCCGGCGGCTCCGGCTCGGCTGTCGGCTCCGGCTCGGGCTTCGGCTCCAGCTCAGGCTCCGGCTCCGGCTCGGGCTTCGGCGGCTCCGGCTCGGCTGTCGGCTCCGGCTCGGGCTTGAGTTCTGGCGGTGGCTCCAGCTCGGGCTCGGCTTCCGGCTCGGGCCTGGGCTCCGGCGGCGGCTCGGCTGTCGGCTCCGGCTCCGGCTTGAGTTCCGGCAGTGGCAGTGGCAGTGGCAGTGGCTCGGGCTCCGGCAGTGGCTCGGCTTCGCGCTCGGGCTCGGGCTCGGGCTCGAGTTTCGCCAGCGGCTCGGCTTCGGGCTCCGGCTCCGACAGCAGCTCCGGCTCCCGTTCTGAATCCGGTCCGGGCGCTGAATCCGGCGAGGCTTCCGGCTGTGCCGACGGTTCCGGCGATGCCTCCGGCTCCGGCCGTAGCTCCAGTGCAGCTTCCGGCTCTGGCAGCGACTCCGGCTCTACTTCCGAGTCCAGCTCCGACGTCAACTCCGCTCCAGACCAAGCCTCTTGCTCCGCCCCCACCCTCAACTCCACTCCAGATCAAGGCACCTGCCCCGCCCCCACCCTCAACTCCGCCCTGGATTCCCCCTCCACCCTCACCGACGTCGCCGCCTTCACCCGTACCCTCGCTCGGCTGCTTCAGGACGAGATCGGGGTGCGGGCCGCCGCTCGGCTGACGTGGGACCGGCCCGGGACCCGGGACTGGTACGCGACCTGGCTGCCGCTGCTGCGCGGACTCGTCGACCGGGCCGACGACGAACTCGCCGCCTGGGCCTCCCCGCAGGCCGTCACCGCCCTCGCGCTGTCGGTCGTCGCCGGCGCCGAGGCGGTCATACGACTGGCCGAAATGCCGGGCGCTGGACCGGAGTTGGCGCCAGCGAGGCAGGCGGCGCTGGTGTGGGAACTGGCACTGAGCGGCCGGCCGGGGGAGAGGGTTTCTTGAGGCGCGGGGGCTTTGAACTCGGGTCGCTCTGAGGCGGAGGCGTTCTGAACTTGGGCTGCTTCCAGAGCGGGGCTGTCTTGGGCGTGCGCTGTTCTGAGTTTGGGTTGCTTCCAGAGCGGGGCCGTCCTGGGCGTGGGCCGTTCTGAGTTTGGGTCGCTCCAGGGCGGGGCTGTCCTGGGCGTGGGCCGTTCTGAGTTTGGGTCGCTCCAGAGCGGGGCTGTCCTGGGCGCGGCCGTTCTGAGTTTGAGTCGCTCCAGAACGGAGCTGTCCTGGGGCGCGAGCTGGTCCGAGCTTGGGTCGCTCTGCGGCAGGTCACTCTGGGATAGGGGCACGCTAAGCCGGGGGCGCGTTGAAGCGAGCGCTTGTCTCTGAGCCGGGGTCACCTCGAAGCGGGGCTCCTCCGAGCCTGGTCCCCGCCCCTTCCCGAACTCCGGCCCTCCCGACGCCGCTTCTCCTGGCGCCCGCCCCCTCCTTACTCCCGCCCCCCTGGCCCTCGCCCCTTCTAGCCCTCGCCCCTTCCTAGCTTCCGCTTCTCCCGGGCCCCGCCCCCTGGCCTCGCTCCTTCTTGGCCGCTGCCCCCCTGCCCCCCTGCCCCCCTGCCCCCCCTGGCCCCCTGCCCCCCCTGGCCCCCGCCCCCTGGCCCCCGCCTCTCCTGGCCCGCCCCTTCCCGAACCCCGGCCCTCCCAACGCCGCTTCTCCCGACCCCGGCCCTCTCCGGAGCCCGCCCCCCTCCTAACCCCCGCCCCCCCAAGCCTCCCCTCCCTTCGAAGTGCCCCGCCCCAAAGCACCCCCGCCCCCAAAGCACCCCCTCCCGCCAAAGCATCCCCGCCCCCAAAGCTCCCCTCCCGCCAAACACCCCCTCCCTCCAAAGCACCCCAAAAAACACCCCCCTCCCCCCGAAGCACCCCCGCCCCCACCCCTGACTGGCCGGTTTCCCCGGTAACTTGGCTAAGTCGTATCGGTCCAAGGGGTGGGGTTAAAAACAAAGAGACCGTTCTGTATTCTTTGAGGCGGCCTGGGGACAGCCTTGGCAAGTCGGCGTCGGCAACGGGGGTGCAGAGTGGACGACCTCTTCGGTCACCTGCCGCGCAGCGACCAGCGGCACTGGGCGGAGACCTACGTACGCGGACTGCGCACCGCACAGGGCCGCAAATCACCGCGCAACCTGGCGCTCGCGGCGACCGGTTCCCCCGACGCCGCCCACTCACTGCACCAGTTCGTCGGCAACAGCACCTGGGACTGGACCCCGGTCCGCAGCCGCCTCGCCCAGCACGTCGGCGCCCGCCTCGCCGTCCGCGCCCACGTCCTGCGCACCGTGCTGATACCGAAACGCGGAGCGCACTCCGTCGGCACCGCCCCCTACTTCGACATCCACTCCGGCCGCACCGTCAACGCCCAGCTCGGCGTGGGACTCTTCCTGTCCACCGGCCGCCGGGCGGTGGCCGTCGACTGGCGGCTGGTGCTCGACGACGAGTGGTGCGCCGACCCCGAACGCCGCCGCAGAGCGAAGCTCCCCGAGACGGCCGTACCCCGCCGCACCTGGCAGCAGGCCCTGTCCCTCGCGATCGGCGTGGCCGGCGACGGGCTGCCGGTCGTCGTCGACGCCCGCTGCGCCGAACAGCTCGCCCCGCTCGCGGCCGAACTCACCCGGCGCGGCACGGTGTTCCTCGCCGAGACCTGCCCCAGCCAGCGCGCCCTGCCACTGACCGGCGCCGCCCGCCCGATACGGCTGGACGCGCTGCCCTACGACGGGGACAGCACCGTCGCCACCGCCCTCGTCCGGCCCGTCGAGGGCAACGCGGCGGCGGCGCAGGTGCTCCGGCTGTGGCGGCTGCGCGCCCCGGGGCAGCCGATGCGGTACGCCGTCACCAACTCCCGTCAGCTGCCCGCCGGTTCGGTCCGCGCGCTGCTGCGGCACGCGGACGCCGCGCAGACGGCGCTCGAGGTGCTGGACGCCGACTTCGGGCTCTCCGACTTCGAGGGCCGCTCCTACCCCGGCTGGCACCGGCACATGACGCTCGCGTCCGTCGCCCACGCCCAGGCGGTCCTGCGCAGCTGCCCCGGGGAGCTGGCGCGCGGCGCCTGAATCCCCCACCACGTCAACTCTCCTGTCTCACCGACTTTTTGACGTTCTTCTGGACGTTCCGACCCGGAAGGGTGTGCCATGCCCGCGCTCCTGGAGTCACCCCCCGCCCGCGAGGCGGAACACCTGATCGGCCCGCTCTGCGCAGGTCTCTTCCCGTCGTTCTCCCGCGCCGGGCACCGGCTCAAGGGCGAGCAGTACCTGCGCGGACTGCTCACCACCCCGGGCCGCAAATCCGTCCGCAACATCGCCCGCGCGCTGGGCGATCCGGGCGCCGCCCAGCGCCTGCACCACTTCGTCTCCAACTCCCCCTGGCACTGGCAGCCCGTCCGCGAGGCCCTCGCCGCCCACCTCGCGAGCCTCGCCCCGCCGCGCGGCTGGGTCGTGCGCACCCTCCTCATCCCCAAGTCCGGCGACAAGTCGGTCGGCGTGCAGCGCCGCTTCGTGCCCGAGACCGGACAGACCGCCAACGGGCAGCAGGCGCACGGCCTTTGGTACGCCCGCGACGGCGTCGACGCCCCCGTCGACTGGTGCCTGAGCCCGCCCGGCGGCCGGGCCGTCGACCTCGGCCCCGGCCACCGCCCGGTCACGGCGATGCTGCGGGCCGGCACCCTCCCGTCCGCGCCGCTGCTGTGGGACGTACCGGCGGAGGACGCCACCGACGCGCTCCGCGCGCTCGACCGGCTCCCCGGCGCCGTACGCCTCGCGGGCACCGCCCCGCTGCGCACCCTCGGCCCCGGCACCGTCCTGCCCACCGAGCGCCTCGCCGCCGCGGCCCGCCCCTGCGAGGTCGCCCCCGGCCTGCGCGGCGCCCTCACCCGCGTCGCCCTCCCCGGCCCGCCGCCCGCCGACCCCCTCTGCCTGTACGCCCAGTGGCCCTACGACCGCCCCGGCCGCGCCGAGTACTGGCTGACCAACCTCCAGCGGCCCTGCCCCGCCGAACTCCACCGCCTGACCGCGCTCGCCGCCCAGGTCGCCCGCGCCGCCGCCCGCACCGGAGTCCGCGCCGGACTGCGCGACTTCGAGGGCCGCTCCTACGCCGGCTGGCACCGCCACATGACGCTCGCCTCGGCGGCGTACGCGGCACTCGCGCTGGGCGGCGCGCTGCCGGGCTGACCGGCGCCGCCCCCTACGCCAGGCTGTCCCGCCACGCCCGGTGCAGATCCGCGAACCTGCCGGTGCCCGCGATGAGTTCGGCCGGGGAGCCGTCCTCGACGAGCCGGCCGCGCTCCATGACCAGCACCCGGTCGGCGATCTCCACCGTGGACAGCCGGTGGGCGATGACGACGGCGGTACGGCCCTGGAGGACCGTCGACATCGCGCGCTGCACCGCCCGCTCACCGGGGACGTCCAGCGAACTCGTCGCCTCGTCGAGGATCAGCACCGCCGGATCGGCCAGCAACGCCCGCGCGAACGCCACGAGTTGACGCTGACCGGCGGAGATACGGCCGCCGCGCTTGCGGACGTCCGTGTCGTAGCCGTCGGGCAGGGCGCTGATGAACTCATGGGCGCCGATCGCCTTCGCGGCCCGCTCGATCTCCTCGCGGGAGGCGTCGGGGCGGCCGATGGCTATGTTCTCGGCGACCGTCCCGGAGAACAGGAACGCCTCCTGGGTGACCATCACGACCCCGCGCCGCAGCTCCGCCGTCGACAGCTCGCGCAAGTCCACGCCGTCCAGCAGGACCCGGCCCGCCGACGGGTCGTAGAACCGCGCCAGCAGCTTCGCCAGCGTCGACTTGCCCGCGCCCGTCGCGCCCACCACCGCGACCGTCTGCCCGGCCGGGAGGGTCAGTGCGAAGCGGGGCAGGACCTCGCCGCCCGTGCGGTACCCGAAGGACACCCCGTCGAAGACGACCTCACGGCCCGGCGACGCGCCCTGCCGCACAGGCAGTTCACGCGGCGCCTTCGGCTCCGGGACCGACGGGGTCTGGGCCAGCAGACCGGCGATCTTCTCCAGGGACGCCGCCGCCGACTGGTACGAGTTGAGGAACATGCCGAGCCGGTCGATCGGGTCGTACAGCCGGCGCAGATACAGCACCGCCGCCGCCAGCACCCCCAGCTCCAGCGAACCCTCCGTCACCCGGTAGGCGCCCCACAGGACGATCAGCGCCACCGCCGCGTTCGCGATCAGCCGGGAGCCGACGACATAACGGGCCATCTCCAGCAGCGCGTCCCCGTTGGACCGCTCATGCGTACGGTTCAGCTCCGCGAACCGCTCCTCGTTCACCGCCTCCCGGCGGAACGCGCGCACCGGGCGGATGCCGTTCATCGTCTCCACGAACTTCACGATCACCGCCGCGATCGCCGTCGACCGCGCCCGGTACGCCCGCCCCGCGCGCCGCTGGTACATCCGCACCATCAGATACAGCGGCCCGAACGACGCCACCGCGACCGCGCCGAGGCCCACGTCCAGCCACAGCAGCATCGCCGCGATGTACACGAACGACAGCACGACCGTCGTCAGCTCCTGGAGGCCGTCGTTCATCAGCTCCCGCAGCGACTCGACGTCCGTCGTCGAGCGCGAGATCAGCCGGCCCGAGGTGTACCGCTCGTGGAAGTCCACGCTCAGCGCCTGCGCGTGCCGGAAGATCCGCCCGCGCAGATCCAGCAGCACGTCCTGGCTGACCCGCGCGGAGACGACGATGAACGCGGACTGGAGCAGGCCCGAGACCAGCGCGGCCCCGAGATATCCGGCGCCGACCGCGATCAGGGGGCCGTGGTTCCCGGCCCGGAACGCCGGCACCGCCGTGTCGATCGCGTACGCCACCAGCAGTGGGCCCACCTGCACGGCGGCCTGCTGGAGCAGCAGGACCAGCGCGGTGAACGACGCCCGCGCCTTCATCGGCGCCAGCAGTGAGCGCAGCAGGGCGCCGGTCGCGCCCGGCGGGGTGGGCAGCTCGTCCTTGTCGAAGGGGTCCGTCTTGGCGGTCTGCCCGGGGGCGGCGGCTGTGGGGGTGCTCATCGGCGGGCGTCCTCCTGCTCGTACGCGTGGTCGGCCGGGGTGTCGAGGGGGTGGTCGGGTGAACCTGACATCAGGTGCGCGTACTCCGCGTTCGTGCGCAGCAGTTCCTGATGGGTGCCCACGGCCGTTATCCGGCCCTCCGAGAGCAGCGCCACCCGGTCGGCGAGCAGCACCGTCGAGGGGCGGTGGGCGACGATCAGGGCCGTGGTGTCGGCCAGCACCTCGCGCAGGGCCGCCTCCACCGCCGCCTCCGTGTGCACGTCCAGCGCGGACAGCGGGTCGTCGAGGACCAGGAAACGGGGGCGGCCCACGACCGCGCGGGCCAGCGCCAGGCGCTGGCGCTGGCCGCCGGACAGGCTGAGTCCTTGCTCACCGACCTGCGTGTCGACGCCCTGCGGCAGCGCCTCGACGAAGCCGGCCTGCGCCACCTCCAGCGCCCGCCCCAAGTCCCCCTCGCCGCCCATCAGGACGTTCTCCCCGACGCTCGCCGAGAACAGCGTCGGCTCCTCGAAGGCCACCGCGACCAGCTGCCGCAGCTCCTGCCGCGACATCGCCGCGATGTCCCGCCCGTCCAGCGTGATCCGCCCACCCGTCGCCTCGTACAGCCTCGGCACCAGCGCGGTCAGCGTCGTCTTACCACTCCCCGTCGCCCCGACCAGCGCCATCGACTCACCGGGCCGGACATGCAGATCGACACGGGCCAGAAGCGGCGGGGAGTCGGGGGCGGCATCGGGGTACCGGAAGACGACCCCGTCGAACCGGAGACCACCGTCCCCCGAACCCGCCGGGCCTCCCCGTTCGCCCGATCCCGGAGCCCCCTCCACCTCCGCCGGCTCGTCCAGCACCTCGAAATACCGTGCCGTCGCCGTCGCCGCCTCCTGGCTCATTGCCAGGAGGAAGCCGATCGACTCCACCGGCCAGCGCAGGGCCAGGGCTGTGGACAGGAAGGCCACCAACGTGCCTGCCGACAGGGAGCCGTCGGAGACCTGGATCGCGCCCACCACCAGGGCGACGCCGATCGCGACCTCGGGCAGGGTGACGATGACGCCCCAGATCGCCGCCAGCAGCCGCGCCTTGCGCAGCTCCGTCCCCCGCAGCCCGCCCGACAGCTCGCGGAAGGCGCGGGCCTGGCTGCGGTGGCGGCCGAAACCCTTGATGACGCGGATACCGAGGACGCTCTCCTCGACGACCGTCGTCAGATCGCCGACCTGATCCTGCGCGAGCCGCGCCACCCGCGCGTACTTCGTCTCGAAGACCACGCACACCGCGATCACCGGGACCGCCGGACCCAGGATGACCAGGCCGAGCGTCCAGTCCTGGGCCAGCATGATGGCGAGGCCCACGAGGATCGTGACCGCGTTGACGAAGAGGAACGTCAGCGGGAAGGCGAGGAACATCCGCAGCAGCATCAGATCCGTCGTCCCCCGCGACAGCAGCTGACCCGATGCCCACCGGTCGTGGAACGACACCGGCACCCGCTGGAGATGCCGGTACAGATCGGCCCGCATCTCCGCCTCGACATGCGACAGGGGCCGCGCGACCAGCCACCGCCGCAGCCCGAACAGCAGCGCCTCGGCGAACCCGAGCAGCAGCAGATACAGCGCCCCCAGCCACACCCCGGCGGTGTCCCCCTCGGCGACCGGCCCGTCGACCAGCCACTTCAGCACGAGCGGGATGACCAGGCCGACACAGGAGGCCAGCACCGCCACGAACGCCGCCGCGAACAGCCGCGCCCGGACCGGCCGGACGTACGGCCACATCCGCAGCAGCGTCCGCGTCGCGGACTGTTCCTTCGCGCCCACAGGCTTCGCAGTCATCACGACGACAAAGCTACGGACCCGCACTGACAACGCCCACCGAGTTTCGGCCCCACCTCCCTCCGTCGCTGGTCCTACGACCTGCGGTTTCACCGGCCGGGTAAGGGTTCGCTCAGGGACCGCCCCCAGGCCAAGACCAGGGCTCGCCCCCGCAGAACTCAGGGTCACATCAGGGCAGTCGTACCCCCGCATCAACCGATCGGCCGACCCGCCCCACCCCGACGTCCGATGTGCCGCCCCCGGCCCCGCCGGGAACCTGGACTCATGTCCGTCATCGAAGTAACCGACCTGCGCAAGAGCTACGGCGCCCACGCCGCCGTGGACGGGGTGTCCTTCTCCGTGGAGGAGGGCGAGATCTTCGGGGTGCTCGGACCCAACGGGGCCGGGAAGACCACCACCGTCGAATGCGTCGAGGGACTGCGCGTCCCCGACGCGGGCCGCGTCCGCGTCACCGGACTCGACCCCGTCACCCAGCACGCCGACGTCGCCCGCGTCCTCGGCGCCCAGCTCCAGCAGAGCGAGCTCCAGCCGAAACTCACCGTCCGCGAGGCCCTGGAGCTGTACGCCTCGTTCTACCCGCGCCCCGCCGACTGGCGCCCCCTCGCCGAACGCCTCGGGCTCACCGCCAAGCTGACCACCCGGTTCGCGAAGCTCTCCGGCGGCCAGAAACAGCGCCTGTTCATCGCGCTCGCGCTGATCGGCGACCCCAAGGTCGTCGTCCTGGACGAGCTGACCACCGGCCTCGACCCGCGCGCGCGGAGGGACACCTGGGAACTCATCGAGGACGTCCGCGACCGGGGCGTGACCGTCCTGCTCGTCACGCACTTCATGGAGGAGGCGCGGCGCCTGTGCGACCGCGTCGCCGTCATCGACAAGGGACGCGTCGCCGCCCTGGACACCCCCGCCGGGCTGATCCGCCGCTCCGCCGGGGCCACCGTCATCAGCTTCACCCCCTCCGCCCCGCTCGACGAGTGCGAACTGGCCGGGCTGCCGCACCTGGCGTCGGCCGAGCACAAGGACGGCCGCGTCACCCTCTCCGGCACCGACGAGACCGTCAACGCCGTCCTCACCCTCCTCGCCCGCAACCGCGTCACCGCCCACCAGCTCCGCGTCACCGACGCCACCCTGGACGACGCCTTCCTGGACCTCACCGAGACGGCCACCCCATGACCACCGCCGAAACCGCCCTCCCTAGGACCACCTCATGAACACCGACGTCCTGCGCACCGAAGTGCGCCTCTTCCGCCGCGAACCCGGCGCCCTCTTCTGGATCCTCCTCTTCCCGACGGTCCTGCTGGTCATCCTGGGTTCCATCCCGTCGTTCCGGCACGCCGACCCCGCCCTGGGCGGACTGCGCCCGGTCGACGCCTACGTCCCCGTCGCCGTCCTCCTGGGGCTGATCGTCGGCGGACTGCAATCCATGCCGGCCACCCTCACCGGCTACCGCGAACGCGGCATCCTGCGCCGCATGTCGACGACCCCCGTCCGGCCGTCCGCGCTGATCGGCGCGCACATGGTCGTCTACGGCGGCGCCGCCCTCGTCTCCGCGCTGCTCGCCCTGGCCGTCGGCCGGCTCGCGTTCGCCGTGCGGCTGCCGCAGCAGGGCGCCGGGTACGCGCTGGCGCTGCTGCTCGCGGTGCTCGCGGCGCTGGCCCTGGGAGCCCTGGTGTGCGCGCTGGCGCCCACCACGAAGATCGCCACGGCCATCGGGTCCGGGGTGTTCTTCCCGTCGATGTTCTGCGCGGGCGTGTGGCTGCCCGTGCAGCAGATGCCGCACGCCCTCGCCATGGCCGTCGGCTACACGCCGATGGGAGCCGCCGCGCAGGCCCTCAACCAGGCCGCCGCCGGGAACTGGCCGGGCGGCACCCACCTGGTCGTCCTGGCCGCCTGGACGGCCCTGCTGACGGCCGGCGCCGCGCGCTGGTTCCGCTGGGAGTGAGCCCCGATGTGCCGGACACTGGGCCCATGAACACCGGCGACCCGCAGATGGACCGGCGCTGGGAGCAGACGCACGCGCTCGCCCCCTACGCCCTGCTCGGCATCGGCGTCGTCCTGTCGGCCGTGGCCCACGACCTGACGAAGGGCTCCGCCGCCTGGTACGCGGCCGGGGCCCTCGTCGCCGCCGCGCTGCTGCTCCAGGTGTGGTGGAACGCCAGCCGGCCGCGCCGCCGCGACCGGGGCCGCGCCCCCTCGGCGGCCGGCACCGCCTACTACCTCACCCGCACGGCGATCGCCTTCGGGCTGACCTGGCTGAACCCGTTCTTCGGGTTCTACGCGGCGGCCGGCTTCATGGACGCCGACGAACTGCTGCCCGGCCGCTGGAAACGGGCGGGGCTGCTCGCCGCCGCGATCACCCTCGCGGGTTCGCAGTCCGGCGGGCTGCCGCTGAAGAGCGTGACCCAGGGGATGGCGTTCACCGGGCTCGTCGGCGCCAACTTCCTGCTCCAGTCGGCGATCGCGCACCTCGTCGAGCAGGAGGAGACCCGCTCCCGGGAACGCGCCGCCACCATCGCCGAACTGGAGCGCACCAACACGGCGTTGCAGCAGGCCCTCGACGAGAACGCCGCCCTGCACAGCCAACTCCTCGTCCAGGCGCGGGAAGCCGGGGTCGCCGACGAGCGGCGCCGGCTCGCCGCCGAGATCCACGACACCCTCGCCCAGGGCCTCACCGGGATCATCGCCCAGCTCCAAGTCGTCTCAGGAGCCCGGGACTTGGCGACCGCCCGCCGCCATCTCGACCGCGCCTCGACGCTGGCCCGCGAGAGCCTCGGCGAGGCCCGCCGCTCCGTGCACAACCTCTCCCCGGCCGCGCTGTGCGGCGACGACCTGCCCGACGCCCTCAAGAAGACCACCGCCGCCTGGTCCGCGCGCACCGAGACCCGCGCCGACTTCACCCTCACCGGCCGCCCCGAACCCCTGCACGACGAGGTCGCCGCGACCCTCCTGCGCATCGCCCAGGAGGCCCTCTCCAACACCGCCCGCCACGCCCGCGCCCACCGCGTCGGCGTCACCCTGAGCTACCTCGGCGACGAGGTCATCCTCGACATCCGCGACGACGGCACCGGATTCGACCCCGACGCCGTCCGACTGCCCGGCCGCAGCGGCGGGTTCGGCCTGCCCGGGATGCGCGCCCGCGCCGAACGCATCGCCGGCACCCTCACCGTCGAGTCCGAACCGGGCGGCGGCACGGCCCTGTCGGCTCGCGTACCGTTGGTCCGCCATGACCAGTGACGACGCCCCCCTCAAGAACATCTCCCTGCTGATCGTCGACGACCACCCCGTCGTCCGCGACGGCCTGCGCGGCATGTTCGAGTCCGCGCCCGGCTTCCGCGTCCTCGGCGAGGCCGCCAGCGGCGTCGAGGCCCTCGCCCGCGCCGCCGCCCTCGACCCCGACGTCGTCCTCATGGACCTGCGGATGCCCGGCGGCGGCGGGGTGGACGCGATCCGCGAGCTGACCCGAAGGGGCGCGCGGGCCAAGGTACTTGTCCTGACGACCTACGACACCGACGCCGACACCCTCCCCGCGATCGAGGCGGGCGCCACCGGCTACCTCCTCAAGGACGCCCCGCGCGACGAGCTGTTCACGGCCGTACGGGCGGCGGCCGAGGGCCGTACGGTCCTCTCGCCGGCCGTCGCCACCCGCCTTGTCACAGCCGTCCGTTCACCCGCCGCCGAACCGCTCTCCGCCCGCGAACGCGAGGTCCTCGCGCTGGTCGCCAAGGGCACCTCCAACCGGGAGATCGCCCGGGAGCTGTTCATCAGCGAGGCGACGGTGAAGACCCATCTCACCCACCTGTACACGAAGCTGGGCGCGAAGGACCGGGCGGCGGCGGTCGCGGCCGCGTACGAGCGGGGCATCCTCGGCTAGCCCGCCCACACGGCAACAGCCCCTCGCGGCAGCCCCCTTCACTCACGACCGCACCCGCAACAGCAGCACCGCCCGCCCCGGCACGCTCACCTTCACCCCCGCCCGATGCACGCGCCCCTCGCCGGACGACTCCTCGGCGGTGTCGACGACCACCTCGTACCGCTCCGCCCAAGGCGCCCCCGGCAGCAGGAACTCCACCGGGTCCGCGCCCGCGTGCAGCACCGCCAGGAAGCTGTCGTCGACGACCGGCTCCCCGAGTTCGTCGCGCCCCGGGATGTCCCGCCCGGACAGATACATGCCCAGCGTCGCGGCGGGCGCGTACCAGTCCGCCTCGCTCATCTCCTCGCCCCGCGCGGTGAACCACGCCAAGTCCCGTAATCCGTCGGCGGAATGGGCCCGGCCGGAGAAGAACGCCCGTCTGCGTAAGACAGGGTGACGGTGTCTCAGGGAGATCAGCCGGGCCGTCAGCGCGAACAGGCCCTGCCAGCCGGGGTCGTCCAGGAGCCCCCAGTCCAGCCAGCTCGTCGCGTCGTCCTGGCAGTAGGCGTTGTTGTTGCCCCCCTGCGTGCGGCCCATCTCGTCCCCGGCGACCAGCATCGGCACCCCCGTCGACAGCAGCAGCGTCGTCAGCAGGTTCCGCAACTGCCGCCGCCGCAGGGCGAGTACGGCCGCGTCGGCGGTGTCGCCCTCCGTCCCGCAGTTCCAGGAGCGGTTGTCGTCGGTCCCGTCCCGGTTGCCCTCCCCGTTGGCCTCGTTGTGCTTGCGCTCGTAGGAGACGAGGTCCCGCAGGGTGAAACCGTCGTGCGCGGTCACGAAGTTGACGGACGCGTACGGGCGCCGTCCGCCCCACGCGTACAGGTCGCTGGAGCCCGACAGCCGGTACCCCATCTCCCGCACGTCCGGCAGCGCGCCGCGCCAGAAGTCCCTCACCGTGTCGCGGTACCGGTCGTTCCACTCGGTCCACAGCGGGGGGAACGCGCCGACCTGGTAGCCCCCGGAGCCCACGTCCCAGGGCTCGGCGATGAGTTTGACGCGGCGCAGCACCGGGTCCTGGGCGATCACCGCGAGGAAGGGGGAGAGCATGTCGACGTCGTGCATCGAGCGGGCCAGCGCCGCCGCGAGGTCGAAGCGGAAGCCGTCGACGCCCATCTCGGTGACCCAATAGCGCAGCGAGTCGGTGATCAGGCGCAGCACCTGCGGCTGGACGACGTGCAGGGTGTTGCCGCAGCCGGTGTAGTCGGCGTACCGGCGCGCGTCCGGCTGGAGCCGGTAATAGCCCCGGTTGTCGATGCCCTTCAGCGACAGCGTCGGCCCCAACTCGCCCGCTTCCGCCGTGTGGTTGTAGACGACGTCGAGGATCACCTCGATCCCGGCGGCGTGCAGCGCGCGCACCATCCGCTTGAACTCCCCGACCTGCTGCCCGGTCGTCCCCGAGGAGGCGTACCCGGCGTGCGGCGCGAAGTAGCCGATCGAGTTGTACCCCCAGTAGTTGCGCAGCCCCCGCCGCAACAGGTGGTCCTCGTGGGCGAATTGGTGCACGGGCAGCAGCTCGACGGCCGTCACACCCAGCCGGACGAGATGCCCGACCGCCGCCGGATGCGCCAACCCCGCGTAGGTGCCCCGCAGTTCGGGCGGTATCCCGGGGTGCGCCTTGGTGAAGCCGCGCACATGGAGTTCGTAGATGACGGAGTCCGCCCACGGCGTCTTGGGCCGCCGGTCGTCCTCCCAGTCGTCGTCATCGTCGACCACGACCCCCTTGGGGACGTACGGCGCCGAGTCGCGTTCGTCGCGCACGGTGTCCGCGAACTGCTGCTGCGGCCAGTCCCGCACGTGCCCGTACACCTCCGGCGGGAGGGAGAACTCGCCGTCCACCGCGCGGGCGTAGGGGTCGAGGAGGAGTTTCGCCGGGTTCCAGCGGGCGCCGGTCCAGGGGTCCCAGCGGCCGTGCACGCGGTAGCCGTAACGCCGGCCCGGGCGGACGCCGGGGACGAAGCCGTGCCAGATCCCGTGCGTCAGCTCGGTGAGGAACAGGCGGGTCTCGGCGCCCCGGTCGTCGTACAGACACAGCTCCACGGCCTCCGCGCCGGCCGCCCACAGGGCGAAGTTGGTGCCCGCGGTGCCGTCGGGGGCGGTGTGGGAGCGGGCGCCCAGGGGGACGGGGGCGCCGGGGCGGACGCGGGCGCCGAGAGGGGGCAGGCCCTCGGCGGTGACCGCCTTCCGCTCGGCTGCGCTGGACACGGGTGAGGCCCCTCTTGTCGTCGGCTCGTGCGCGCCGGACGCTGCGGACGCCCCGCGCGATGTCGTCGTCCCTGCCCAGAAGTTCTGCCCAGCGCTCCGCTCGCCCAGACCGCGCCTCGCACTCACGTTTCCCCGGAGTGCACCCGCTCGTTGGGCAGGGTGTGACGCATGGACATGGGCGCGCGACGCGCGCGGGGGCCGCGCTGGCGGTCGGAATGGCATTGGTGACCGGCTGCACGTCCGGGGACGGGCGCAGTGAGCTCGACCGGATGCTGGGCAAGCCCGCGGCGCCCCAGGACATCATCCGGGTCAGCCCCGACGACGGCGCCAAAGGCGTGCGCGCGGACGGCGGGCTGCGGGTGCGCGCGCCGTTCGGGCGGCTGGAGTCGGTGCGGGTCGCGCGCGTGCAGGACGCGCAGGAGACCGTCGTACCCGGGCGGATCGTGGACGGCGGGGAGAGCTGGCGGCCCGACGACGACCGGCTCGCGCTCGCCGCGCGGTACACCGTCGACGTCGTCGCCAAGGACGAGTCCGGCAACCGGCTGGCCCGGCACAGCACGTTCACGACGTTCGTGCCGGAGGAGCGGTTCATCGCCTACGTCACCCCGGAGAACCGCTCGACCGTCGGCACGGGGATGATCGTCTCCCTGAAGTTCAACCGCGAACTCGACGACCGCGCGGCCGTCGAGCGGGCCGTGGAGATCACCGCGCAGCCGCCCGTCGAGGTGCGCGCGCACTGGTTCGGCAAGGACCGCGTCGACTTCCGCCCGCAGGAGTACTGGAAGCCCGGCACCCATGTCACCGTCTCCCTGCGGCTGCGCGACGTCGAGGGCGCGCGCGGGGTGTACGGCCTCCAGTACAAGACGTTCTCCTTCACCGTCGGCCGCAGCCAGGTCTCCCTCGTCGACGCCGCCGAGCACACCATGGAGGTGCGCCGGGACGGGGAACTCGTGTCGACCGTGCCGATCACGGCCGGCGCCCCCAAGACCCCCACCTACAACGGGAAGATGGTCGTCACCGAGATGCTGGAGGTGACCCGGATGAACAGCCGCACGGTCGGCTTCGGCGGGGAGTACGACATCCCGGACGTCCCCCACGCGATGCGGCTCAGCGACTCGGGGACCTTCCTGCACGGGAACTACTGGCTGCCGTCGGCCGTTGGGAAGGCAAACGTCAGCCATGGGTGTGTGGGGCTGCTGGACGTGAAGGGGGGCTCTTCGGAGACGCCGGCGGGGTGGTTCTTCGACCGGAGTCTGGTCGGGGACGTCGTCGAGGTCGTCAACAGCCGGGACAAGACGGTGGCCGCCGACAACGGGCTCGGTGGCTGGAACATGGGCTGGAAGGAGTGGGTCGCGGGAGGTGCGGTCGGGTAGGGATCAGGTTTGCGACCAGACGGTGACAATTGACCGGCGATCCGCGCGGGGGCCTGAGGTTAGGATGCGGCGCATGATCGCGCGGGATGCGCGGGGGTGGGGGCCCTGACCAGGGCTTCGCGAGGGGAGAACAAGTGAACGTGCGGTCGATGCCGGGGACGTCCGGGAACAGGAAGGCGCTCGCGGGGCGGGGCTCTGCGCGGCGGGGCTCCGCGCGGCGCAGGCTCGCGCTCATATCCGGCGCCCTGCTGCTGACGGTCACCGCCTGCGGCGGGGGCGACGACGGCAAGGGCGGCGGCGGCGACGCGAAGGCCCAGCCGGCCGGCAGCGCGCAGAGCAAGCAGTCCGAGGCGGTCGTCAGCATCGCGCCCGCGAACGGGGCGACGGCCGTCGACACCAGCGGCGCCCTCAAAGTGACCGCCGCCAAGGGCAAGTTGACCGAGGTCACCGTCAAGGACGCCAAGGGCACGGCCGTCCCGGGCACCCTCGCCGCCGACGGCGCCGGCTGGACGCCCGCCACACATCTGGCCGCCGCCACCGAGTACCAGGTGCACGCGGTCGCGAAGGACTCCCAGGGCCGTACCGCGGCCGAGGACTCCGCCTTCACCACGCTGAGCCCGAAGAACACGTTCCTCGGCAACTTCACCCCCGAGGACGGCTCCACCGTCGGCGTCGGGATGCCCTTCTCGATCCGCTTCACGCGCGGGATCACCGCCCCCGACGCCGTCGAGAAGGCCATCAGCGTCAAGACCGAGCCCGCCGTCGACGTCCGCGGCCACTGGTTCGGCAACGACCGCCTCGACTTCCGCCCGCAGACCTACTGGAAGTCCGGCACCAAGGTCACCGTCAAGCTCGACCTCGACGGCGTCGAGGGCCGCAAGGGCGTCTACGGCGAGCAGTCCAAGACCGTCTCCTTCACCATCGGCCGCAACCAGGTCTCGGTCGTCGACGCCAAGAAGCACACGATGACCGTCCAGCAGGACGGCAGGACCGTCAAGACGATCCCCGTGACGACCGGCAAGCCCGGGTACGCCACCTGGAACGGGCAGATGGTGATCAGCGAGAAGTACGAGGTGACCCGGATGAACGGGGACACCGTCGGCTACAACGGGGAGTACGACATCAAGGACGTCCCCCACGCGCTGCGCCTCACCGACTCCGGGACCTTCGCGCACGGCAACTACTGGGGCGGCGACGCGTTCGGGAACTACAACGCGAGCCACGGCTGCATCGGGCTGCGGGACGTGCGCGGCGGCTACCAGAAGAGCGCCCCGGCCGCGTGGTTCTACGACCACTCGCTGATCGGGGACGTGGTGACGGTGAAGAACTCGACCGACCCGGTCGTCGATCCGTCCAACGGGCTCAACGGGTGGAACATGCCGTGGGCGGAGTGGATCAAGTAGCGGGTTGAGGGAACCTTTCGGCGCCTCGGGGTGGGCTCGCGCTGTGACGCACCGCACCGGGGCGCCTTCCGTCAGCCCCCGTGCTGTGCCTGCCCGGGGGCAACCCCCGGACCCCCGGCCGGTTGTGGTCCACGGCACCAAGACGGCTGCCGTTAGCCCCCGTGCTGTGCCTGCCCGGGGGCAACCCCCGGACCCCCGGCCGGTTGTGGTCCACGGCACCAAGACGGCTCCCGTTAGCCCCCGTTAGCCTGGCCGCATGACCGTGAATCTCGAAGTCTCCGAAGGTGTCGGCACGCTGCGGCTGGAGCGGCCGCCTATGAACGCGCTCGACGCCGCCATGCAGGACCGGCTGAAGGAGGCCGCCGAGGAGGCGGCGCGGCGCGCTGATGTGCGGGCCGTGGTGATCTACGGCGGGGAGAAGGTGTTCGCGGCGGGCGCGGACATCAAGGAGATGCAGGCCATGGACCACGCCGCCATGGTCCTGCGGGCCCGCGCCCTCCAGGACGCGTTCACGGCCGTCGCCCGCATCCCCAAGCCGGTCGTCGCCGCCGTCACCGGCTACGCGCTCGGCGGCGGCTGCGAGCTGGCGCTGTGCGCGGACTACCGCATCGCCGCGGACGACGCGAAGCTCGGCCAGCCGGAGATCCTGCTGGGCGTCATCCCCGGCGCCGGCGGCACCCAGCGCCTGCCGCGCCTCATCGGCCCGTCGAAGGCGAAGGACCTCATCTTCACCGGCCGCATGGTGAAGGCGGACGAGGCGCTGGCGCTCGGCCTGGTCGACAGGGTCGTCCCGGCCGCCGAGGTGTACGAGCAGGCGCACGCCTGGGCCGCCCGGCTCGCGCAGGGTCCTGCGATCGCGCTGCGGGCGGCGAAGGAGGCGGTGGACACGGGTCTGGAGACGGACCTGGAGACCGGGCTGACCGTCGAACGCAACTGGTTCGCGGGGCTGTTCGCGACGGAGGACCGGGAGCGGGGGATGCGGAGCTTCGTGGAGGAGGGGCCTGGGAAGGCGAAGTTCGTCTGAGTCGAGGAGGGGCCCGGGACGGCGAAGTTCGTCTGAAGAGAGGCTGGGCGGCGAAGTCGGCCTGAGGCGGCGAAGTTCGTCTGCATATGCGGGAGTTCGCCCCGGCGGGGAAATTTTTTCCGGAAGTCCCTTACCGGGGCTTGCAATTGACGGGATGTCTCATCCGGGTCCCTCGTTGGGGCGGTTTGTGGGAGCCTTGGGCTGACTTGGAAGCCCGCCTTGCCGAGGGAGCCGTCATTGCCCCAGCGCGAGCAGTCGTCGCAGCTCAACGGGGGTTTACCGGGTCCCGTACTGCCGGAGGCATATGCCGGGGGCGTCGAATCCGGTGGGGGCTTGCGGGGGGCGTATTCCTCGGGAACGGCCACGGAAGGCGCTTCGGGCGGCCATGATGGGGGCATGGCGGGGCTGGAGGGTATCGAACAGCCGCGGGGACACGGACGTGTGGACGACGCGGCGCGCTGGTCGCCCGCGGTCGAGGACGACCGGGCGCTCAAAGCGGTCGAGTTGTTCGGGGATCCGACGGAGGGTGAGGTTCCGCTCCCCTCCCGCCCCGAGTCCGCCGCCGCGGCCCGCCGGCTCACCCAGGTCGTCGTACTGAGCCACTGGAACCTCTCGCCCAAGCTCGCCGAGGACGCCGTGCTGCTCGTCTCCGAACTGGTCGGCAACGCCGTGCGGCACACCGGGGCGCGGGTCTTCGGGCTGCGGATGCGGCGGCGGCGGGGGTGGATCCGGGTGGAGGTCCGCGACCCTTCGCGGGGGCTGCCCTGTCTGATGCCGGTGCATGAACTCGACGTCAGCGGGCGGGGGTTGTTCCTCGTCGACAAGCTCTCCGACCGGTGGGGCGTCGACTTATTGCCGCGCGGCAAGACCACGTGGTTCGAGATGCGGGTCTCGGACCGGTAGGGGGAGCGGAAAGGGTTCGCCTTCCTGGAACGGGGGCGACTCGGCAGTGGGCTTCGCTCGGCAGGGGTTTCGCTCAGCCGGACACCGCCCGCCGCCAGTACGCCAGCACCGCCTCCGCCTTGGCGTCGAACTCGGGGTCGCCCAGGGCAATCGGTGCCGGGAGCTTGTACGCCCTGCCGGAGACGGTGTGCGCGGTCAGCGTGCGGATGCCGAGCAGCTTCCGGATCTCCATGTGTCTGACGTCCGTCCAAGGGATCGTCAGCTTGCGGAACCCGCCCCGGGCGATGAGCGCCTGAGGGGTGAGCCGTATCCACGGGCGTGGGAGGAGCGACACGACGGCGATGGCCAGCGTGGGGCCGGCCAGCATCGATCCCATTTCACGGAGGGTCAGCGGGCCTTCGGTGACGGCGAAGAGGGTGAAGACGAGGGCGTAGGCCAGCAGGTAGCCCACCACAATGGGAAGGATGAGCTGGCGCCGGCTGAGGCGGTGGATGTCGGGGGTGTTCATGCGGCTGCGTACCTCCTGGTGCTGGCCGAAGGATGAAGGAACGGCGCCCCGATGTCGAGTGAATGCAAATAACCCCATTTCACCGCCCAACCCCCTTAAATGGTCCAGGTGACTCCCACCGACCGTCGTGCCGCGCTGCGGGCAGGTGCCGGGCTGTTCGCCGGGGGCGTGTTCGTCGCGGCGTGCTCCGGGGGCGGCCAGGCGTCCGCCCCCTCCGCCACCCGCGCCGCCCCCGCGAGACCCACCGCCTCCCCGGACCCGCAACCGGGCACGCACCCCGGCCCTCCCGTCCCCCGCGCCCTGCCCAGACTCCCCGCCCAGATCGACAGCGGCCCCCGCGGCCGCCCCCAGGTCGCCCTCACCTTCCACGGCGGCGGCGACCCGGCCACCGCGCTCGCCCTGCTCTCCGAGGCCGAGCGGCACGGCGCGAAACTGACCGTGCTGGCGGTCGGCACCTGGCTCGACGCCCACCCGGAGCTGGCCCGGCGCATCCTGTCCGGCGGCCACGACCTCGGCAACCACACCCAGCGCCACCTCAGCGTCAACGAGATGGGCGAGACCGAGGCGAGACAGGAGATCACCGCCTGCGCCGCCCGCCTCAAGCAGCTCACCGGCGGCATCGGCAACTGGTTCCGCCCCTCCCGCACGGCCCGCGCCTCCCCGCTGGTCGTCCGCCTGGCCCGCGAGGCCGGCTACCCGCACATCCTGTCGTACGACGTCGACTCGCTGGACTTCACCTCGCCCGGCCGCGACGCCGTCACCCGCAACGTCCTCGACGCCGTCCGCCCCGGCTCGGTCGTGAGCCTGCACTTCGGGTACGAGGACACCGTCGCCGCCCTCCCCGGCGTACTGACCGCCCTCGACCGCCGCGGGCTGCGCGCGGTCACCACCACGGAGCTGCTCAGCTGATGCGACACACCCGATCCGCCCTCCTCCTGGCCGCGTTGCTGCTCACCGCCTGCGGGGGCCAGGGCGCGCACGACAAGTCGGACGCCCCGACGACCAAGGCGGCGGCGCCCGTTCCGGCGAAGCCCGCCGGACTGCCGGGCATGCCACCCCTGTTGGACCCCAAGGACGTGTACGCCGCCGACCGGCCGGGCCAACTCTCCCCGGTCGTCAAGAACTTCCCCTCCCGCGTGTACGTCCCGAACACCGAGTCCGACACGGTCTCCGTGATCGACCCGAAGACGTACGAGGTCATCGACACCATCCACGTCGGCCGCCAGCCCCAACACGTCGTGCCTTCCTGGGACTTGAAGACGCTGTGGGTCAACAACAACCGGGGGCACACCCTTACGCCGATCGACCCGGCGACGGGCGAGGCGGGCGAGCCCGTTGACGTGCACGACCCGTACAACCTGTACTTCACGCCCGACGGCAAGTACGCGGTCGTCATGGCCTCCATGGACCGCGAACTCGTCTTCCGCGACGCGCACACCATGGCCCCCGTCAAGACCGTCCCGGTCAGCTGCTACGGCGTCAATCACGCCGACTTCTCGCCCGACGGCCGCTATTTCATCGTGAGTTGCGAGTTCAGCGGCGAGCTGCTGAAGGTCGACACCGAGCACATGAAGGTCGTCGGCCAGCAGAAGCTGCCCTTCAAGGGCGCGATGCCGCAGGACGTGAAGATCGCCCCCGACGGCAGCCGCTTCTACATCGCCGACATGATGGCCGACGGGATGTGGATCGTCGACGGGAAGACCTTCGGCAAACCGGAGTTCCTGCCCACCGGCAAGGGCTGCCACGGCCTCTACGTCAGCCGCGACTCCCACGAGATGTACATCTCCAACCGCGGCGAGGGCTCGATCTCCATCTTCGACTTCCGCCAGCGCAAGCTCACCAAGAAGTGGCACCTCCCGCACGGCGGCAGCCCCGACATGGGCGGCGTCTCGGCCGACGGCAAAGTCCTCTGGCTGTCGGGCCGTTACGACGCGGAGGTGTACGCCGTCGACACCGCGACCGGCAAGCAGCTCGCCCGCATCAAGGTCGGCAGCGGACCCCACGGCCTCGCCGTCTACCCCCAGCCGGGCCGCTACTCCCTGGGCCACACCGGCATCTTCCGCTGAACCCCCGGTAAACCGGGGTCAGTTGACTCGCCGCCGAAAGGGTGAATCCCGCCCCGGCAGCCCCGCGACCGGCAGGCTGCCCGGCATGATCACCAGCTCCCTGCGGCGGCGAGCCGCTGCCGCCGTCCTGTGCCTGTCCGCCGTCTTCGCCACCTCGGCCGCCGCCCCCGCGCCCGCGCCGGCCGCCGTCGCCCCCGAGAAGTGCCCCCAGTTCGAGGACAAGCTGAAGGCCGCCGCCGACCACGACCTCGACCTCCACCGCATCACCCCGAAGCCGGTCTGGCGCACCACCTGCGGCACCCTCTACCGCAGCGACAGCCGCTCGCCCGACAAGGTCTTCCCCGTCGGCTTCTTCCCCAAGGACATGAACGGCCAGTACGACATCGAGAAGTACGTCCTGGTCAACCAGCCCTCCCCGTACGTCTCGACGACCTACGACCACGACCTGTACAAGACCTGGTACAAGTCGGGCTGGAACTACTACATCGACGCCCCCGGCGGCGTCGACGTCAACAAGACCATCGGCGACACCCACAAATGGGCCGACCAGGTCGAGGTCGCCTTCCCCGGCGGTGTCGCCCGGCAGTACATCATCGGCGTCTGCCCGGTCGACAAGGTCAAGAAGATCGAGATCATGGATCACTGCGAGAGCAACCCGTACTACGAGACCTGGCACTGATCATCAACACCTCGGCGCCCACCGGCTGATACCCCGCCGCCTGGAACGCCCGCACACTGCGGGCGTTCCCCGGCGCGACCTGCGCCCACACCGGCTCGCCCGCCAAATGCCGTGCGGCGCGCACGAGTTGCCGCCCCAGCCCCTTCTCCCGCGCGTCTTCGTCGACCTCGACGGACACTTCGAGCCGTCCCCCGATGCCCCGCCCGAGCACCAGCACCCCGCCCTCGGCCTGCCAGGCCCGCACCTCGTCGCGGCGGCGCAGCGCGTAGGAGATCCGGGGATGCGCGGCGGGCTCGATCTCCCGCATCTCCAGCGGCAGTCGACCGCCGAGGGGCCCGGCGACGAGCATCGCGTCCACCGTCTCCGCCACCCGCCCGGTCCGCTCCAACAGGGCGGTCAGGAAACGGGGGTTCATGGCGGCGGACAGCGGATCGCAGTCCACGGCGGCGAGTTGAGCCCGCACCCACTCAGGGTCCTCGTCCACGAACACCACCGCGTGCGCCGTGAACGACAGCACCCCCGCGTCCCGCGCGCACGCCTGCGGCACGACCGCCGTCCGCCCGTCCGCCGCCGGGAACCGCCCGCCCGCCGCCGCCTCCAGGACATCCCGCAAGCTCTCCACACGCGTCCTCTCCAGAGTCTCCACCCACAGACTCGCTCACATGACCGACCACGGTACGGGGCCGCACACCATCGGCGAGCCGCACCACGGGCGGCTACCGGCTCTACGACGACGCCGGCGGCGCTGAGGGTGGCCGTGGGCGGTTAGTCTGACTGCCGTCAGTACGACAGTTAGACCCGTAAAGCAGTGGAAAAGGGGCGGATCGGTGGCCGACATCAACGAGGCGCGCAAGGAATTCGACCGGATCGACACGGACGGTGACGGCGAGATCACCGCGGCCGAGTTCAAGACCGCCCTCGCGCAGGGCGGTGACTGGAACGTCACCGAGACGGTCGCGCAGGCCATCATCAACTCCCGTGACCTCGACGGCGACAAGAAGCTGTCGTTCGACGAGTTCTGGGCGCACCTGAACGCCTGAGAAATGTTCACGGCAACTCCCGGGCGCCGACCGGGAGTTGCCGCGCTACGGCCGCTGGACGCGTACGCTCCAGCGGCCGTCCGCGTGCCGGTCCAGGGCCAGCGGCAGGCCGAAGCACTCGCCGACC
Organism: Streptomyces sp. AMJ-169; assembly: GCF_055597585.1. Classification (NCBI taxonomy): domain Bacteria; kingdom Bacillati; phylum Actinomycetota; class Actinomycetes; order Kitasatosporales; family Streptomycetaceae; genus Streptomyces; species Streptomyces sp. AMJ-169. Next base: position 167,412 of record NZ_JBVLTJ010000011.1, read on the forward strand.
AGGTCCGGCGTGAGCGTCGCGTCCGCGCGGCCCTGGGCGAGCGCGCGGCCCTCGCGCAGCAGCAGGGCGTGCGTGGTGTGCGGGGGGAGTTCCTCCAGGTGGTGGGTGACCAGGACGGTCGCCAGCCGGGGGTGCTCGGCGGCGAGCGTCCCCAGCGCGCCGATCAACTGCTCCCGGCCCGGCAGGTCGAGCCCCGTCGCCGGTTCGTCGAGCAGCAGCAGCCGGGGACTCGGCATCAGCGCCCGCGCGATGAGCGTCCGCCCGCGCTGCCCCTGCGAGAGGGTCGGCCAGCGGGCGTCCCTGAGTGCCGCCAGCCCCAGCGTCCCGGTCAACTGCTCGGCCCTGTCGGCCTGTTCGGGCGTCGGGCGCCAACGGGGGAGCAGGGCCACGGAGTTGGTGAGTCCGGTGAGGACGACCTCCCGGACCGTGAGCGGTTCGTGCAGCGGATGCCGGGGGTCGACATGGCCGACGTACGTCCTCAACTCCCGCAGATCCACCCGCCCGAGCCGGCGCCCCAGCACGTCCACCGTCCCCCGTGTCGGATGCACCCGCGCCCCGAGCAGCCCCAACAGGGTTGATTTCCCCGCCCCGTTGGCCCCGAGCAGCGCCCAGTGCTCCCCTTCGCGGACCTCCAGACCGACCTCTTGGAGGATGGGGCGGCCGTCGCGTACGACGTGGGTGCCGGCGGCGTGCAGGACGAGGGTGTCGGACATGGCGGTACGCTAGCCACTCCTCAGGTCCTCGGACAAGTTGGCGTGGATCTCGGGCAAGTCGCCGTTCCCCTCCCCGAGTTGGGTGATCCCCGATGCCGTTGGAACCCCTCCGTCCCAGCCCGCTGGTCGAGCAGACCACGCAGCGGCTGCGCGCCGAGATCGTGGCCGGGGCGTGGCCAGTTGGGAGCCGGCTGCCCGGGGAGACCACGCTCGCCGCGCAGTTGGGGGTGGGCCGGTCGACGGTGCGGGAGGCGTTGCGGGGGCTCGCGGGGGAGGGGTTCGTGCGGGCGCGGCAGGGGGCCGGCGTGTTCGTCGTGGCGACCGAACCCGCCCTCGGCGACTGGCCCGCCCGGCTGCGGAAGGCCGCCGTCTCGGACGTGTACGAGGTCCGCGCGGCCGTGGAGGTCCACGCGGCGCGGCTCGCCGCGAGGCGTCGTACGCCGGAGGATCTGACGGTCATCGAGGAGGCGCTGGCGGCGCGGCGGGCGGCTGCCCGGGAGGACGACCGGGTGTTCGTCGAGGCGGACATCGCGTTCCACGCGGCGGTCGTCGGGGCCGCGCACAATCCGGTGCTGGCCGGGCTGTTCGCCGATTTCACGCCGGTGCTGCGGGAGGGCCTGACCGAACTGCTGGCGCTGACGCCGTGGCGGGAGCAGGAGGCGAACGTCCATGAGGCGGCACATGAGGCGTTGGTGAGGGCGGTGCGGGAGGGGGATGGGGAGGGGGCGGCGGAGGTGCTGCGGGGGGAGCTGGCGGATCCGTTCGGTGGGGCGGGGTAGGGGGCGGGGGTTTTCGAGGGCGGAGCCCGTATGTTCGGCGCGTTCTCGGGGTGTGGCTCGCTTGTCGGTTCGGTGTGTACCCGGGGTGTGGCTCGCTTGTCGGTTCGGTGTGTACCCGGGGTGTGGCTCGCTTGTCGGTTCGGTGTGTACCCGGGGTGTGGCTCGCTTGTCGGTTCGGTGTGTACCCGGGGTGTGGCTCGCTTGTCGGTTCGGCGCGTCCCCGGGGTGCGGCTCGCCTGTCCGTTCGGCGCGTCCCGGGGCGCGCTCGCCCGTCCGTTCGGCGCCTCCCCGGCCGGAGTTCCCCGTCCGTTTGGCGCAATCCCGGAATAGACCTCCGCCGCTCCCCGTTGTCGCCCCTGAATCGTATGCGTGTGCATCCATCTGGAGGGTCCGGTATGAAGATCGGCATCATCGGGGCGGGCAACATCGGCGGCAACCTCACGCGGCGGCTGGCGGCGCTGGGGCACGACGTGGCCGTCGCGAACTCGCGGGGTCCGCAGACGCTGGCCGAGCTGGCCGCCGAGACCGGGGCGACCCCCGTCACGGCCGGCGAGGCGGCCAAGGGCGCCGAGGTCGTCGTCGTCACCGTCCCGCTGAAGGCGGTCCCGGGGCTGCCCGGCGATCTGCTCGCGGGGGCCGCCGAGGGCGTGGCCGTCATCGACACCAACAACTACTACCCGCGTGAGCGCGACGGCCGGATCGCTGAGATCGAGGACGGCGGGATCACCGAGAGCCGCTGGGTCTCCGACCACCTCGGGCACGAGGTGGTCAAGGCGTTCAACGGGACGTTCGCCCAGGACATCCTGGACCGCCACCGTCCGGCCGGCGCCACCGACCGCCTCGCGCTGCCCGTCGCCGGCGACGACGCGGCGGCGAAGGCCAAAGTGCGGGCGCTGATCGAGGAGTTGGGCTTCGACACGGTGGACTCGGGGAGCATCGACGAGTCGTGGCGGCAGCAGCCGGACAGCCCGGTGTACGGGCTGCGGGGCGGGGTCGAGGAGGTCACGAAGGCACTGGCGGAGGCTTCGCCGGAGCGGCCGGAGGGGTTCAAGGGCTGAGGTCTGGGGCTGCGCGGGGTGAGGGGGTGCGGCTCTTGCCCGGCGGGCGGCCGGACTGCCCGGCGTGCGGCCGGACTGCCCGGCGGACGGCTGGACTGCCCGGCGCGCAACTGGACGGCCCGGCATGCGGCTGGACTGCCCGGCGCGCGGGGCAAGTGCTCGGCGTCCCGGTCAACCGCCCGGCGTCCCGGTCAACCGCCCGGCGTGCGGCTCAACTCCCTTGAGCCGCACGCCCCTTCGGGCACAGCCGCACGCCCCTTCAGGCACAACCGCGCACCCCTCCCGAGACCGCCCGCCAGGGCCGGCCTCAGCCCCGAGTCGCGACCTCGCTCAGCACCCCCGCCGACTTCCCCGCCCAGTCCGAGGTGATGACACTCGCGTGATCCCCGGCCAACAGCGCCAGTTTCGCGGCGACTTCGTCGTCCGTCGGCGTGGTCGAGGAGATCGCGGGCGCGACGGCGTACGCGTCCGTCATGATCAGGATGTAGTGGTTCGTCGAGTAGAACGACGTGTCGTACGCGTTGTTGACGTACGTCGCGGCGTCCCCGTCGAAGAACACGAACCAGGGCCGGATGGAGGAGTCGTACCGGCTGATGCGCGGGTCACCGCTCGCCGCGCCCAGAACCGCCGGGAACGCCTGGGCACTTGAGATGTCGCCGGCCGCGTACAGGTCCCGCAGGTGGTCGCCGTACTCCTGGTCCGTCCAGTACGTGTCGAGGGGGTTCTTCATCTCGACCGTGCCGGGGATCAGCTCGAAGATGAACTTGCCCTTGAGGGCGTCCCGGGTCGGCCACGCGTTGGCCTTCGCGGCGGCGTCGAGCGACGAGTACGAGGAACCCAGCAGGTCGGCGGGCTTGTAGACGGAGCTGCCGAGCTTCTGCGAGACGAGGGTGTCGAACGCGGACGGGCCGAGGCCGACGTCGTTGTTGAAGCCGACCTTCATCTCGACCTTGACGATGATCGGCGCGTGGTCGGGGTGCAGCTGGTTCCACGCCGCCATGTTGTCGAGGCAGCTGCCGAGGTCCTGGTTGCGGTCCTTGCTGTACAGGTCGGCCGGCGTGCTCGCGTACTCGCAGTTGTTGTCGTTCGCGAGCGGCTTGGCGTGGCTGACCCGCCACCGCTTGCTGACGCTGTCCGCGTACACGTCCAGCTCCAGCAGCGAGGCCCCGGAGTCCAACGCCTGTGCCCAGTACGTGTACTTGCTCTTGTCGTACGCGTTGTGCGTCCCGATGGTGGTCGTCTCGGAGAACTTGGGCGAAGCCGCCTCGGCGTTCCCCGGCCCCGCCACCAACAGCGCGGCCACCACCCCGCACACCGCCGTCATCCGTCTGATCCCGCGCATCAACCACTCCCGAGTGCTTCACAGTTGTCCAGGCGGGCGGAAGCCTAGGAGTGGATGGTTACCTTCCGGTAGAGGCGGGACGAACTTCACAAGCTGTGAACTGGCTGTGGATATCGGGTGAGTTCGGGCCAGGGCCGGGGATCCTCAGCACTCAATAATGTTCACAGCCAACCCACCCCGAGCCGTCTCCTTGTACTTCACGCTCATATCCGCCCCCGTCTCCTTCATCGTCTTGATGACCTTGTCGAGGGACACCTTGTGCGAGCCGTCCCCCCGCATCGCCATCTTCGCCGCCGTGACCGCCTTCACCGCCGCCATGCCGTTGCGTTCGATGCACGGGATCTGGACCAGGCCGCCGACGGGGTCGCAGGTCAGGCCCAGGTTGTGTTCCATGCCGATCTCCGCCGCGTTCTCGACCTGTTCGGGCGAGCCGCCCAGGACCTCCGCGAGGGCGCCCGCCGCCATCGAGCAGGCCGAGCCGACCTCGCCCTGGCAGCCGACCTCGGCGCCGGAGATGGACGCGTTCTCCTTGAAGAGCATGCCGATCGCGCCCGCCGCCAGCAAAAACCTCACGACCCCCTCTTCATCCGCGCCCGGGACGAAGTTGATGTAGTAGTGCAGGACCGCCGGGATGATGCCGGCCGCGCCGTTCGTGGGGGCCGTCACCACACGGCCGCCGGCCGCGTTCTCCTCGTTCACCGCCATCGCGTACAGCGTGATCCACTCCATCGAGCGGGCCAACGGATCGCCCTCCGCCCGGAGTTGACGGGCCGTCATGGCCGCGCGCCGGCGCACCCGCAGCCCGCCGGGGAGGATGCCCTCACGGGTCATGCCCCGCGAGACGCACGCCTGCATGACCTGCCAGATGTCCAGCAGGCCCGCGCGGATCTCGTCCTCGGTGCGCCAGGCCCGCTCGTTCTCCAGCATCAGGGACGAGATCGACAGACCCGTCTCCTTGGCCAGCCGCAGCAGCTCGTCGCCGGTGCGGAAGGGGTACTTCAGCGGGGTGTCGTCCAGCTTGATCCGGTCCGCGCCCACCGCCTCCTCGTCGACGACGAAACCGCCGCCCACCGAGTAGTACGTGCGCCGCATCAGCTCCGCGCCCTGGGCGTCGTACGCCCAGATGGTCATGCCGTTGGCGTGGTAGGGGAGCGTCTCGCGGCGGTGCAGGACCAGGTCGGCGTCGAAGTCGAAGGCGATCTCGTGCTCGTCCAGGAGCCGCAGCCGGCCCCCCTCCTTGATCTCCGCCACCCGCTCGTCCGCGCGCTCCACGTCCACCGAGCGCGGGGAGGCGCCCTCCAGGCCGAGCAGGACCGCCTTCGGGGTGCCGTGGCCGTGGCCGGTCGCGCCGAGCGAGCCGTACAGCTCGGTGCGGACCCTCGCGGCCGGCTCCAGCAGGCCCTCCGCGCGCAGCCGCGCCGCGAACATGCGGGCCGCGCGCATCGGGCCGACCGTGTGGGAGCTGGACGGGCCGATACCGACCGAGAAGAGGTCGAAGACCGAGATCGCCACGGGGTTCCTCCTGGGAGCGGGCGGGGGCACGCCTTCGGGCGCCCCGCCGGAAAAATACGGTCGGGAGCGCCCGGCCGGAAAAATACGGTCCCGGCGGGCGCGCCCGAAAGCACACCCCGCCGGGAGAACGGATGAAGTCAGACCTGCTTGTTCAGGCCCGGGTACAGCGGGTGCCTGTCCGCCAGCGCCTTCACCCGCAGCCGCAGCCCCTCCGCGTCGTACGCCGGCTTCAGCGTCTCCGCGATGACGTCCGCGACCTCCGCGAAGTCCTCCGCCGTGAAGCCGCGCGTCGCCAGCGCCGGCGTCCCGATCCGCAGACCCGACGTCACCATCGGCGGACGCGGGTCGTCCGGCACCGCGTTGCGGTTGACGGTGATGCCGACCTCGTGCAGCCGGTCCTCCGCCTGCTTGCCGTCCAGCTCGGACGCGCGCAGGTCGACGAGGATGAGGTGCACGTCCGTCCCGCCGGACAGGACGTTCACGCCGGCCGCGCGGGCGTCCGGCGCCGTCAGCCGCTCGGCGAGCAGGCGCGCACCCTCCACCGTACGCCGCTGCCGCTCCTTGAAGTCCTCCGAGGCCGCGACCTTGAAGGAGACCGCCTTCGCGGCGATCACGTGCTCCAGCGGGCCGCCCTGGAAGCCGGGGAAGACCGAGGAGTTCAGCTTCTTCGCGAACTCCTGCTTGGCGAGGATGATCCCGCCGCGCGGTCCGCCGAGCGTCTTGTGCGTCGTGGAGGTCACGATGTGCGAGTGCTCCACCGGGTTCGGGTGCAGCCCCGCCGCCACCAGGCCCGCGAAGTGCGCCATGTCGACCCACAGGTACGCGTCCACCGCGTCCGCGATCCGCCGGAACTCCGCGAAGTCCAGCTGCCGCGGGTACGCCGACCAGCCCGCGATGATCACCTTCGGCCGGTGCTCGCGCGCCAGCTTCTCCAGCTCCTCCATGTCGACCAGACCGGTCTTTGCCGAGACGTGGTAGGCGACGACGTTGAACTGCTTGCCGGAGAAGTTCAGCCGCATCCCGTGCGTGAGGTGACCGCCGTGCGCGAGGTCCAGGCCGAGGATCGTGTCCCCGGGCTGGGCCAGCGCGAACAGCGCCGCCTGGTTCGCGGACGCGCCCGAGTGCGGCTGGACGTTCGCGTACTCGGCGCCGAACAGCTCCTTCAGCCGGTCGATCGCGATCTGCTCGGCCACGTCGACGTGCTCGCAGCCGCCGTAGTAGCGGCGCCCCGGGTAGCCCTCGGCGTACTTGTTGGTCAGGACCGACCCCTGCGCCTCCATCACCGCGAGCGGAGCGAAGTTCTCCGACGCGATCATCTCCAGGGTCGACTGCTGCCGGCCCAGCTCCGCGTCGACCGCGGCGGCGATCTCCGGGTCCAGCTCGTGCAGGGAGGTGTTCAGGACAGACATGGGTACGACTCCTCAGCCGGTGGTGGTGAAAGCGGTGTACTCATCGGCGGACAGCAGGTCGCCGGGCTCGTCCGCGAGCCGCACCTTGAACAGCCAACCGCCGTCGAAAGGCTCGGAGTTGACCAGCGACGGGTCCTCGACGACATCCGGGTTGACGGCCGTGACCGTACCCGTGACCGGCGCGAACAGATCGCTCACCGACTTCGTCGACTCCAGCTCGCCGCAGGACTCGCCCGCGGTGATCTCGGCGCCGACCTCGGGGAGCTGGACGAAGACGACGTCGCCGAGCGCGTTCGCCGCGTGCTCGGTGATCCCGACCGTCGCCACGCCGTCCTCGACGGCCGACAGCCACTCGTGTTCCTTGCTGTAGCGCAGCTGCTGGGGGTTGCTCATGGCGTGAATTCTCCTGTACGGGCGGGACTGCTGGTGAATGGGGGACTGTAAAGGGCACGTGTGACCTGCGACGCGGCCCGCGAAGCTGAAAGAACTACCGCTCCCGCGTGTAGAACGGCAGCGCGACCACCTCGTACGGCTCGTGGCTGCCCCGGATGTCCACGCCCACCCCCGCCGTCCCCGGCGCGGCGTGCGCGGCGTCGACGTACGCCATCGCGACCGGCTTGCCCAGGGTGGGGGAGGGGGCGCCGGAGGTGACCTCGCCGATCACCTCGCCGGCGGCGACGACCGGGTACCCGGCGCGCGGGACGCGGCGGCCCTCGGCGATCAGGCCGACGAGGACCCGGGGCGGAGCCTGCGCCGCCCGTGCGGAAGCCGCGAGCAGCGCCTCCCGGCCCACGAAGTCGCCCTCCTTCCCGAACTTCACGACCCGCCCGAGCCCGGCGTCGAAGGGCGTCAGGGACGTCGACAGCTCATGGCCGTACAGCGGCATGCCCGCCTCCAGGCGCAGGGTGTCGCGGCAGGAGAGGCCGCAGGGGACCAGGCCGGCCGCCGCGCCCTCGGCCGTCAGCGCCTGCCACAGCTTCTCCGCGTCCGCCGGGGCGACGAAGAGTTCGAAGCCGTCCTCGCCGGTGTAGCCGGTGCGCGCGATCAGCGCCGCCGCCCCGGCGACCGTCCCGGGCAGCCCCGCGTAGTACTTCAGCCCGGCCAGGTCCGCGTCGGTGAGCGCCTGGACGATCCCCTGCGCCGCCGGGCCCTGCACGGCGAGCAGCGCGTACGCGTCCCGGTCGTCGCGGACCTCGGCGTCGTAGCCGGCCGCCCGCTCGGTCAGCGCGTCCAGGACCACCTGGGCGTTGGAGGCGTTGGCGACGACCATGAACTCGGTCTCGGCGAGGCGGTAGACGATCAGGTCGTCCAGGATGCCCCCGTCGGCGCGGCAGATCATCGTGTAGCGGGCCCGGCCCGCCTTCACCGCGGCGAGGTCGCCGACGAGTGCGTAGTTCAGCAGCTCGGCCGCCTGCGGTCCGGTGACCGTGATCTCGCCCATGTGCGAGAGGTCGAAGAGGCCGGCCCGGGTGCGCACGGCGTGGTGTTCGTCACGTTCCGAGGCGTAGCGCAGCGGCATGTCCCAGCCGGCGAAGTCGGTCATGGTCGCGCCGAGCGAGCGGTGCAGGGCGTCGAGCGCGGTGTGGCGGGGCGTGGAACTGCTCATGGAACGGTGTCTCCCAGGACGTACGGCGAGGGCGGGCTTCCGGCAGGGGAACCCCGGTGGACGGAGAAAACCCTTGGAAGGTCTCCTCCCCATCTGTCATCGGAACCTGAGAGGTTCGCCGCGAGCCGCGCGGAGGGATCCGCACAGGTCAGGGCTTGCACCTTGGGTGGGACCCCCGCACGTCGCGGCGGTCCGCTTTTCAGATGTGCCTCGCCCGCGCGGTAACGGTGCCTGAGAGATTCAAGGGAGGGACTTGCTCCTTCGGCGCCCCACCGGATGGGGACTCTCCCGCGCGGATTCGAACGGCCTGTATGCAGTTGACGCGGTCATCATCGCACGCCACCCCCGCCCCGCGGCAGGCCACATCTGTAACCGGGCTGTGCCGATCCGCGCATCACCTCGCGATACACCGGGCATTACCTTCTCTTTACTGTCTATGGGGAGACCCTTAGCCAAGGGGCTGCTCCGATGGGGAGGACGATCACGGTGAACAGGACCACGGCGTACGCGGCGGGCACGGCCCTCGCGGTGCCCACGCAGCCCACCCGGCCGGCCCAGGAGGCCTGCGCCCCCGCCCCCGCCGTCCGCGATCTGCGCGAGCGCGCCGGCCGCAGCCCGCACGCCCTCCTCTTCGGCCCCCGCGACCTCGTCGTCGTCACCGGCCTGCCCGGCAGCGGCAAGTCCACGCTGATGCGGCGCGCGGTGAAGGGCGTGGCCGTCGACTCCCAGGACACCAGGGACCGCTGGGCCGCGCGGCTGCCGGCCGCGCTGCCGTACGCCGTCTACCGGCCGCTGGTCAGGCTCGCCCACTACGCGGGGCTGTACCGCGCGCTGCGCTCGGGCGAGGGGGTCGTCGTCCATGACTGCGGGACCCAGTCGTGGGTGCGGTCCTGGCTGGCGCGCGAGGCGAAACGCAAGGGGGGCCGGCTGCATCTGCTCCTGCTGGACGTCACCCCGGGCACGGCACTTGAAGGCCAGCGGGAGCGGGGGCGGGGTGTCTCGCGCTACGCGTTCCTGCGCCACCGGCACGCGGCGGCCCGGCTGATCCGCGCGGCGGAGCGGGGGAACCTCCCCGAGGGCTGCGCCGCGGCGGTGCTGCTGGACCGGGCTTCGGCGGACGCCTTGAGGAGGATCGCGTTCACAGGCTGACGTCCCCTTAAACTTCGACCTTCAGCAGAAGTTTCCAGCAGGCGGTAGACGAGATGGACTTCCCGGCGGAACTCCCGGCCGACTTCCCGGCCCAGACACACCCCTATGCGCACGGCGGCTGGCCGGGCAACGAGCTGGAGGAGGTGCTGTCGGCCTCCCTCGGCGTCCCGTCGGCGGGCGCCCGCATCCTGGAGGTGCTCGGCCGCAGCTTCGTCTGGGTCCCGCTGCCCAACGGCGGCGGCCCCCGCACCGGCCCCCTGGACCTGCCCACGATGGACATCGGCGGCCAGACCTACGTCCCCGTCTTCACCTCCGAGGAACAGTTCCGCCAGGTCACCGGCTCGCACATGGCGTATACGATCGCCCCGGCCGTCGAGTTCGCCCGGGGCCTGCCCCCGCAGGCGGGCATCGCCCTCAACCCCGACGGCGTCGTCGGCGTCCCCCTCCCCCCGGAGGCCGTCGCCGAGCTGTGCCGCTCCGGGCGCACGGCGCTGGACGGGACGGCGACGGGCGCGCGGGTGCGGCTCTTCGAACCGGACTGGCAGGACGACCCCGTCGACTTCCTCGCCGAGGCGGCCCGCGAGTTCGCCGCGACCGGCGTCGTCCTCAGCGCCCGCCGCTGCCTCGCCGCGATAGAGACGACGCGGCCCGTGATGTTCGTCGGCGTCGAACTCTCCCAGTGGGAGGGCGAGTTGAGGGAACGGCCGCTGGACGCGCTGGGCCGGGCGCTCGGGCGGGTGCCGGTGCCGTGGGCGGTGAACCTGATCCTGCTGGACGTGGCGCAGGACCCGGTGGGGGAGTGGATGCGGGCGAACGTGCGGCCCTTCTACAGCTAGGGCCGCTTAAGCTTGACCCGCACAGCCAACTGAAAAACGCGGGCCAACTCCAATGAAGGGGCGGTAAAGACGTGAGCGTGAGCGGCACCGCTGCGACCGGCCAGGTCGAGCACATGCTGCGCCAGGTCACGCCCGGGCGCTACGACGCCTACGAGGCACTCCTCCGCGCCCTCGCCACCCCCGCCACCGGCCAGATCTGGATGCTCCTGTGGCACGGCCAGGCCGGCTCCCCGGACGCCCAGTACGGCTCGATGGAGGTCGAGGGCCAGGGGTACGCGCCCGCCGTCACCTCCGCCCAGGAGCTCTCCGCGAGCGGCTGGAACCGCAGTTACGAGGTCGTCGACGCCCTCGACGTGGCCCGCGCCCTCTACCCCGACCACCACGGCCTGTGGCTCAACCCGCACGCCCCGGGCGGCGGCGTCGGCGTCCCCTGGGCCGACCTGCGCCGCATCGCCCACGGCCTCGACCGCCAGCCCGCCGGACCCCTGCGGCTGGCCGAACCGGCCGTGGACATCCCGCACTTCTACGCCCTGCTGAGCCAGAACGCCCACCGCACCCCGGCGGTCCGCGCCCTGCGCCGCGCCTGGGTCCAGCCCGCGCTGGGCGCGCCGTACCTCTCCATCGGCCTCGATGTGTACGACACCTCGCCGCCGTCCGTGGACGCGGTACGCGCGATGATGCAGCAGTCCATCGGCGCGGTCCCCGAGGGCCTGCCCGTCTCGACGGTCACGATGACCGACGAGTACGACCCCGTGGTGCTGTGGATGCGCGGCAACGCCCGCCCGTTCTACGACCGCGAGGCGCACGCCGCCCAGCCGCCGCAGTCCCCGGCCGCCGGATACGGCTATCCGGCCGCCCCCAGCGGATACTGACGGTCCGTCAGTCCCAACTCGCGTAACACACGCGTCACTTGCGTTTCACAAGATCTGCGCGCGTAGAGACGCCGGGTAAGTCCCACTAGTACCGGCCTTTTCCCAACTTGCCCCCGTCCGGCGGGCGTTACCCGCTGTTCGGATAGCGGAACCCGGCCGTCGGCATCACGGTTGCGCATACTTTCCCCGCCAGCTCTGGCGCGTGATCACAACGGCATTGAAGACTCGCCTCTCAAAGAAGGCAGGAGGGGTCTGATCACAGTGACCGCACCGATCGAGACCACCGGAGGAGCGGCGGGCGCAGAGCCCGAGACCGTGCTCGTCGGGGTCAAGAAGAGCCAGATCGAAGGGCGTTCGCTCAGCCAGATCGCCTGGACCCGGTTCAAGCGGGACAAGGTGGCCGTCGCGGGCGGGGTCGTCGTCGCCCTGCTCGTGCTGATGGCGGTCCTCGCCAAGCCGATCGAGAAGGTCTTCGGGCTCGACCCGGACAAGTTCAACCAGGACCTCCTCGACCCGGCGATGCAGGCGCCCAAGGGCGGCTGGGGCGGCATGAGCTGGGCCCATCCGCTGGGCGTCGACCCGACGTTCGGCCGGGATCTGCTCGCCCGTGTGATCGACGGCTCCTGGGTCTCCCTGCTGGTGGCCGGCGGCGCCACCGTGCTGTCCGTCGTCATCGGCACCGTCCTCGGTGTGATCGCCGGGTACTACGGCGGCTGGGTCGACAGCGTGATCAGCCGGCTGATGGACACCTTCCTCGCCTTCCCGCTGCTGCTGTTCGCCATCGCCATCTCCGCCTCCGTGCAGGACGGCTTCTTCGGACTGAACGGGCTCACGCTCCGCATCTGCGTGCTGATCTTCGTGATCGGCTTCTTCAGCTGGCCCTACATCGGCCGTATCGTGCGCGCCCAGACCCTGACCTTGCGGGGGCGGGAGTTCGTGGAGGCCGCGCACAGCCTCGGAGCGCGCGGGCCGTACATCCTCTTCCGGGAGCTGCTGCCCAACCTCGTCGCCCCGATCCTCGTCTACTCGACGCTGATCATCCCGACGAACATCCTCTTCGAGGCCTCGCTGAGCTTCCTCGGCGTGGGCATCGCACCGCCGCAGTCCTCCTGGGGCGGGATGCTCAGCGACGCCGTGAACTTCTACGCGGCCGATCCGCAGTACATGTTCGTGCCCGGACTGGCGATCTTCATCACCGTCCTGGCGTTCAACCTGCTGGGTGACGGGCTGCGCGACGCGCTCGACCCTCGCAGCAAGTGATCCGCATCGATGGAGGGGGCTTTCCTCAGGTGAAGACGAGAAGGGTGACCGCGAGTCTGGCGTCGGTCGTGGCGCTGGCGCTCGGCGCGAGCGCGTGCGGCGGTGGCGGTGGCGGCGGTACGACGGCCAAGGGCAAGCAGAACGAGGCACTGACCTCCGTGGTCAACGCGTCGGACAAGAAGGGGGGCACCCTCAGCTTCGAGCACTCCGACGTCGCCGACTCCCTGGACCCGGGCAACACGTACTACGGCTGGGTGCAGAACTTCTCCCGCCTGTACGGCCGTACGCTCACGACGTTCAAGCCCGCCGCCGGCAAGGACGGCCTCACGGTCGTCCCCGACCTCGCCGAGTCGCTGGGCGTGCCGAGCGCCGACGCGAAGACGTGGACGTACAAGCTGCGGGCCGGCGTGAAGTTCCAGGACGGGACGACGGTCACCTCCAAGGACGTCAAGTACGCCATCGAGCGCTCCAACTTCGCGCCCGACGTGCTCTCCAACGGGCCGACGTACTTCAAGACGTACCTCGACGGCGGCGACAAGTACCAGGGCCCCTACAAGGACAAGTCCCCGGGCGGCCTCTCCTCCATCGAGACGCCGGACGACCGGACCATCGTCTTCAAGCTGAAGCAGCCCTTCGCCGACTTCGACTACCTGGCGACCTTCTCGCAGACCGCGCCGGTGCCGCAGGCCAAGGACGACGGCGCCAAGTACGTGCAGCACATGGTCTCCTCGGGCCCCTACCAGTTCTCCTCCTACGAGGAGGGCCGCAGCGCCACCCTCGTGCGCAACCCGCAGTGGGACGCGAAGACGGACCCGATCCGCAAGGCCCTGCCGGACAAGATCACGATCAAGTTCAAGGTGAACGCGATCACGATCGACAACGACCTGCTCGCCGACAAGATCACCGCCGACGCGGGCGGCACCGGCGTCCAGGGCGCCACCCAGCCGAAGGTGCTGAGCGGCAAGAACCTCCAGCAGACGGACAGTTCCTACGCGGGCGCCACCCAGTGGATCGCGCTGAACCAGAACGTCGCCCCGTTCGACAACATCCACTGCCGCAAGGCCGTGCAGTACGCCATCGACAAGCAGTCCATCCTGGACGCCATCGGCGGCTCCCCCAAGGGTGACGTGGCCTCCACGCTGCTGCCGCCCTCGGTCAACGGCTACACCAAGTTCGACGAGTACGCGACGGCCGGCAACAAGGGCGACGCCACCAAGGCCAAGACCGAGCTGACCGCCTGCGGCAAGCCGAACGGCTTCAACACCATCCTCACCGCCCGCTCCGACCGGCCCGCCGAGGTCGCGCAGGCCACGGCCGTCCAGGCGGCGCTGAAGAAGGTGGGCATCAACGTCGAGATCCGGCAGTTCCCGGCCGGCAAGTACTTCTCGAACTTCGCGGGCGTCCCGTCCTACGTCCACGAGCAGAAGCTCGGCATGCTCTCCATGGCGTGGGGCGCCGACTGGCCGACCGGCTTCGGCTTCCTCGACCAGGTCGTCAGCGGCCACTCCATCAAGCCCTCCGGCGGCAACAACCTGGCGGAGCTGAACGACCCGAAGATCAACGCGGCGCTGTCCGCGGCGATCGCCAACACCGACGCCGCCGCCCGCACCAAGGCGTGGGGCGACATCGACAAGATGGTCATGGACACCGCCACGGCCGTCCCGACCGTCTACCGCAAGAACCTGCTCTACCGGCCGGCGTCCGCGACCAACGTCACGGTCACCCAGGCGTACCTGGGCATGTACGACTACCTGCTGCTCAGCTCCTCCAAATAACGCCCTAGGCGTTAAAGGCCGTATCCCTTTGAAAGGCAGGTGAAGGCTCCGGGCGGGCCCGTGGACATCCCGCAGGCCCGCCCGGAGCCGGACAGCTGTGGCTGCGTACATCATCCGACGCGTCTTCGGCGCTTTGGTACTGCTGCTGGTGGTCAGCGCAGTCACCTACGCGATCTTCTTCCTCGTTCCCCGGCTCGGCGGACAGACGGCCGATCAGCTGGCCACCCAGTACGTGGGCAAGGACGCCAACCCCGACTCGGTCGCCGCGATCAAGAAGAACCTGGGCTTCGACCAGCCCATCTACGTGCAGTACTGGCACTTCGTCAAAGGCCTGTTCGTCGGCGCGGACTACAAGTTCGGCCCCGACGCCACCCGCTGCGACGCCCCCTGCTTCGGCTACTCCTTCAAGAGCCACGTCGAGGTCTGGCCCCAGCTGACCGAGCGCATCCCGGTCTCCTTCTCGCTCGCCGTCGGCGCCTCCGTGCTCTGGGTGGTCTTCGGTGTCACCACCGGCGTGATCTCCGCGCTGCGCAAGGGCACCCCGGTCGACCGCATCTCCATGTTCATCGCGCTCGCCGGCGTCTCCCTCCCGATCTTCTTCACCGGTCAGGTACTGAACGCGCTGTTCGTCTACCAAGTTCCCATCTGGAGCTCGATCGACTACGTGCCGTTCACCCAGAACCCCGCGGAATGGGCCTGGCACCTGCTGCTGCCCTGGGTCTCCCTCGCCTTCCTCTTCTCCGCCCTCTACGCACGGCTCACCCGGGCGGGCATGCTGGAGACCATGGGCGAGGACTACATCCGCACCGCCCGCGCCAAGGGCCTGAAGGAGAGCACGGTCGTCACCAGGCACGGCCTGCGCGCCGCGCTCACCCCGATCGTCACGATCTTCGGCATGGACTTCGGCACCCTGGTCGGCACCGCCGTCCTCACCGAGACCGTCTTCTCCCTCCAGGGCATCGGCGCCTACTCGGTGCAGTCCATCCGGGACAACGACCTGCCCATCGTCATGGGCGTCACCCTGGTCGCCGCGTTCTTCATCGTCTTCTGCAATCTCGTCGTCGACCTGGTGTACGCCGCCATCGACCCCCGGGTGAGGTACTCGTGAGCAAGCCGACCCCTGTGCAGCCCTCGGAAGAGGCGTTCCTCTCGGTCCGCGACCTGCGCATCCACTTCGACACCGACGACGGCCTGGTCAGGTCCGTCGACGGGGTCAGCTTCGACGTCCGGCGCGGCAGGACCCTCGGCATCGTCGGCGAGTCCGGCTCCGGCAAGTCCGTCACCTCCCTCGGCGTCATGGGCCTGCACCGCGCCTCCCCCAACGCCAAGGTCAGCGGCGAGGTCTGGCTCGACGGGCAGGAGCTGATCGGCGCCGACCCCGACGAGGTACGGCGGCTGCGCGGCCGGAAGATGGCGATGATCTTCCAGGACCCGCTCTCCGCGATGCACCCGTACTACACGGTCGGCCAGCAGATCGTCGAGGCGTACCGGGTCCACCACGAGGTCACCAAGAAGGTGGCCCGGGCGCGCGCCGTCGAGATGCTCGACCGGGTCGGCATCCCCGAGCCCGGCAAGCGCGTCGACGGCTACCCGCACGAGTTCTCCGGCGGTATGCGCCAGCGCGCGATGATCGCGATGGCCCTGGTCAACAACCCCGAACTGCTCATCGCCGACGAGCCGACCACGGCCCTCGACGTCACGGTGCAGGCCCAGATCCTGGACCTCATCCGCGACCTCCAGAAGGAGTTCGGCTCGGCCGTCATCATGATCACCCACGACCTCGGGGTGGTCGCCGAGATGGCCGACGACCTGCTGGTCATGTACGGCGGCCGGTGCGTCGAGCGCGGCCCCGCCGAGACCGTCTTCGACGCCCCCCGCCACCCCTACACCTGGGGCCTGCTGGGCTCGATGCCGCGCCTGGACCGCGACGACACCGACCGGCTCATCCCGATCAAGGGCGCCCCGCCCTCCCTGATCAACATCCCGTCCGGCTGCGCCTTCAACCCGCGCTGCCCGTACGCGGACCTCCCCAAGGACGACGTCACCCGCACGGTCCGCCCCGACCTGACCGAGGTCGGGGAACGGCACTGGGCCGCCTGCCACTTGAGCAAGGAGCAGCGGGAGCGGATCTGGACCGAAGAGATTGCGCCGAAGCTGTGAGTGAATCCAACGCGGCGTCCAACGCCGGGAAACAGGCCGGTACTTCGGAGGCCGTCGCCGACCGCGAGATCCTCCTCAAGGTCACCGGCCTCCAGAAGCACTTCCCCATCCGCAAAGGCCTGCTCCAGCGCCAGACCGGCGCGGTGCGGGCCGTCGACGGCATCGACTTCGAGGTCCGCCAGGGCGAGACCCTGGGCGTGGTCGGCGAGTCGGGGTGCGGCAAGTCGACGATGGGCCGGCTCATCACCCGGCTGCTCGAACCGACCGGCGGCCAGGTCGAGTTCGAGGGCAAGGACATCACGCACCTGAGCGCGGCCGGGATGCGCCCGCTGCGCCGGGACGTACAGATGATCTTCCAGGACCCGTACTCCTCGCTGAACCCCCGGCACACGATCGGCACGATCGTCAGCGCCCCGTTCAAGCTCCAGGGCGTGCAGCCCGAGGGCGGGGTGAAGAAGGAGGTCCAGCGGCTGCTGTCGGTGGTCGGCCTCAACCCCGAGCACTACAACCGCTATCCGCACGAGTTCTCCGGCGGCCAGCGCCAACGCATCGGCATCGCACGGGCGTTGGCCCTGAACCCGAAGCTGGTCGTGGCCGACGAGCCGGTCTCCGCGCTGGACGTCTCGATCCAGGCGCAGGTCGTCAACCTCCTCGACGACCTCCAGCAGGAGCTGGGCCTGACGTACGTCATCATCGCGCACGACCTCTCGGTGGTCCGGCACGTCTCGGACCGGATCGCGGTCATGTACCTCGGGAAGATCGTGGAGCTGGCCGACCGGGACAAGCTCTACAAGGCGCCGCTGCACCCGTACACCAAGGCGCTGCTCTCGGCCGTCCCGATCCCCGATCCGGGGCGCCGCTCGGCGAAGAGCGACCGCATCCTGCTCAAGGGCGACGTCCCGTCCCCGATCTCCCCGCCGAGCGGCTGCCGCTTCCACACGCGCTGCTGGAAGGCGACGCAGGTGTGCCGGACGACGGAACCGGCGCTGGTGGAACTGGCCCCGGGCCAGCGGGTGGCGTGCCATCACCCGGAGAACTTCGCGGACCAGGTCCCGGACGACGCGCCCCTGTCGACGCAATCCGGCCCAACTGCCGGATGAGGCATGACGAGTTCGTAAAGCCATGGACATGACCAGCTGACGAAGTGCAGGGTCGTCCCTGTCCGTACGCACCGCGTGAAAGGGACGACCATGGCACTCACCCGCTCGGCCCGCATCGCCGCCCTCACGACCGTGGCGGTCTCCTTCTTCGGCGTGATCGCCGCCGCCCCGGCCCCCACGCCGGGCGCGCCCGGCATCGGCGACACCTACTTCCCGCTGCTGGGCAACGGCGGCTTCGACGCCCTCCACTACGACCTGGGCATCGCCTACGACCCGCCCACCGGCCGCCTCGACGGCCGCACCACCCTCACCGCGCGCGCCACCCAGAACCTCTCCGCCTTCGATCTCGACCTCCAGCAGCTGGAGGTGACCCGGGTCGAAGTGGACGGCAGACGCGCGGAGTTCACCCGCGCGGGCGACGAGATCCAGATCACGCCCCGCCAGTTCCTGCGCAAGGGCCGCGAGTTCAAGGTCACGGTGACCTACGGCGGCGTACCCCAGCCGCTCAGCGGCCCGATCGTGTTCGGCTCCAAGTACGGCTGGATGAAGACCGACGACGGCGTCTTCGTCGCCTGCGAACCCAACGCCGCCTCCACCTGGTTCCCCTCCAGCGACCACCCCTCCGACAAGGCCACCTACGACATCCGCATCAAGGCCCCCAAGGGCCTGAAGGGCGTCTCCAACGGCCGCCTGGTCTCGACGTTCGACAAGGGCGGCTCGACGTACACGCACTGGCGCGAGACCAAGCCGATGGCGACCTATCTCGCGACGGCGACCATCGGGAAGTTCGACGTCCAGACCGGCACGACCCCCGGCGGCATCCCGGTCTACGTCGCCATCGACCCGGTCCTGAAGAACAGCAACAACGTGGACGTGTACGGCGTCACGGCCGCCGCCACCGACTACTGGTCGCAAGTCTTCGGCCCCTACCCCTTCGAGGAGACCGGCGCGATCGTCGACGACATGCCGGAGGCGGGGTTCTCGCTGGAGGTGCAGAGCAAGCCGGTGTACTCGGCCGTGCGCAACGAGTCGACGATCGTGCACGAGCTGGCCCACCAGTGGTTCGGCGACTCGGTGTCCGTCGAGCGCTGGAAGGACATCTGGCTGAACGAGGGCTTCGCGACGTACGCGCAGTGGCTGTGGGCCGAGCACAAGGGGACGGCCACCGCCCGTGACTCCTTCCTCGCCGCCTACAACTCCCGCCCCGCCGACAACGCGTTCTGGCAGATCACCGTCGGCGATCCGCAGCGCGACACGATGTTCGCGTCCGCCGTCTACCAGCGGGGCGCGATGACGCTCCAGATGCTGCGCGAGCGGATCGGGGACACCGCGTTCTTCGAACTGCTGCCGGCCTGGACGAAGCTGCACCGGTACGGGAACGCGGACACGGCCGACTTCGTGAAGCTCGCGGAGCGGGTTTCTGGGCAAGATCTGACCGATCTGTTCCAGACCTGGCTGTTCACGACAGGTAAGCCCACGCTGTAACAAGCCAGAATGTGCGGGTGCTCCAGCCAATCTTCAGCCCCTCCGTCCAGCACACCCTGGACCTGGCCGGCATCTTCGTCTTCGCGCTCTCCGGCGCGCTGCTGGCCGTCCGCAAGAACTTCGACGTCTTCGGCATCGCCGTCCTCGCCGAGGTCACCGCGCTGGGCGGCGGGCTGCTGCGCGACGTCGTCATCGGCGCCGTGCCCCCGGCGGCCTTCACCGACCTCGGCTACTTCCTGACCCCGCTGTTCGCCGCGCTGCTGGTCTTCTTCCTCCACCCGGAGGTGGAGCGCATCCAGGCGGCCGTCAACGTCCTCGACGCGGCCGGCCTCGGCCTGTTCTGCGTCGCGGGCACCACGAAGGCGTACGAGCACGGCCTGGGCCTCACCTCCTCGGCCGCGCTCGGTCTCGCCACCGCCGTCGGGGGCGGCGTCCTGCGCGATGTGCTCGCCAACGAGGTGCCGTCCCTGCTGCGCTGGGACCGCGACCTCTACGCGGTGCCGGCGATCGTCGGCTCCACCATGGTCGTGCTGTGCATCCGCTACGACGCCCTCACCCCGGCGGCCAGCGGCGCCGCCGCCCTCACGGCTTTTGTCCTGCGCCTGCTCGCGATGCGTTTTCACTGGCGAGCTCCTCGCGCGTGGCACCGCCGTTCGACGGTCCGGGAAGAGTAGCCCCGGCCTGCGAGCCGTTCGCCCCGTCGTCCGCGCCCGCGTTCCCGTTGACGTTGGTCAGCCCCATCTGCTGCGTCAGCCACTGGAACGACGGCACGACCTGCGGCTTCCACAGCGCCATCGTGTGCCCGCCGGCGCTCTTCGGGATGTAGATCACACTCACGTACGTCGGCGCCTTCGCGGCCTTCTTCAGCGCGAGCCCCGCCTCGTAGCCGTCGCCCGGCTGGCCCGACTGGTACAGCGAGACCTTCGGCGGGGTCGCCGCCGACTTCAGCATCAGGTACGGGTTGCTCTCCCGGCGCAGCTTCGGGTCCTGGGCGGTCAGCGAGGAGCGCTCGCCCATCGGGTCGTTGTAGCCGGAGAGGCTGACGGCGGCCCGGTAGCGGTCGGGGTGGGCGACCGCGAGCTTCGTCGCGCAGTGCGCGCCCGCCGAGTACCCGGCCACGGCCCAGCCCTTCGGCGCGGGCAGCGCGCGGAAGTTGTCCGTCACCATCTTCGGCACGTCGATGCTGAGCCAGGTGTCCGCGTTCACCGTGCCCGGCACGTTGGCGCACCCGGTGTCGACGCCGGCCAGGAGCGTCGTACGCGGCGCGACCAGGATGAACGGGGCGACCTTGCCCTGCTTCATCAGCGGGGCGAGCTGTTCGTGGGCCTTCATCGAGCCGAACCAGGCCTTCGCCGAACCGGGGTAGCCGGGGAGGACCTCGACGACGGGGAAGTGGATGTGCTTGAAGTCCGGTTCGTTGTACTGCGGGGGCAGCCAGACGTAGACCTCCGCGCTCACCCCGGAGACCTGGCCCTTCAGCTGGGTCTCCAGCACCCCGCCGGCCGCGCTCATCCCGGGGCCCGTGGCGGGCGCGAAGGTCTGCTTCACCTTCGGCAGCTGCTTCAGCGCGATCCCGCCGGTGCCCGACTTGCCGAGGTCGGCGGCCTGCTGCACATGCGAGCCGGTGCCCAGGAGGTCGTGCCAGTTGTCGTACAGGTTGTTGGCGTTGTTCACCATCACGAAGACCAGGGCCACCGCCGTGCCCTGCGCGAACAGCAGCATCAGCATGCGCGCCCCGGCCCGCAGCGCGCGCGGGCCGCGCATCCGCGACCACAGCACGAACGGCAGCACGACGGCGACGACGGCCAGCACGATCAGGGTGTAGAGGAACGGGGTCCCGGTGAGGCTCATGCCCGTAGAGAGGGGAAAGGCGCAGCATAGGTTTACGGACGTAGCGGACACTTACCGAGAAATTGCCGTGACCTCACCCACGTACTACCGGAGCTTTTGCGCTTCCTTGGCCCGGAGCAGACTGTTTCCATAAAAGCTACTGCTTAGTAATATAGTGTTGTATCTTTCCTCCATGGCCCTCCTTCCTGACGCCCCCGCCCGCAGCGAGTTCGACCGCGACACGGCCCTCACCCCGCGCGGCCCCGGCGTGTACGGCATCGACCTCCCCACCGGCTGGACGATCTTCGGCGCCCTCAACGGCGGCTACCTCCTCGCCGTCCTCGGCCGCGCCCTGGCCGACACCCTCCCGCACCCCGACCCCTTCACCATCTCCGCCCACTACCTCAGCGCCTCCCGCCCGGGCCCGGCCACGGTCCGCACCGAGACCGTCCGCACCGGCCGCACCCTCTCCACCGGCCAGGCGTCCCTCCTCCAGCACGACGACAACGGCCAGGAGGTCGAACGCATCCGGGTCCTCGCCTCCTACGGCGACCTCGCCGCCCTCCCCGACGACGTCCGCACGACCGCCGCCGTGCCTCAACTCGCGCCGCTGGAGCAGTGCTTCGGCCCCGAGGACGCGCCGGGCTCCGCCGACCAGCAGCCCATAGCCGAACGCCTGATGCTGAAGCTGGACCCCACGACGATCGGCTGGGCGCTCGGCCGGCCCTCGGGCCGGGGCGAGTCCAAGGCATGGTTCGGGCTCGCCGACGGCCGGGACGTGGACCCGCTCGCGCTGCTGCTCGCGGTGGACGCGCTGCCGCCGACCGCCTTCGACCTCGGGATCAACGGGTGGGTGCCGACCGTGGAGCTGACGGTCCACGTCCGGGCGGTGCCGGCGCCGGGGCCGGTGCGGGTCGTCATCACCACGCGCAACCTCGCGGGCGGCTATCTGGAGGAGGACGCCGAAGTCTGGGACAGCGCCGACCGGTTGGTGGCCCAGTCGCGCCAACTCGCCCGCGTACGTATGTGAGTTGTGCGGGTTCTGTCACGGGACGGTACCGGCTGGTAAGGGCGCTCTTCTGATGAAGCCGCAGGTCAGCGGCTTTTCTTGGGGCGCCCTTGACCTTGCTGACAGGGTGGGCACAGAGGAGGCCCAAGGAAGGCTCAGACGCCGTTGGTTGAGTTCGACTCCTCAGGCCCTCCTCATCCTCCTTGGAGCTTTTTCTCATGAAGCGTGCGCGTCTCGTCCCCGCTGTGGCGCTCCTGGCGCTCTCGCCGTTCGCCCTCGCCGCGTGCGGCGGCGGCGACTCCTCGTCCTCCACGTCGTCCACCGGCAACGGCGGGACGTCGTCCTCGGCGTCGTGCCAGCCGATGCCGACGGGGACGGCGATGCCCAGCGGGGCGCCGAGCGGGGCGCCTTCGGGGGCGCCGACCGGCGGGGCGTCCGGGCAGCCGAAGCCGACGGGTACGCCCACGGCGATGCCGTCCGGCGGGCCCGGGGGCGGCGGGCAGGGCGGCCAGGGCGGTCCCGGCGGGGGCGGCCAGGGCGGCGGCTGCGGCGGGCCCGGCGGGGGTCAGGGCGGGCAGGGCGGCCAGGCCCAGCAGCAGGGCTGATCCTCGGCGGGGCTGATCCTCGCGGAGAAGGGGCGGCGCTGCCCGGTCAGGGGCGCCGCCCCTTTCGTATGCCCTTGGTTTTGTATGGCCTTGGCGCTCAAGGGAGTTGGGGGCTGTCGAGCCAGTGCCGGCGGCCCACGTTGATCAGCCGCAGCTGGCGGGTCGCCCGGTCGATGACGCGGGCCCGCTCCTGCGCCGGGGCGTCCAGTGTGTCCAGGAACAGGACGGCGACGATCAGCATCTGGTCGACGTACAGCTGCGCCAGCATCAGCAGGTCCGCGTCGCTCCAGCCCTCCGCCGCGCGGTCCTTGGCGAGTTCGGCCTTCACCTCCTCGGCGAACCGCTCCAGCTGGGCCCGGATCGCGGCGCGGACCGGCTGGACGCCGCCGTTGCGCTCGCGGGCGACGAAGCGGACGTGGGCGGGGAGGGAGGTCACGTATCCCTCGATCAACTCCAGGGCGCGGCCGATGCGTTGCTCGTCGGGGTCGTTCGCCAGGACCGTCTCGCGGATCATCGGGTGCAGGCTGCCGAGCGCCTCCTCGACGAGGGCGACGCCGAGGTCGGCGGTGGAGCGGAAGTGCCGGTAGAAGGCGGTGGGGGCGACGCCGACGGCGCGGGTGACCTCGCGCAGGCCCAGGCTGCTCAGGCTCTGCTCCTGGAGCAGCTCCAGCGCGGCGTCCAGGAAGGCCTGCCGGGTCTTCTGCTTCTGGGCCTGCCGGATGCCGAGGGTGTGACTCATGTCATCCAGTTAACAACTGTTCTCCGTAATTGGAAAGCCGGTGGGCGGGCTAGACTCCGGAGTCAGTGAACAACTGTTACTACAACTGTTCACCGAACCGTAACGAGAGCTGACCGACAGAAAGACAGAAAGGCGGAGGGGAACCCCATGCTGTTCCTCGTAGTCGCACTCCTCCTGCTCGGTGTCGCGCTGGGCACCGTCGCCCATGTGCCGCTCGGCGTCACCCTCGTCGCCGGCGCCGGCATCGCCGCCTGGCTCGCCGTCTTCGCCGTCCGCGAGCGCATCGCCCGCCGCCGGGCCAACTGACCTGCCCCGAAAGGCACTTGAGATGCCGCACCTCACGGCGCCGGCGGACCGCCCGACGGCCGCCCGCGACACCGACGGCATGGCCGTCGCCTCCTTCATCCTCGGCCTCGTCGGCCTCCTCGTCCTCAACCTCTTCCTCGGTCCGATCGCCGTCGTGCTGGCGTCGGTCGCCCTGTGGCGGGGGACGAAGCGGCCGGGCCGGGCCGTCCTCGGACTCACCCTCGGCATCGCCGACCTGGTGGTCCTGGGCGTGCTGACGTACGCCGACTCCACGATTTCCTGGAGCGTCTGACCCGCGCCGGAGCCGCCCGCGCCGGGCCCCGTACAATCACCTCACCATGGCTTACCTCGACCACGCCGCGACGACCCCGATGCTGCCCGAGGCGGTAGAGGCGCTGACGGCGCATCTGGGAGTCACCGGCAACGCCTCGTCGCTGCACGCATCCGGCCGCCGGGCCCGCCGTACGGTGGAGGAGGCGCGGGAGGCGCTCGGTGAGGCGCTCGGCGCCCGCCCCAGCGAGGTGGTCTTCACCTCCGGCGGCACCGAGGCCGACAACCTCGCCGTCAAGGGCCTGTACTGGTCCCGCCGGGACGCCGATCCGGCCCGCACCCGCGTCCTCGCCAGCCCCGTCGAGCACCACGCGGTCCTCGACGCCGTGCACTGGCTCGGCGAGCACGAGGGCGCCACCGTCGAGTACCTGCCGGTCGACTCCTACGGCCGCGTCCACCCCGATGCCCTGCGCGAGGCGATCGCCCGCAACCCGGACGACGTGGCGCTGGCCACCGTCATGTGGGCCAACAACGAGATCGGCACGGTCTTCCCGGTCCGTGAACTCGCCGACGTGGCCGCCGAGTCCGGCGTCCCGCTGCACGCCGACGCCGTCCAGGCCTTCGGGCAGCTCCCGGTCGACTTCGCGGAGTCGGGCCTCGCCGCGATGACGGTCTCCGGGCACAAGGTCGGCGGCCCGTACGGCATCGGCGCGCTCCTCCTCGGCCGCGAGTACACCCCCGTACCCGTCCTGCACGGCGGCGGCCAGGAGCGGCATGTCCGCTCCGGGACGCTGGACACCCCCGCCATCGCCTCCTTCGCCGTGGCGGGTGCGCACGCCGCCTCCCATCGTGAGCGATTCGCCCGTGACATCGGGGAGTTGCGCGACCGGCTGGTCGACTCGGTCCGTACAGCGGTCCCGGACGTGATCCTCGGCGGCGACCCCGCGCCCGGCGGGCGGCTCCCGGCCAACGCGCACTTCACGTTCCCCGGCTGCGAGGGGGATTCGCTGCTGCTGCTGCTCGACGCGCAGGGCATCGAGTGCTCGACGGGCTCCGCGTGTACGGCGGGGGTGGCGCAGCCGAGTCATGTGCTGCTGGCGACGGGAGTTGACCCGGATCTGGCGCGCGGGACCTTGCGGTTCTCGCTGGGGCACACCTCGACCCAGGCCGATGTGGACGCGGTTGCCAAGGCGATCGGGCCTGCGGTGGAGCGGGCTCGGGTGGCGGGGCTTTCGTAGCGCTGAGCCGTGGGGTTCGGTTCGGCGGGGTTTCATCGGGCCCGGCGGAAGCGGATCCGCCGGGCCTTTGCCGGTCAGCTCTCGGTGACCATCAGCGCCGCCATCATGCCCTCGTCCTCGTGCTGGAGGAGATGGCAGTGGAGCATGTACATGTAGGTGTCGTCGGTGTAGTCGGTGAACTTCATGGCGATCTTTATCGAGCCGCCGCCGACCACCTCGAAGGTGTCGAACCAGCCCAGGTCGACGCCGGCCGGCTCCTCGCCGTTGACCTCGATCAGCTGGAACGGCACGTCGTGCAGGTGGAAGGAGTGTTCCAGCTGGGTCGCGTTGGTGATCGTCCAGATCTCCTCGGCGTCCAGCGTCGTACTGATCATCGCCATCCCGGACATCGTCGTGCCGACCGAACCGTTGATGGTCATGTTCAGGCCGCTCTGGCCGAGCGTGATCGTGCGCGCCGTGAAGCTCGACGTGTCGTACCGGGTGATGGTGTTGAGCGACGACGGCAGGTCGGCCGGGGTGTCGGAGGCGTCCGGGGTGACGGTCAGGAAGTCGTACGTGCCGCTGCCGCCGCGCACCCAGCCGGTGGTGACGACCGTCTGGAGGGTCACCGCGTCGCTGAGGTCCATGACGAACTCGGCGCGGGCGCCGGCCACCAGACGGATCGAGGTGACCTCGGCGGCGGACGCCAAGTAGCCCTGGTCGGTGGCTATCTGGGTGAGTGTGCCGCCGTCGCTGCGCTGGATGGTGAGGATGTCGGCGGGGGAGGCGTTCAGGACGCGGAAGCGGGTGCGGGTCTTGGTCGCGGTGAAGGTGAGGGTGGTGTCGTCGACGTTGACGCCGTTGCACAGCAGCGGGTAGACGAGGCTGCTGCCGAGGTAGCCGGTCAGGTTGTACTTGACGTCACCGCTGCTGTCGGCGGCCAGCGACTGGAGGATGATCGGGATGTCGTCCACGCCGTAGTCGCTGGGCAGCGCGGAGGACGTGGTCGAGTCGTCCTCCACGATGATCATTCCGGCGAGGCCCTTGACGACCTGCTCGGCGGTGGTGCCGAGGGCGTGCGGGTGGTACCAGAGAGTCTTCGCCTCGTCCTTGACCTCGAACGTCGGCGACCAGGTCTTGCCGTCGGCGAACGCGTTCTGCGGGCCGCCGTCCATCTCGGCCGGGATGTGCGCGCCGTGGAAGTGCACGGTGGTGTCGGCGCCGAGGCTGTTGGTGATGTTCAGCAGGACCGTGTCGCCGCTCGTCCACTTCATGGTCGGGCCGAGGTAGCTGCCGTTGTAGCCGGCGCTGGAGCTGGTGACCCCGCTCAGGACCTCGTGGGTACCGGTCGCCGCCTCCAGGGTGTAGGTCGTCGTGGTGCCGGAGGTGGTGCCTTCCAGCAGGTCGGGCACGGTGAGGGTGGCGGTGTTGGTGGCGGCGCTCGCTTTGTTGCCGCCCGTGCCGCCGAGCAGTCCGATGGCCGAGCCGGCCCCGGCGACCGCGCCGAACCCGACCCCGGCGAGACCGCCGAGGAACTTGCGCCGGTGCATTCCCTTGCCGCGCCGGGTGACCTTGGTGTGCTCGCCCTTGCTCTGCTCGCCCTTGGCGTTGTCCGTGGGCTCTGTGGAGTGCGTCATAGCCCGGGATGTTTTTCCTAAGGGCTGTGTAAAGACTGGGCCGAGCTTAGGAGTCGAACAGGTGAGCTGTGAACCGGCTGGGTGCCGAACTTCCTTGAAAAATAAGGGAGTTGGGGCGGGGGCTGGTCGTGGGGCGGGCCGGGGACGTAAAGGGCGCCTTTTCGGGCCGCCGGCTTTGCTGAGCCGTGACCTGAGAAAAACATGAGGAGTCCCGGCCCCGGGTGACGGAATGTCAGGCGGTGGCCGATTTGGCGGACGGCGTACCGGAAGAGGCCGTCTGAGCTGCTGCTTCGCGTACGAGGCGTATGTACCGGCCCCAGTCCCAGTGCTTGCCCGGGTCGGTGTGGTCGGTGCCCGGCACCTCGACGTGCCCGATGATGTGCTTGCGGTCGACCGGGATGCCGTACCGCGCGCAGATCCCCGCCGTGAGCCGCGCGGACGCGGTGTACATGGCGTCCGTGAAGTCCTGCGGGCGGTCGACGAACCCCTCGTGCTCGATACCGATGCTGCGTTCGTTGTACGACCGGTTGCCCGCGTGGTACGCCACGTCCAGCTCGCGGATCATCTGGGCGATCCGGCCGTCCTTGCCGACGATGTAATGGGCGGCGGCCTGATGCCCCGGGTCCTGGAAGGCCTTCACGGCGCTGGCGAAGTCACCCTGGGTGACATGGACGATGACCATGTCGATCCCGTAGTCGTCCGGGCGGTCGGCCCAGCGGAAGTTGGCGGTCGAGGCGGCGACCCATCGGGCGCTGGTGAAGTCGACGGCGCCTTCGACGCGGGGGCGTTGTACGCCGGGGAGGCGGTACCAGAGGCGGGAGAGCTCGCCCCAGGAGAGGGCGGCGGCGCCGGCGGCGGTCGCGGCGGTGCCGATGAGGAGGGCGCGGCGGCCGAGGTGCCGGTCGCTGTCTCGTTTCCTGTCCCCCATGGGCGTGCCCCTTTTTTCGCTAGGTCTCACCACCCCCAACGATCAGCCGTGGGGGCGGGTTCCCGGCGCCGGTGGGAAGCGGTTCCCGGCGTCCATAGGTACCGGTATCCGGCGCCCCGTACCCTGGAGGGGCCATGACTGAAACCTCGCGCCCCCTCCGTGTCCTAGCCGCCATGTCCGGCGGCGTCGACTCCGCCGTAGCCGCCGCCCGAGCCGCGGAAGCCGGCCACGACGTCACCGGTGTCCACCTCGCCCTCTCCGCCAACCCGCAATCCTTCCGCACGGGCGCGCGGGGCTGTTGCACCATCGAGGACTCCCGCGACGCCCGCCGCGCGGCGGACGTCATCGGCATCCCCTTCTACGTGTGGGACCTCGCCGACCGCTTCCGCGAGGACGTCGTCGAGGACTTCATCGCCGAGTACGAGGCCGGCCGCACCCCCAACCCCTGCCTGCGCTGCAACGAGAAGATCAAGTTCGCGGCCCTGCTGGACAAGGCGCTCGCCCTGGGCTTCGACGCGGTGTGCACGGGTCACTACGCGAAGGTGCTGGTGGGCGCGGACGGGGCGCGGGAACTGCACCGCGCGAGCGACATGGCGAAGGACCAGTCGTACGTCCTCGGCGTCCTGGACGAGAAGCAGCTCGCGCACGCGATGTTCCCGCTGGGGGACACCGTGACGACGAAGGAGGAGATCCGCGCGGAGGCCGAGCGGCGCGGTCTCGCGGTCGCCAAGAAGCCCGACTCCCACGACATCTGCTTCATCGCCGACGGCGACACGCAAGGGTTCCTCGCCGGCCGCCTCGGCAAGGCGGAGGGCGACATCGTCGACGAGTCCGGCGCCAAGCTGGGCACCCACGAGGGCGCGTACGGCTTCACCATCGGCCAGCGCAAGGGCCTGCGCATCGGCACCCCGGCCCCCGACGGCAAGCCGCGCTACGTCCTCGACATCTCCCCGGTGAACAACACGGTGACGGTGGGCCCGTCGGAGGCCCTGGACGTGATCGCCCTGACAGCGATCAAGCCCCGCTGGTGCGGAACGGCCCCGACGGCCCCGGCGACCTACACCGCCCAGCTGCGCGCCCATGGCGACGAGACAGAGGTCACGGCGGAACTGGTGACCGGCGAATTGCGGGTGACCTTCACCGAGCCGGTGCGGGGGGTGGCGCCGGGGCAGGCGGTCGTCCTGTACGACGGCAGCCGGGTGGTGGGGTCGGCGACGATCGCGACGACTGTGCGGCGGGCTACGGCGGGGGTCTGAGCGCCGCCGACACCCCTATGCGCACCTACGGCACCAGCGCCCACACCGCCGACGAGCTGACCCGGCTCGTCGGCGCCCGCCTGGGGGTCGTCTTCACGGAGCGCGACAGCGACTACCGGGGCGGCTATCACGTGGCCGAGGTCCCTCCCGGCCGGATCGAGATCCAGCCCAACGCGATCCCTGGGGACGACGGGGAAGACGATCTGTACGCCCCGGAGCACCCGACGACCCGGGTGCTCCTCCTGGTCTCCGCCCCCGCTCTCCATGCCCTCCTGGAGTCCGTCGAGGGGCTCGTCCGGCTTTAGTCAGTGGTCCGGATCGGTCAGGAGACCTCGGCCTCGTAGAAGCACAAGTACCCCTTGATCGCCGCCACTTCCGGCAGGGGATCCGGGTAGGACCAGGCCAGGTCGGGGGTGTCGGGGTGGGACCAGTAGGAGGCTTTGCCCTTGAAGGGGCAGGTGGTGTGGGTGGGGGAGGGGGACAGGAGGGGGAAGTGGACGTCGGACGGGGGGACGTAGTAGCGCGGGGGGCAGCCTGTCTCCTTCAGGAGGAGGGCCTGGGTGGTGTCCGCCAGGAGGTCGGTGCCGTGGTGGACGCGGACCCGGGCGGTCGTCGGCTCGATCGTGATCTTGTGTCCGGTGCTCATGCAGTGAAAGCGCGCGCGGGGGCTCGTATGTTCCCCGTACGGTGCTGGGCATGCGTATCTGTGTCTTTCTCTCCGCCTCCGATCTCGACGAGCGCTATACGCGCCCCGCGCGGGAGTTCGCCACGCTGCTCGGTGAAGGCGGGCACACCCTGGTGTGGGGCGGGTCCGACGTCGGGCTGATGAAGGTCGTGGCGGACGGGGTCGCGGCCGCCGGCGGGCGGCTGTGCGGGGTGTCCGTGGAGTTTCTGGCGGCGACCGCGCGGGCGGGGGCCGAGGAGATGGTCGTCGCCAAGGATCTCGCCGAGCGCAAGCGGCTGCTGATAGAGAAGGCCGACGCCGTCGTCGTCATGGCCGGCGGGGCCGGCACGCTCGACGAGGCCACCGAGATCGTCGAGCTGAAGAAGCACCGGCGTACCGGTGTGCCGGTGGTCGTGCTGAACACCGAGGGGTTCTACGACGGGCTGCGGCAGCAGTTCGAGCGGATGGAGGCGGAGGGGTTCCTGCCGGTGCCGCTCACGGAGCTGATGGTCTTCGCGAAGGAGCCTGCCGAGGCTATGGGGTATCTGGTGGAGGGGCGGGGGTGAGGGGGGGCTTGGCTGGGGGGGGGCTTATGGGGGCGGGGTCTTGGCGAGGATGCCTCATGGGGGCGGGGTCTTGGACGAGGGCGCCTCGTGGGGGCGGGCCTGCGGTTGGGCGTGCCTCGGGGGTGGGGGCTGCGGCTCGGGCGTGCCTCGGGGGTGGGGCGTGCGGTTGGGGTGGGCTTTGGGGGTGGGGCTGCGGCTCGGGCGTGCCTCGGGGATGAGGGCTGCGGCTGGAGTGTGCGGCTGGTCTGCGGTGTGCCCTCGGCTGAGTCCTGCGTGCTTTGCGGCGGGTCCGCCCTGGGAGGAGGGCGTGCCCGGGGGAGGGCGTGCCCTGCGGCTCCCCCGCCCGGAGTCGGCGTCCTCCGCTGATGCGAGCATGGTCGTATGGCAACACATGTGATCACCGGTGCGGGGTCCGGCATCGGCGCGGTCGTCGCGCGGCGGCTGTACGACCGGGGGGACGCGCTTGTTCTGCATGCGCGGGATGCCGGGCGGGCGAAGGAGTTGGCGGCCGCGTATCCCGGGGCCCGGACCCTCGTGGGGGATCTCGCCGATCCCGAGCGGCTCAGTTGGGCGTTCTCGCATCAGAGTCTGCCGGACCGGGTGGACGGCCTTCTGCACATCGCCGGGGTCGTCGATCTGGGGGCGGTGGGGGAGCTGACGCCCAAGAGCTGGCGGCATCAGCTGAACGTCAACCTTGTCGCGCCCGCTGAGCTGACCCGGCACTTTCTGCCCCAGCTGCGGGCGACCCGGGGGCATGTCGTTTTCGTCAACTCCGGGGCGGGGCTGCGGGCGAGCGCCGAGTGGGGGGCGTACGCGGCGTCCAAGCACGGGCTGAAGGCGCTGGCCGACGCGCTGCGGCAGGAGGAGGGGGGTAACGGGATCCGGGTGACGTCGGTGTATCCCGGGCGGACGGCGACGCCGATGCAGGAGAAGGTGCAGCAGCAGGAGGGGGCCGCCTACACCCCGGAGAAGTGGATCACCCCGGAGGCGGTGGCGACGACGATCCTGATGGCGCTGGACCTGCCGAGAGACGCAGAGGTGAACGACCTGACGGTCCGGCCGGGCCCCTGAAAGCTTCCCTCGCCCCCGCCGCCCCTACCTTTCCCGTCCTTGAAGGGGCGGCAGCCCGGAGATAGGCCGGTCAGCGCTACGTAGGCTTCCCCCGTGACCAACCACTTCCGCTTCCCCCCAGCCACCGCCATCGGCTCCCTCCCCGGCAGTGATGCCAGGGAAGCCGCCAAGACCTCCGTCGGGTCCTTCGAGGACTTTCCGTTTCTCGGGGAGTTGCCGGGGCGGGGGCCCGGGGCCGACATGGTGGGGCGTACCGCTGGGCTGCTCGTCGACATGTATGCGCGGGTCGAGCCCAGTGGGTGGCGGATCGGGGACCGGCCGGGGCGCGACACCCGCCGGGCCCTCGGCTGGCTGCGCCAAGACCTCGACGCCCTCGAAGAGTTCACCCAGGGGTACGACGGGGTGCTGAAGGTGCAGGCCGTGGGGCCCTGGACCCTCGCCGCCGCCCTCGAACTCAGGAACGGCGAGTCGTTCCTCTCCGACCTGGGCGCCGTACGCGACCTCGCCGCCTCCCTCGCGGAGGGACTGCGCCAGCACCTCGCCGATGTGCAACACCGCATCCCGGGCGCCCAGATCGCGCTGCAACTCGACGAACCCTCCCTGACCGCAGTGCTCCGGGGACATGTCAGGACCGCCAGCGGATACCGCACCCACCGCGCCGTGGACCGGCAATTCGTCGAGTCCACCCTCAGAGACGTACTCGGCGTCAACCCGCACACCCTCGTTCACTCCTGCGCCCCCGACGTCCCGTTCGCACTGCTGCGCAGGGCCGGCGCGACGGGCGTCTCCTTCGACTTCGGGCTGCTTACGGAGCGTGATGAGGAGGTGATCGGGGAGGCCGTCGAGGCGGGGACGCGGCTGTTCACCGGTGTCGTACCCGGCACGGACGCGGCATTGTCAGACCCTGCCGGTAGCGTCATGGGTGTCAGGACGCTGTGGCGCAGGCTGGGGCTCTCCGCGGAGCTGCTCCCGGAGGCGGTGACGGTCACGCCGGCGTGCGGGCTGGCGGGCGCTTCCCCCGCGTACGCCCGCGCGGCGCTCGCCCACTGCGTCCGGGCGGCGAGATCCCTCGCGGACAACCCTGAGTGACGAACGACGAGTAACGGGAGACAAGGTGGCCGGCGACAAGCAGACGGAGGCACGGGAGCGGCACGCGCGGCTCGCCGAGCAGATCGAGGAACACCGCTTCCGGTACTACGTGAAGGACGCTCCGGTCGTCAGCGACGCGGAGTTCGATCAACTCCTGCGCTCCCTGGAGGCGTTGGAGGAGGAAAACCCGGAGCTGCGCACCCCCGACTCCCCGACCCAGAAGGTCGCGGGCGCGTACGAGACCGAGTTCACGGCCGTCGAGCACCGCCAGCGCATGCTGTCCCTCGACAACGCCTTCGACGATCTGGAGCTGGCGGCCTGGGCGGAGCGGGTGCACAAGGACGTGGGGACGTCCGTGTACCACTTCCTGTGCGAGCTCAAGGTCGACGGGCTCGCCGTCAACCTCACCTACGAGCACGGCCGGTTGACCCGCGCCGCGACCCGGGGCGACGGCCGCACCGGCGAGGACATCACCCCCAACGTCCGCACGATCGCCGAGATCCCCGACCGCCTCACCGGCGACCGGGTCCCCGCCCTCGTCGAGATCCGCGGCGAGGTCTACTTCCCGATGGAGAAGTTCGAGGAGCTGAACGCCCGCCTGGTCGAGGCCGGCGACAAGCCCTTCGCCAACCCCCGCAACGCGGCGGCCGGTTCGCTCCGCCAGAAGGACCCCCGCGTCACCGCGACCCGCCCGCTGCACATGGTCGTCCACGGCATCGGCGCCCTGGAGAGCTACGACGGCCTCACCCGGCTCTCCGAGGCCTACGCCCTCCTCAAGACCTGGGGCCTGCCCACCTCCCGGCACAACAGCGTCGAGAACACCCTCGACGGCGTACGGCAGTTCATCACCCGCTACGGCGAGAACCGCCACTCCGTGGAACACGAGATCGACGGCGTCGTCGTCAAGCTCGACGAGATCCCGCTCCAGGGCCGGCTCGGCTCCACCTCCCGCGCCCCCCGCTGGGCCATCGCCTACAAGTACGCGCCGGAGGAGGTCAACACCAAGCTCGTCAACATCCGTGTGGGCGTGGGCCGTACGGGCCGGGTCACGCCGTACGCGCAGGTCGAGCCGGTCACCGTGGCCGGCTCCGAGGTCGAGTTCGCCACCCTGCACAACCAGGACGTCGTCAAGGCCAAGGGCGTCCTCATCGGGGACACGGTCGTGATCCGCAAGGCCGGTGACGTCATCCCCGAGATCCTCGGGCCCGTCGCCGACCTGCGCGACGGCAGCGAGCGCGAGTTCGTCATGCCGGCCGAGTGCCCCGAGTGCGGTACGCCGCTGCGGCCCATGAAGGAGGCGGACGTCGACCTGCGCTGCCCCAACGCCCGCACCTGCCCGGCCCAGTTGCGCGAACGCCTCTTCTACCTCGCCGGCCGCAAGGCCCTGGACATCGAGCACTTCGGGTACGTCGCCGCCGCCGCGCTCACCAAGCCGCTGGAGCCGGCCGACCCGCCGCTGACCGACGAGGGCGACCTGTTCGACCTCACCGTCGAACAGCTGCTGCCCATCAAGGCGTACGTCCTCGACCAGGACAGCGGACTGCCCAAGCGGGACCCGAAGACCGGCGAGGAGAAGATCGCCACGGTCTTCGCCAACCAGCAGGGCGAGGCGAAGAAGAACGCCCTCGCGATGCTGGAGAACATCGCCGCCGCCAAGCAGCGCCCGCTGGCCCGCATCCTCACCGGCCTGTCCATCCGGCACGTCGGACCGGTCGCCGCCGAGGCGCTCGCGCGGGAGTTCCGCTCCATCGAGCGCATCGAGCAGGCCGGCGAGGAGGAGCTGGCCGCGACCGAGGGCGTCGGCGGGATCATCGCCGCCTCCCTGAAGGAGTGGTTCGCGGAGGACTGGCATCAGGAGATCCTCCGCAAGTGGCGCGCGGCCGGCGTCCGCATGGAGGAGGAGCACACCGGGGAGGACGAGGGGCCGCGTCCGCTGGAGGGGCTCACGGTGGTGGTGACCGGCACGCTGGAGCACTTCACACGGGACGGCGCGAAGGAGGCGCTCCAGGCGCGCGGCGCGAAGGTCACCGGCTCGGTCTCGAAGAAGACCGCCTTCGTCGTCGTCGGCGACAGCCCCGGCTCCAAGTACGACAAGGCCATGCAGCTCAAGGTGCCGGTGCTGGACGAGGCGGGGTTCGGGGTGCTCCTGGAGCAGGGCCCCGAGGCCGCGGCGGAGGCCGCCCTTCCGGTGGAGGAACCCGAGAAGCCGGAGAAGGCCGGGAAGCCCGAGAAGGCGGCGGAGTCCGAGAAGGCGGCCGAGTCCGAGAAGTAGGTGAGAAGGGGGAGAGTGACGGGAGAGGAACAGGCGTGAAAGGCCACCCGTACGGCGCATTTCGGCTGCTTACGGGTGGCCCGGGCGCATTCGGGCAACCGCCGTCGACCGCTGCCCGCACGCCCCCTCGGCGGCCTACTGTTGAGGTGTGCGCCTGCCGTACCCAGCTGCGGCCGGGGCATTCCCCTGCTCCTGCCGGGCCGGGGGAACGGTTTTCCAACGCGGCGCGCCCCGGGCGGAGTCGCCGGTGCGGACCGCCGGGCGTGGGCCCCGCCGGCTGTGAGAGGGACGGGAATGGAACCGACCGAGAGCGCCGCCCCTGACGCGCGCCCCGGCCCGCACCGGGCCCCCGCCACCTGGTGGGAACGCGCCCTG
Organism: Streptomyces sp. AMJ-169; assembly: GCF_055597585.1. Lineage (NCBI taxonomy): Bacteria > Bacillati > Actinomycetota > Actinomycetes > Kitasatosporales > Streptomycetaceae > Streptomyces > Streptomyces sp. AMJ-169. The sequence goes on from NZ_JBVLTJ010000011.1 coordinate 202,302, forward strand.
CGCCGCCCGGACGGGCGTACGGAGGCCGACGGCGTCGGCGGTGTGCAGCCGGTCGGCGCGAGACGTTCCGGCGCCCCCGCCCCCGCCGGCCGCACCCCCTTCGCCACCCCCGCCCGTCCGACCCTCACCGTCCCCCCGCCCCCCGCCCTCGCCGTCCTGCCCGAACCCGGCGGCCCCGACCGCCCCGACGGCGCCGGGCGGCACTTCTGGCCCGCGCTGCCCGCCACGATCGTCACCGTCGCCGCGATCGCGCTCGGCGCCGGCTTCTACCGCGCCTTCACCGGCCGGCACGCGCTGTTCCCCGACGGGACCGTCGGATGGGCACTGGCGCTGCTGACCGGGGTCATCGTCGGGCACCTCGTGATGCTCGGGCGCTCCCGCTGGTGGGGCGGTACGGGGTCGGGGGCCGCGCTCACCCTCGCCGTGCTGCTGCTGTACGGGTGGGTGCCGGCGGGGCTGGTCAGCCTCACCGTCGTCGTCCTCGTCGGCATCGGCCGCCACCACCGCTGGCGGCACGGGGTGCTGCACGGCGCCGTCGACATCCTCGGCATCGGCGTGGGCGCGCTGCTGCTCGCGCTGTGCGGGCGGGTGCCGTCGGTGGAGTCGCCGTGGGAGCCCGGGAGCTGGACGGTCTACACCGCCCCGCAGGTCGCCCTCGTCGCCGTCGCCTATCTCGCCGTCACCCGCGCCCTGCTGTGGTACCTGTACGCGCCGCGCGACGGCGGGGTGCCGACCGTCGCGCGCACGGCGCTGGTGCGGCAGGGCCTCGTCACCGTCGCGCTGCTCGGGATCGCCCCGCTCGTCTGCGTGGTCGCCATTGCTGAACCGATCCTGCTGCCGCTGTTCGCGATTCCGCTGATTGCGCTGGACTCCACGCTGTGGATCGCGCGGATGCGGGCGGAGGAGCAGTTGCGGGACCCGCTGACCGGGCTGCCGAACCGGCAGTGGCTGCTGGAGCGGATCTGGACCGCGCTGGACGACGCCGAGCGGATCGGGGCGCGGTCGGCGCTGATGCTGATCGACCTCGACCGGTTCCGGTCGGTCAATGACACGCTGGGGCATCTCGCGGGGGACCGGCTGCTGTTGCAGATAGCGGAGCGGCTCAAGGCGGCGCTGCCCCGGGGCGCGGAGGTGGCGCGGCTGGGCGGGGACGAGTTCGCCGTGCTGCTGCCGGTCGCCGACTCCACGACGTCCGCGACGCGGGTGGCGCGCGGGCTGGTCACGGCGCTCGGCTCGCCGCTCGACCTCGACGGGCTGACCCTCGTGCTGGAGGCCAGCGCCGGGGTCGCGGTCTTCCCCGATCACGCGCTGGACGCGGAGGGGATGCTGCGGCGGGCCGACGTCGCGATGTACCAGGCGAAGCGGGACCGTACGGGCGTGGAGGTGTACGAGTCCAAGCGGGACTCCAACACCCCTGACCGGCTGGGCCTGCTGGGGGATCTGCGGCGGGCGCTCGACGCGCACGAGGTGCAGTTGCACTATCAGCCCAAGGTGCGGTTCGACGGGCAGGTGGCCGGACTCGAGGCGCTGGTCAGGTGGGTGCATCCCGAGCGCGGGAAGGTGCCGCCGGACGAGTTCATCGCCATCGCCGAGTCCTCCGGCCTGATGCCGCACCTCACGGAGTACGTCCTGGAGACGGCCCTGGCGCAGGTCGCCCGCTGGCGCGCGCAGGGGCTGTACGTCCCCGTCGCCGTCAACGTCTCCCCGCGCGACGTCCACACGCCGGGGTTCGCCGGTTCGGTGGCGGCGCGGCTGGCGCGGCACGGGGTGCCGGCGGGCTCGCTGCAACTGGAGATCACCGAACACGTCCTCCTGGAGGACCCCCAGAAGGCCGCCGACACCCTCAACGGCCTGACGGGCCACGGCGTGAAGATGTCCCTGGACGACTTCGGCACCGGCTACTCCTCCCTCGTCCACCTCAGACGCCTCCCCGTGAGCGAGCTGAAGATCGACCGCTCCTTCGTGGCCAGGCTCGCGGTCGACAACGAGGACGCGGAGATCGTCCGCTGCACGGTGGACCTAGCCCACTCCCTGGGCCTGCTGGTGGTGGCGGAGGGCGTGGAGGACGACGAAACCTGGGAACGCCTGCGGGACTTGGGCTGCGACGCCATCCAGGGCTGGCTGGTCTCAGCGGCGATGCCCCCGGAGGAGACGACGGCATGGCTGAAGGCAAGGGGCTCCCGGGGCTGGCAACGCCCCAGGGCGGCACTTCCGGCGGCGGACTGAGAGACGGCCTTCCCCGCTCGGCGGCTGCCCAACTGAAACCGTTTACCAGCCAGGCACCCCCGCCCCCAACCCCAAAACACACACACTCACCCCAGAGGAACGCTGCATGCCTGGCATTACGCGCGAGGAGGTCGCCCACCTCGCCCGGCTGGCGCGTCTGGAGCTGAAGAGCGAAGAGCTGGAGCACTTCGCGGGACAGCTGGACGACATCATCGGCGCGGTCGCCCGCGTCAGTGAGGTCGCCGATCAAGACGTACCCCCGACCTCCCACCCGCTGCCGCTGACGAACGTCATGCGCGCGGACGAGGTCCGTCCCTCGCTCACCCCCGAGCAGGCGCTCTCCGGCGCCCCTGCCCAGGAGCAGCAGCGTTTCAAGGTGCCGCAGATCCTGGGGGAGGACTAACCGCCATGACGGACCACGTCAGCATCATCAAGCTCACCGCCGCCGAGACCGCCGCGAAGATCGCCGCCGGCGAACTCACCGCCGTCCAGGTCACCGAGGCCCACCTCGCCCGCATCGACGCCGTCGACGAGAAGGTGCACGCCTTCCTGTACGTCGACCGGGAAGGGGCGCTCGCCCAGGCCCGCGCCGTCGACGCCAAGCGCGAGCGCGGCGAGAAGCTCGGCCCCCTCGCCGGCGTCCCCCTCGCCCTGAAGGACATCTTCACCACCGAGGGCGTCCCCACCACCGTCGGCTCCAAGATCCTGGAGGGGTGGATCCCGCCGTACGACGCCACCCTCACCAAGAAGCTGAAGGCCGCCGACGTCGTCATCCTCGGCAAGACCAACATGGACGAGTTCGCCATGGGGTCCTCCACCGAGAACAGCGCGTACGGCCCGACCGGCAACCCCTGGGACCTCACCAGGATCCCCGGCGGCTCCGGCGGCGGATCGAGCGCCGCCCTCGCCGCCCACATGGCCCCCCTCGCCATCGGCACCGACACCGGCGGCTCCATCCGCCAGCCGGCCGCCGTCACCGGCACGGTCGGCGTCAAGCCGACCTACGGCGCGGTCTCCCGCTACGGCATGGTCGCCTTCTCCAGCTCCCTCGACCAGGGCGGCCCCTGCGCCCGTACGGTCCTGGACGCCGCCCTCCTGCACGAGGTGATCGCCGGACACGACCCGCTGGACTCGACGTCGGTCGACGTCCCCGTCCCGCCCGTCGTCGAGGCGGCCCGGAGCGGCAGCGTCGTAGGTATGCGCGTCGGCGTCGTCAAGCAGTTCCGCGGCGACGGCTACCAGGCCGGTGTCCTCCAGCGGTTCGACGAGTCCGTCGAGCTGCTGAAGGGGCTGGGCGCCGAGATCGTCGAGCTGGACTGCCCGAGCTTCGACCTCGCGCTGTCGGCGTACTACCTGATCGCCCCCAGCGAGTGCTCCTCCAACCTCGCCCGCTTCGACGGCCTGCGCTACGGCCGCCGCACCGGCGACGACGGCACCCACTCGGCCGAGGAGGTCACCTCGATCACCCGCGCCGACGGCTTCGGCCCCGAGGTCAAGCGCCGCATCATGCTCGGCACGTACGCGCTGAGCAGCGGCTACTACGACGCCTACTACGGCAGCGCGCAGAAGGTCCGCACGCTCATCACGCGGGACTTCGAGAAGGCGTTCGAGCAGGTGGACGTCATCGTGTCGCCGACGACGCCCACCACCGCGTTCCCGATCGGCGAGCGCGCCGACGACCCGATCGCGATGTACCTGGCCGACCTGTGCACCATCCCGACCAACCTCGCGGGCAACGCGGCGATGTCCCTGCCGTGCGGTCTCGCGCCCGAGGACGGGCTGCCGGTGGGGCTCCAGATCATCGCCCCCGCGCTCAAGGACGACCGCCTTTACAAGGTCGGCGCCGCCGTCGAGGCCGCCTTCGTGGAAAAGTGGGGTCACCCGCTCCTGGAGGAGGCACCGTCGCTATGAGCAAGCTGTCCAAGGCGAAGGACTTCAAGAAGTCCAAGTCAGGCACGTACCTGTCGATGGCCACCACCGCGTTCGGCGCGATCGGTGTCACCAAGCAGATCAAGAAGGCCCGCGCCGAACAGGACACCCTGCGGCTGATCGACGCCACCGTCTCCGCGGTCGCGATCGTCACCGGCCTCGCCATCCTGTACCGCGAACTGAAGCGGCTGGGCGACGACGACGTCCTGCTGGGCTGAGAGGGAAGTTTCACCGTGACCACCACGACCGACCTGGTGTCGTACGAGGACGCGCTGGCGTCGTACGACCCCGTCATGGGCCTTGAGGTCCATGTCGAACTCGGCACCAAGACCAAGATGTTCTGCGGCTGTTCGACCGAGCTGGGACAGGACGCGAACACGCAGACCTGCCCGACCTGCCTCGGTCTGCCCGGCGCGCTGCCGGTCGTCAACGCGACCGGCGTCGAGTCCGCCATCAAGATCGGCCTCGCGCTGAACTGCGAGATCGCCGAGTGGTGCCGCTTCGCCCGGAAGAACTACTTCTACCCGGACATGCCGAAGAACTTCCAGACCTCCCAGTACGACGAGCCGATCGCCTTCAACGGCTATCTGGACGTCCAGCTGGAGGACGGGGAGTCCTTCCGCGTGGAGATCGAGCGCGCCCACATGGAGGAGGACACCGGCAAGTCGACCCACGTCGGCGGCGCGACGGGCCGTATCCACGGCGCCTCGCACTCCCTCCTCGACTACAACCGGGCCGGCATCCCCCTCATCGAGATCGTCACCAAGCCGATCGAGGGCGCAGGTTCGCGGGCCCCCGAGGTCGCGCGGGCGTACGTGCGTGAGCTGCGCGAGGTCATCCGGGCGCTCGGCGTCTCCGAGGCCCGCATGGAGATGGGCCAGATGCGCTGCGACGTCAACCTGTCGCTGCGCCCGCACGGCCGCGAGAAGTTCGGCACCCGCAGCGAGACGAAGAACGTCAACTCGCTGCGCTCCGTCGAGCGCGCCGCCCGCTTCGAGATCATGCGGCACGCCGCCGTCCTGAACGACGGCGGGACGATCATCCAGGAGACCCGGCACTTCCACGAGGACACCGGCTCGACCACCTCGGGCCGCGTCAAGGAGGAGGCCGAGGACTACCGGTACTTCCCGGAGCCCGACCTGGTCCCCGTCGCTCCCTCCCGCGCGTGGGTCGAGGAGATCCGGGCCGCGCTGCCCGAACTCCCGCTGGCCCGCCGCACCCGGCTGCTCGCCGAGTGGGGCGTCTCCGCGACCGACATGCAGTCGATCATCAACGCGGGCGCGCTGGACCCGATCGTCGCGACGACCGACGCCGGCGCCGACGCGGCCTCCGCGCGCAAGTGGTGGATGGGCGAACTCGCCCGCAGCGCCAACGAGTCCCAGGTCTCCCTGGACGAACTGGCGATCACCCCGGCGCAGGTGGCCCGGGTCTCCGAACTTGTCGCCAAGGGTGACCTGAACGACAAGCTGGCCCGGCAGGTCATCGAGGGCGTCCTCGCGGGCGAAGGCACCCCGGACGAGGTCGTCGACCAGCGCGGCCTCAAGGTCGTCTCCGACGACGGCGCGCTCACCAAGGCCGTCGAGGAGGCCATCGCCGGCAACCCCGGCATCGCCGACAAGATCCGCGGCGGCAAGGTCGCCGCCGCCGGCGCCCTGGTCGGCGCGGTCATGAAGGCGACGCGCGGGCAGGCGGACGCGGCGCGGGTCAAGGAACTGATCCTGGAGCAGCTGGGCGTCAGCGAGGGCTGAGCGTTCGGTAACTCCGTTACGGCCCCGGGGAGTTGGTCTCCGGGGCCGTAAGTTTTTGCCGCAAGCCTTTACCGGCGCTTATAGGAGCCGCCCGTTTTCTAGAGCCGGCGTCCGACCACCCGTACGAACCCCAGCGTCCGCCCCTCGTCCGCCCGCAGCATCTGCGCGACCTGCCGGGCCATCGTCCGGTGGAACTCCTCCGGGCTCTCCTCGGCGACGATGTCGCACCACAGGAGCCAGTCCCGCCAGCCGTCGTCCAGCCAGTCGGCGGTCTCGACCTCGACGGCGCCGCTGCGGGTCCAGTGCCGGCGCCACCAGCCGGCCGAGTGGAAGCACCAATAGGCCGGCTCCCACCAGGACTTGAGATGCTCCGGCGGCTCGCTGCCCGCCAACTCCTCGCGCAGCGCGGGGACGACGACCCCGATCCGGCCGCCGGGCTTGAGCAGCCGGGTGAGCGTGGGGAGATACAGGTCGTCGGTGCCGAAGTACTGATACGCGTCGATGCTCACGACCGCGTCGAACCCGCCCTCGGCGAACGGGAGTTCATGCGCCTCCACGCGCACGGGCTGGACCCGGTCGGCGAACCCGGCGGCGGCGATCCGCCGCGCGTTGTCGTCCGGCTCGATCCACAGGTCGGCCGCCGTGACCTGGGCGTGGAACTCGCGGGCCAGGAAGACCGAGGTCATCGCCCGGCCGCAGCCCAGGTCGAGGACGCGCGCACAGGGCCGCAGCGCCTCCAGGCCCAGCGCGGGCGCCAGCCACTCCAGCAGCCACAGCGCGTGCGGGCCCATCTGGTTGTCGACGGCCCAGCGGGCGTCGTAGGCGTTGCTTCGGGGGTAACGGCCGTGCGTCAGCCGCTTGTTCAGGTCCTCGTCCGAGGTTCTGGTGATGTTGATGTCGTCCGGCATCGGTGAACGGGCTCCTTGAGTCCGGGGAGGCGAACAGGGGTACGCGGATTTCCGGCCGGACGCTCAAAGAACCGGCCCGCCGTCACCCGGACGGATGACGCGGCCACGAAAACCCGCCCTCTCAGCAGGACGCGCTACGCTCCCGCGCCATGGGCACCACTCAGGACGACATACACCCCACCGACGCGGACGACGACCTCGACGACTCCCTGGACGACGCCCGCCGGGCCCGCTGGACCGCCGCGGGCACCGGCGCCCTGCTCACCCTGGCCGGCCTCGCCGCGTCCCTGATGCGGCTGGCCGGCCGCTCCTCCGCGCTCGTCCCGGCGGCCTTCGCCACCGGCGCCGCGGTCTGCGCGGGCGCCGCCTTCCTCGGCTCCCGCGGTCACACCCGGCGCGCGCTGTGGCTGCTCATCCTGGGTGTGATGGTGATGGCGTTCGGGGACCAGACGGACTGAGCCCCCGCGCCAGCCGGCGCCGCAGCCACCGCCCGCCCGGCCGCTCGACGAGGCGGTGCACGCCGTACGACAGCAGCAGCATCGCCGTCAGCGTCACCGCCACGTTCCCCCACGGGCCGAGCGCCGGCACATGATGCGTGAGCGCCTTCGCGAGCGGGAAACCCAGGCTGGTGTGGACCAGGTAGAACGGGTACGTCAGCGCGCCGGCCGTCACCAGCCACGGGTGGCGCAGCCCGCGCAGCGGACCGAGGGTCGCCAGCACGACTACGCCCAGGAACGCCGTCAGCAGCAGCGCGCACACGCTCCAGGAGACGGTGACCTTGCTGCCGGCCTCGTCCATATGCCAGCCGACCCGGGTCTGGAGCACGCTCATCTGATACGCCCACGCCATGCCCAGCAGCGTCCACAGCATCAGGTTCTGCCCGAACCGGCACATCAGGTACAGGGCGATCCCGGCGACGAACAGGCCCGTGTACCCGCTCAGCACGAACTGGTCGAGGAGCTGGTTGCCGGTGGAGTACGTCACGAACGCCGCGACCAGCCAGAGCGTGCAGAACCCCAGCAGCCGCTCGTAGGTCGCGCCGAACTTCAGCAGCAGCGCCATCAGCAGATAGAACCGGGCCTCCACATCGAGGGTCCAGGCCACCCCCGCGAGCAGATCACTCTTCAACGGCCCGGGAAACATCGTCAAGTTGGCGAGAACCGTACGCGGGTGCAGTTCGGCCGGGACGTCGTCCGACTTCTGCGGCAGCAGCGCGAGCCGGGTCACGATCAGCACGATCACCGCCCAATAGGCGGGAAACAGGCGGGATATGCGGGAGACGGCGAACTGTCCGGGCGTGCGGCCCCACGCGCTCATGCAGATCACGAACCCGCTGATGAGGAAGAACATCTCGACGCCGAGCCAGCCGTACATCGAGGCCTTGTGCAGGCCGTACGCGAAGTGCTTGGGGGCGGCGCCGAGGATCGAGGGGAAGTCCTGGCCGAAGAAGTGGAAGCAGGCGACGGCGAGGGCGGCGAGGAGGCGCAGGCCGTCGAGGAGGGCGAGGCGTGGGGGCGGTGCGGGTGCCGGTTCCGGGGCGGGCGAGCGGGCCGGGGCTTTCTGGGCCGGCGGGTCGAGTGTCTGGCGCGTGGCGGGCAGGGTGTCGGGTGACTCGGGCATCTGTCCTCTGTCGTACGCGTGGTTCCCCCGCGTCTCACCCACGGTCCGGCGGACATGCCGGTCGTTGCCGTTCCGTGATGTGAGAGGGTCGGGCTGACTGGTCGGTCAGTCAGACGTACGAGATGAGGATCTGGATGTACGGGTTGCCCCTGGGGGACGACGGGGCCGAGCTGCGCCCTCTGGAGGCTTGGCACGCAAGGGAGTTGCTCGCCAACATCGACCGGGGACGCGAGCTGATCGGCGCCTTCACCGGCCTCGCCGCCGCGGTCCCCGACCTGGACGCCGCCCACCGCTACCTCACCTCGTACGCCGAGAAGCGGGCCGCCGACACCGGCGGCCTGCACGGCATCTGGCTGGCCGGGACCCTCGTCGGCGGACTGCTCTTCCGGACCTGGGACAGTGCGGCCGGGGTCTGCGAGGCGGGCTGCTGGCTGGAGCCGGCCGCCGTGGGCCGCGGCCTCGTCACCCGGGGCATGCGCCCGCTGCTGGACTGGGCGTTCGACGAACGCGGCATGCACCGTGTGGAATGGCACGTGGCGTCGGCCAACCACCCCAGCATCGGGGTGGCCCGGCGGCTGGGCATGACCCACGAGGGCACGATGCGCGAGTCCATGCCCGCCGGAGGAGTCCGGGCCGACATGGAGGTCTGGTCGCTCCTCGCCCCGGAGTGGCGCGCCCTGCGCGCGCGACCCGGTCACAACGTTCGTTAAGAAACCTCTCAGAGAGCGTCCGTACGGTGCGAGACATGGGAACGAAGACTGTTGACGAGGCCGGCGCCGAGACGGGCGCCGAGACCGCGGAGGAGAAGCGCGACGAGGAGACCGGGGTGAAGGCGGACCTCAAGAAGGAGACCGAGGGCACCGGCGGCTCGGCCGGCTCGGTCGGGGAGGTCACCGAGGAGAGCGCCGCCGAGACCTCCGAGGAGGACGAGGACTTCGAGGACGACGACGAGCTGCTCGCCGCCGGTGACGAGGAGGCCGGCCCCTCCGGCGTCGGCCAGGGCGCGGCGGCCGTCGTCTCCGCCGTCCTGGGCTTCGTCTCGCTCACCGGCAGCTGGATCGGCACGGTCGCCTCCGCGCGCGAGACCCTGGTGGGCCAGCTCCAGACCTCGTCGAGCGCGAGTGTCGCCACGCAGATCAAGGAGGTCTACGGCGACGCGTGGAAGACCAGCGCGATGTGGGCCGGCCTGTTCGCGCTGACCGCGCTGATCACCGCCGTCGTCGTCCTGGTCCGCCCCGCGTTCGGCGCCTCCGACAAGCCGCAGCCCCTGTGGATCAAGTCGGTCGCCTGGGCCGGCGTCTCCCTGGGCGTCATCGGCCTGCTGCTCGCCGTCCTCAAGTACAGCGACGCGCTGCTCAGCCTGCCCTCCGCGACCTGAGCCCGTTCTGAGAGGGGCCTTAGGGAGGGCCGTAAGCACTTACGGCCCTCCCTAAGGCCCCTTCGCCATGTCCGGCGGCCCGTCTAAGGCCCCTTCCCGTGCCCGAAGATGCGGCACTCTCCCGATGCGGCGGGCACCCCCGGGCGCCGAAAGTGGAGACATCGCGAAGAGCGATGTGCCACCCCTCCACTTCGGGAGAACGGGAACCCACCATGTTCGAGTACGAGATGCAGCAGATCCGCTCCGCCGAACTGATCCGAGAGGCCGACCGGGAGCGCCTGGCCCGCGAGGCCGCCCGCGCCCGCCGCGCGGCCCGCGCGCGGGTCACCGGCCGGGGAAAGGGCGCGGAGGACGCCCATAGCCAGGGGTCGGGGTCGGGGCGGCATCGCTTCACCCGGGCCGCGTGAAGGCTGGGGCGGGGGAGGGCGGCGGCCGTACAGGGGTCGGCCGCCGGGCTCCCCTGGCGGGGGCGTCTCCCTTGGGGGCGGCTCCCTTGGCTGAGGCGGCTCCCCTGGCTGGGGTGTCTCGCCTGGCCGGGGCGTCTCCTCCGGCGGGGGCGGCGATAACCGGTGGGGCGTTGTCAGACCCCTGTGCCATGCTCGGAAGCGTGGAGACCAGGTCTGTGAGCCCGGTGTTCGTCGGGCGGGTGGACGAACTGGGGGCATTGGGTGAGGCGTTGGCGAGGGCTGCCGCGGGGGAGCCCCAGGCGTTGGTGATCGGAGGGGAGGCGGGGGTCGGCAAGACCCGGCTCGTCGAGGAGTTCCTCGGCGCGGCCGTCCGGCAGGGCGCCGTCACCGTCGTCGGCGGCTGCGTCGAGATCGGCGCCGACGGGCTGCCGTTCGCCCCCTTCTCCACCGCCCTGCGCGCCCTGCGCCGGGCCCTGCCCGAGGAGCTGGCCGCCGCCGCTGCCGGGCAGGAGGACGAACTCGCGCGGCTGCTCCCGGAGTTGGGCGAGGCGCCCCGGGGCCGGCACGACGAGGAGGGCACGGCCCGGCTGTTCGAGCTGACCGCGCGGCTGCTGGAGCGGGCCGCCGCCGAGCGGACGGTCGTCGTCGCCCTGGAGGACCTGCACTGGGCGGACGCCTCCACCCGCCACCTCCTGACCTACCTCTTCCGCACCCTGCGCACCGGCCGCCTCCTGGTCCTCGCGACCTACCGCAGCGACGACATCCACCGCCGCCACCCCCTGCGCCCCCTCCTCGCCGAACTGGACCGGCTGCGCACGGTCCGCCGGATCGAACTCGCGCGGTTCACGCGGGACGAGGTGTGCCGCCAGATGGCCGGGATCCTCGCCGCCGAACCCGATCCCGCGCGCGTGGACGACGTGTTCGCCCGCTCCGACGGCAACGCGTTCTTCGTGGAGGAACTGGCCGTGGCCGGCGCCGAGGGCTGCCGCACCGGCCTCACCGACTCGCTGCGGGACCTGCTCCTCGTCCGCGTCGAAGCCCTCCCCGGGCACGCCCAGCGGGTCGCCCGGATCACCGCCGAGGGCGGCTCCACCGTCGAGTACCCGCTGCTCGCCGCCGTCGCCGGGCTCGGCGAGGACGACCTGATCGAGGCCCTGCGCGCGGCCGTCGGCGCGAACATCCTGCTGGCCTCGCCCGGCGGCCACGGCTACCGCTTCCGGCACTCCCTGGTCCGCGAGGCGGTCGGCGACGACCTGCTGCCCGGCGAGCGCTCCCGGCTCAACCGGCGCTACGCCGAAGCCCTGGAGGCCGACCCCGGGCTCGTCGCGGCCGACCAGCGCGTCACCCGGCTCGCCAACTACTGGTACTACGCCCGCGACGCGGCCAAGGCGCTGCCCGCCGTCCTCGAAGCGGCGGTCGTCGCCCGCTCCCGGCACGCCTACAGCGAGCAACTGCGGCTGCTGGAAAGGGCGATGGAGCTGTGGGACCAGGCCCCCGGCGAGGTCCGCGCGCGGCTGCGGCCCGTCGACTACACCGAGATCTATCCCCCCTGCGGCTGCGACCCCGAGACGACCCCGCTGCGCTACCTCGACCTCATGGCCGAGGCCGCCGTCGCCGGCCGGCTCAGCGGGGAGCGCGAGCGGGCGCTGATGATCGCCAAACGGGCCTCGCGGCTCCTGGAGGACGACCCCGATCCGCTGCGCGCCGCCTGGTTCTGGGTCCAGCGCTCCAAGCTCGTCCAGTCCCTCGCCCGCGGCGACGGCTGGCGCGAGCTGGCCAACGCGCAGGAACTCGTGCGCGGCCTGCCCCCGTCCGAGGTGCACGCCGAAGTGCTTGCCTCCGCCGCCTCCTGGTCGATGCTGCGCGAACCCGGCCCCGAGGCGGTCGGCGCCGCCGAGCGGGCCGTGGAGTACGCGCGCATGGTCGGCGCCGGCGACATCGAGGTCAACGCCCGCCTCGACCTGGGCGGGCTCATGGTCTACGCCGGCGACACCGAGGCCGGCCTCGCCGAGATGCGGGCCGCGCGGGAGCAGGCGCTGGCCCTGCGCGTCCCGTTCGTCATCGGCCGCAGCCACGTCAACCTCCCCTCCGTCCTGGAGGGCATCGGCCGCTCCGCCGAAGCGGTCGCCGTCCTGCGCGAGGGCCTGCGGCACATCGGCGAGATGGGCCTCAACGACGGCCCCTGGATCAACGCCAACCTCGCCGAGTCCCTGCTCTCCCTGGGCGCCTGGAAAGAGGCGGCCCAAACGGCGTACGACGCCCAGCGCTCCCCGGAGGCCGTGAAACCCCGGGGCTGCGGCTCCCACTGCCTCGCCTACCTGGCCCTGGCCCAGGGCCGCCCGGCCGAGGCGGCCCGGCATCTCGCGGAGGGGCGGGCGGCGTACGGGACGCATGACCCGATGCCGCAGCACGCGATACCGCTGGCGCATCTGAGCTATCTCCTCGCGGTGGCGGAGGGGAGGATGCCGGATGCGCGGGCGGAGCTGGTGCGGGTTCTGGACGGGGGGTTCGCGCTGGGGACGCAGCGGTATGGGTGGCCGTTGCTGGTGGGGGCGGCTGCGGCGGAGGGGGATGTTGTGGTGGGGGGTGCGGGGGGTTCTGCGGGGCGGGCGGGGGCGATGGCTGGGGTGGGGGGTTCTGCGGGGCGAGTGGGGGAGACGGGCGTTCGCGCGGGGCGGGCGGCGGGGGCGGATGTGCTCTCGGGTCGGGTGGGGGCGGCTGCTGGGGTTTCCTCGGGGCGGGCGGGGGTGGATGTTTCTGCGGGGGATGCGGTGGGGGAGGACGTGCTCTCGGGTCGAGCTGGGGCGGCTGTCGGGGCGGACGTTTTCTCGGGGCGAGTGGGGGCGGCTGCCGGGGTGGACGTTTCCTCGGGTCGGGTGGGGGAGACGGGTGGGGTTTCCTCGGGGCGAGCCGGGGCGGCTGCCAGGGCGGACGTTTCCTCGGGGCGGCTCGCGGCGACGGTGGGGGCGGATGGGTCCGTGGGTCTGGCGGTGGCGGACGGTTTTGCAGGTCATGAGGGGCGGGAGGAGATTCTGGACCGGATCTCCGTCGCCGCCCGGGGTCTCACCACCGACGCCCCGGTCTGGCACGCCCACGCCCACTGGGTCCGTACCGAGCTGGCCCGTGCGCGGGGTGAGGACACGGTGGACTCCTGGTCCGAGGTGGTCACGGCGTTCGAGTCCCTGGAGCGGCCCTACGATCTGGCGCGGGTGCGGCATCGTCTCGCGGAGGCGTTGCTGAAGCAGGGGGGTGAGGACGACCGGGCGCGGGCGGCGGAGTTGCTGCGGCTGGTCCGTGCGGTCGCCGATCATCTCAAGGCCCGCCCCCTGTCGGAGTCGGCGGCCCTGCTGGCCCAGCGGGCCCGTCTCTCGGCGAAGGGGAGGCAGGCCCCGGAGCGCCCCCACTCCCTGGGCCTGACCACCCGGGAACAGGACGTCCTCCGCCTGGTCACCGCCGGCCGCACCAACCGCCAGATAGCCGAGGAACTGTTCATCTCCCCGAAGACGGCCAGCGTCCACGTCTCCAACATCCTCGCCAAGCTGGGGGTGTCGGGGCGGGGGGAGGCGGCTGCGGTGGCTCATCGGATGGGGCTGTTCGGGGTGGGCGCGGGATAATGGAACAGAACTTGAGGGGGGCCTCCGGAAAGGAACCGCGATGTTCAACGCTTTCGAGGAACTTTTCTCCCCGGGCCGCAAACATACTCAGGACGAGCAGAACCGCCTGGAACTGACCCGAGAGGACGTGGGGGACGCCGATCCAGGCCGGGGGCCGATAGATCTGTCGTCCGGGAAGGTGGTGGTACGGGTGGCGAAGGAGGGGGAGGGGACCGGCGGGGAGGAAGAGGGGGAAGTGCAGGGGGAGGGGGCTGATGAGGGAGGCGAGGGGGATGAGAGGGCGGGGTGGGGTGAGGTAGACGAGGAGGGCGAGGGGGAAGGCCGGGGTAAGGGGGAGGGCTGAAGGGGAGAGCTGAGCGCCCTTGGTCCTTGGTCCGTGGCCCGCTGCTCTGGCTTGCAGCCGCCTTGGCCACGCAGCTCCCGCCGCTCGCTGCTCCAGCAGCTCTGATGATCCAGCTGTAGGTGTCCGCTGTTTCCGGGGGGAGGCTTCGACGGCGAGGGGCACCCTTCTGGACATACGGCCCGGGACTTCGCAGGTGAGGGCACGCTCTGCGGCACGCCGCCCGCCGCTTCCGTCTACGGATTTCGCCTGCGAGGCAGCCGCTGCGAGAGCTGGCGCCCGCCGCATCTCAAGTGAGGGCGCGCTCCGGGGCAGGCCGTCCGCTGCTTCCGTCTACGGGACTTCGCCTGCAAGGCACACGCCGCGAGAGACGCCGCCCGCCGCATCGCAGGTGAGAACGCGAGACCGAGTCCACTTCGCTGGTCGCTCCGGCTCACAGGAACCCTGGCAGCGCAGCAGGCCCCGCCGCTCGGAGCTTCGGTTCCACAGCGAGTCCGGCCGCACCCGGAATCTGCGGCACGGCGAGCTCCGGCAGCGCAGCAGGCCCCGCCGCGTGGAGCCTCGGCTTCACAGCGAGCCTCGCCACCCGGATCCGCCGCACAGCGAGCCCCGCTGCCCGGACTCTGGCTCACAAGAGCCCTGGCCGCGCAAGGGGTCACGCCGCCTTCCACTCCGGCTCACGGCAGCCTCGGCGATGCAACTGCCGACGCCGCTCTGGTTCACGTCGGCCCTGGCCGGAGAACTCCCACTTCCCTTGCTCAGGCTCGCGCCCCCCGGCAACGCAGCTTCCGTAGCCCGCAGTTCTGATCCGTGACAGCCCTGGTCCCGCAGCTCCGCCGCCCGCCGCCCCGGCTTGCGCCGCCCTGGCCTCGCCGCTCCAGCAGCTCTGATGATCCAGCTGTAGGTGTCCGCTGCTCTGGCTCGCGATGGCCTTGGCCGCGCAGCTTCCGTAGCCCGCAGTTCTGATGCGCAACAGCCCCGGCCCCCGCCGCCCCGCCGCCCGCTGCTCTGCCTTTCGGCAGCCCCGGCCACGCATCCCGCAGTTCTGATCCGCGACAACCCCAGCCCCGCAACTCCGCCACCCGCTGCTCTGGCTTTCAGCAGCCCGGCCATGCAGGCTCCGCCAGCCGCCAGCCGCCAGCCGCCAGCCGCCAGCCGCCAGCCGCCAGCCGCTCCGGCTCCTGCCGATCAGCCGCCCGGCGCTCCGACTCCCGTCGCTCAGCCCCCGCCGCCTGCTGCGCCCCCGCCGCAGTCCCGCACCCCTCCCCGCGCCAGCCCCCCCCCGCGTCGCCGCAGCCCCCGAGCCAGCCTCCCCGCCACAGCCCCGCACCCCCTCCCGCGCCTCCCCGCACCCCTCCCCGCGCCAGCCCCCCGCGTCGCCCCCTCAACCAACCTCCACCTCCAAAACCCTGTCATCCCCCTCCCCCACATCCCCCCGCCCATCCGTATTACTGGTCGTCACCCAGAGCCTCCCGCCCCCAGCCGCCACCACCGTCCGCAGTCGCCCGTACTCCTTCGTGAGGAACGCCTCAGGGGCCGCCGACGTCGAGGTGCCGTTCAGGGGGATGCGCCACAGGCGTTGCCCCTTCAAGCCCGCCATCCAGATCGAACCGCCGGCGTAGGCGATGCCGCTGGGGGAGGCGTCGTCCGTGGGCCATTGGGCCAGGGGGTTTTGGTATGCGGGGTTTGTTGAGGTGCCCTCCGTTTTGGGCCAGCCATAGTTGCCGCCAGGCTTGATCGCGTTCAGTTCGTCCCACGTGTCCTGGCCGAACTCCGCGGCGAAGAGGCGCTGTTCGGGATCCCAGGCCAGGCCCTGGACGTTGCGGTGGCCGTAGGAGTAGACGGGGGAGCCGGGGAAGGGGTTGCCCGGCGCCGGTTCGCCCTCGGGGGTCAGGCGGAGGATCTTGCCGCCCAGGGAGGAGCGGTCCTGGGAGAGACCCGTGTCGCCGCTCTCCCCGGTCCCCGCGTACAGCATCCCGTCCGGCCCGAACGCGATCCGCCCGCCGTTGTGGACGAAACCCTTGGGGATGCCCTTGAACACGGTGTCCGGCGCCCCCAGTCGCTGCCCGGCCGGCTTGGCCGCGTCGTACCGCATACGGACGATCCTGTTGTCCGACGCGGAGGTGAGATACGCGTAGACCATCCGGTCAGAGGCGTACGACGGCGACACCGCGATCCCGAGCAGCCCGCCCTCCCCGGCCGCCGCCACCCCGGCCACCTCCCCGATCTCGGTCTTCGCCCCCGACCCCACGTCCACGAGCGTGAGCGTCCCCCGATCCCGCGAGGCCACGAGCAGCCCGCCGCCCGGGATCGCGGCGACCCCCCAGGGAGAGTCCAGCCCCTGAGCGACGGTCCGTACGACCCTGACGCTCCCCTTCGCGGCCGGCGCCGCCCCGCTCACGCCGGCCGAGGCAGACCCTGACGGGGAACCGCCGGAGACCCCGCCCCCGTCCGACGAACACCCGCTCACGACCAACAACGCCCCCACAGCCAACCCGGCCCCCGCACCCCGACGTCCCACGATCCCGCTCCCTTCCCCGCGACGGTTCCTACTTGTCATACACCGCAAGCCCCTCCAGGAGTTCCCGCCCACCACCCCACCCACTCGAACGAGTGTCCGGAATCCGCCGATGCGGTTCCCCGCAGGGCCGACGCCCACACCGAAACGGGCGCCGGCGAAGCAACTCCCGGAACCGCCCTCGGAGCCGACGGGCCCCCGCCCGGCCCGCCGCGAGAGACACCCCCTCCATGACCTGCCCCCTCCACAACCCACGCCCTCCGCAACACCCACGCCCTCCGCAACACCCGCGCCCTCCGCAACACCCCGCGCCCATGCCACCCCGGAGCAGAAAAACACTGCCCTTCGAAGCACCGCCCCCCAAAAAACACCGCCCCCAAAAAACACCGTCCCCTCGAAACACCGTCCCCTCGCTCCACCCTGGAAGACAAAAGCGCCGCCCCCCGAAACCCCCGCCCCCCGAAACCCCCCTCAATCCCAAGACCCCACCGCCCCCGGCAACCCCCTCACCTCCTCCAGATCCCCCTCCGTCAACCGCACCCCCACCGCCCCCGCGTTCTCCTCCACCCACCGCTCCCGCTTCGCCCCCGGCACCGCCACCACCCCCGGCCCCTGCGCGAGTATCCACGCCAGCGCCACCTGCGCCGGAGTGACCCCCTCCCCATGCCGCCGCGCTATCCGCCGCAGCCCGGAGATGATCGGCTGGTTCGCGGCCATCATCTCGGCGGTGAAGCGGGGGTGCCGGGCCCGCATGTCGTCCGGTTCGAAACCCTGGCCGGGGGTCAGGGTGCCGGAGAGGTAGCCGTTGCCGAGGGGCATCGCCGCCAGGAGGGTCACGTCGCGGGCCGTGCACCAGGGCAGCAGGGACGTCAGTGCCTCCGGCGACCACACGGACAGCTCGGCCTGGACCGCGCTCACCGGAAACACCTGCTGGACGCGCGTCAACTGACGGAGCGTCAGGTCGTGGAGGTGTGCTCCGGTCCGGCGCCCGCCGCGCGCCCCCACGGCGCACAGCCCGAGCGCGCGCACCTTGCCCGCGCGGACGAGGTCCGCCATCGCCCCCCAGGTCTCCTCGACCGGCACCTCGGGGTCGGCCCGGTGCAGCTGGTAGAGGTCGATGACGTCGGTCCGCAGCCGCCGCAGGGACGCGTCGCAGGCCCTGCGGACGTACCCGGGACGGCCGTTGGCCACGATGTGCTGGTCGCCGACCAGGAGGCCCACCTTCGTCGAGACGAAAGCTTCCTGCCGGCGTTCCCGCAGGACCCGGCCCACCAGCCGCTCGTTCGTGAACGGGCCGTACATGTCGGCGGTGTCCAGGAGCGAGGCGCCCAGGTCCAGCGCCCGGTGCAGGGCCCGCACCGACTCCTCACCCCGCCGCCGCGACGCGCTGTACCCCCAGCTCATCGGCATGCACCCGAGTCCGACGGCCCCCACCGAGAGCGCCCCCGCGCCGATCGTCCTGCGCTCCACCTGCTCGTGAACCTCCCTGTTCCGGCTGCCAACCTAACCTCTACGCGCGCGCGTCCTGACATAGCCTCCTGACCATGACTGACGACACCGCACGTCAAGACGTTCACGATGTATGGCTCGCCCTTCCGCCGGAGGAGATCGAAGGCCTCCCCGAAGGGCCCAACTACCTCTTCTGGGACGGCGGTCCGGACGGCGCCGCCGAGTTCCCGGGCGACCCCGCGCGGTGCGGCTTCTACGTCGCGCCCTACATGAAGTCCCTTGAACTGCGCACGCGTCCGCTGCCGCAGATGGCCAATCTCCGGGTCGTGCAGAGCCTTTCGGCCGGGGTCGACGACCTGGTGCCGTCCTTCGCGCCGATGCCGGCCGGGGTGCAGCTGTGCAACGCGCGAGGGGTGCACGAGACCAGCACCGCCGAACTGGCGCTCACGCTGATCCTGGCGTCGCTCAGGGGCGTCCCGCAGTTCGTGCGGGCGCAGCAGCAGGGCGTGTGGGAAGGGGGGTTCCGCCCGGCGCTCGCGGACCGCACCGTGCTGATCGTGGGCTACGGCTCGATCGGCGCCGCCATCGAGGACCGGCTCGTGCCGTTCGAGGTCGCGCGGGTGGTACGGGTCGCACGCTCCGGGCGCATGACGGAGCGCGGTCCCGTGCACCCCATAGAGGAGCTGCCGCTGCTGGTTCCGGAAGCCGACGTCGTCGTCCTGGTCACGCCGCTGAGCGAGAGCACGCGCGGGCTCGTCGACGAGGGGTTCCTGGCGCGGATGAAGGACGGGGCGCTGCTGGTGAACGTCTCGCGCGGGCCCGTCGTCGACACGAAAGCGCTGCTCGCGGAGGTGGAGCGCGGGCGGCTGCTCGCGGCGCTCGACGTCACCGACCCCGAACCGCTGCCCCCGGGGCATCCGCTGTGGACCGCGCCGGGCGTGCTGATCAGTCCGCACGTGGGCGGGCCGAGCACCGCTTTCCGGCCACGCGCCGAGCGGCTTCTGGTCGATCAGCTGACCCGCTATGTGAACCGTGAACCTCTTCGGAACGTGATCCTCACTACGACGGGAGAAACGGTCGGCTAATCCGATGTGCACACCCTCCGCAGTCTCCTGAGCGCGGGCCGTACCCGCATCGCCGCTGGTCGTCACGGAGCGTAGAGGAACTATGTCCCTGAGTGACGAGACTGGTGTATCGTCCCGACGAGGGGCTGCGCCGCACCGATCGGCGCCGGGGATGACATCTCAGACTTTGTGAGGGGGGCGACGGGTGATGCACGGCCTATGGGCGAACGATCCGACGCGGCGAGGCCGCCGACGGCGACCCTGGCGCACCGCGGCGGACGCAAGCGGTCACCGCGCCGGTCGGTACGGCACCTGCCACCACGAGACGCACACCCACCAGTTGCACAGCGCGACCACAGGGGCGCACCGGCCCCGGGAAACTGACCTTTCCCGGGGCTCGCGGCATCTAGAGCGGCACCTGGAGCGGTATCCGGGGCGGCATCTGGAAGCGCCGCTCCCCAAAGCGCCCTCCGCCACGTACGCACCAGGAGCCGAGCAGACCGGGAGGCCCTCGTGAACGCGCCGCCCACTGCCGTGAACCCGCTCGACAGGACCCGCGGGCCGCAGCGCCCGGCGGGTGACACCCGGACCGGGAAGAAGCCCCCTGCGAGCGGGACCAATCTGGTCCACCAACTCCTGCTGGCCCTCCTGTGCGCGGGATACGCCGTCGGTTCCGCGCTCGGCTGGGGCTCGCGCCATCTCGCCCTCGTCATGGGCGACTTCGGCCTCAGCGCCGCCGCGGGGACGGCCGCCGTCTCCTGCTTCCTGTACGCCCGCACCCGCAGGGTCCGCTTCCGGCCCGCCTGGCTGCTGTTCTCGCTGTCCTCGGCGATGGCGTCCCTGGGCAACCTGGTCTGGGGCTGGTACGAGGTCGTGCTGGGCGAACAGGTGCCCAGCCCCAGCTACGCCGACCTGTTCTTCCTCTGCTTCGCGCCGCCGGCGATCGTCGGCCTCCTGGTGCTCGCCGCCCGGCCCGTCACCAAGGCGGGCTGGGTCTGCCTGGGCCTCGACGCCTGGCTGATCGCCGGCTCGCTGCTGACGCTCTCCTGGAGCCTCGCCCTCGCCCAGGCCGCCAAGTTCGACGGCCCGAGCGTCGCCCACACCGCGCTGTCCCTGGCCTACCCGCTGCTCGACATCGCCCTGGTCAGCATGGTCCTCGTGCTGCACTTCCGGCGCTCGGCGATGAACCGCGCGGCCGTCAACACCGCCGTGGGGGCGCTCGCGCTCACGGTCATGTGCGACGCCCTGTTCACCTCGCCCCTGCTGCACAACGACTACCGCTCCGGACAGCTGCTCGACGCCGGCTGGTTCGCGGGCTCGCTGCTCCTGGCGTACGCGCCCTGGGCCGCCGCCCGTTCCCAGCCCGAGCGCGACGCCCGCACCCGGCGGCTGCCCGAGGAGGGCAAGCAGCCCCGGCACCCGGCCGACCCGCACCCGCGCGCGGCCGACGGCGCCCACCCGCACGGCCCGCACGGCCACCCGGAGGCGCAGCACACGCGCGTGGTCCACGAGCACATCCCCGGCCGCCACCCGCAGGCCCCGCCGGCCCTGGACCACCCCCGCCCGCAGCCCCCCGCGCCCCCGCCGCCCGACCACCCGAGCCGTCCGACCCGCCCGGTCACCGGCTCGCTGGCCGCGCTCACGCCCTACCTGGCGGCGGCCGTCTGCGTGCTGAGCATCCTGTACAACGTCCTCAACGGCCACAGCGTCGACCGCGTCGTCCTGTTCACCGGGACGGCCGTCGTCCTCGCCCTCGTGGTCCGCCAGGGCATCATGCTCCTCGACAACATCAACCTCACCCAGGAACTCGCGCAGAAGGAGAACCACTTCCGCTCCCTCGTGCAGGGTTCCAGCGACGTCATCATGATCGCCGCCCCCAGCGGCGCCCTGAGGTACGTCTCCCCGGCCGCCGCCGGGGTCTACGGCCGCCCCGCCGAGGAGATGCTCGGCCGGGAGCTGGCCCACTTCATCCACCCCGAGGACCTGGGCTGCGTGGTGCACGAGGTGCGCCGCTTCCTCGCAGCCAGCCCCCTGGAGGAGCCCACCACCCGTATCGAGTGCCGCTTCCGCTCCGGCGACGGCGGCTGGCTCAACGTCGAGTCGACCGTCAACCGCCACCACGGCGGCCTCATCTTCAACAGCCGGGACGTCACCGAAAGGGTCCGCCTCCAGGCGCAGCTCCAGCACAACGCCGAGCACGACCCGCTCACCGACCTGCCCAACCGCGCGCTGTTCACCCAGCGCGTCCAGCAGGCCCTCTCCGGCCGCCGCAGCTCCGACCGCGGCAGCGGCCCGAGGGGCACGGCCGTCCTCTTCATCGACCTGGACGGCTTCAAGGCGGTCAACGACACCATCGGCCACGCCGCCGGCGACGACCTGCTCGTCCAGGCCGCCCGCCGGCTCCAGGAAGCCGTACGGCAGTCCGACACCGCCTCCCGGCTCGGCGGCGACGAGTTCGCGGCGCTCATCCTGGGCGACAACACCCACGACCGGCCCGCGCGCGAGCGGCACATCCTGGAGCTCGCCGACCGGCTGCGCGTCGCGCTCTCGCAGCCCTACGCCATCGACGGGCAGGACGTCCGCGTCGCCGCCTCCATCGGCGTCGCCTTCGCCGAACCCGGCCTCGGCGCGGGCGAACTGCTGCGCAACGCCGACCTCGCGATGTACCGCGCGAAGGCCGGCGGCAAGGGACGCGTCGAGCTGTACCAGCCGCAGATGCAGCAGGACGTCGTGCGCAAGGCGGAGCTGGCGACCCGGCTGCGGGCGGCGCTCAACGACGGGGAGTTCACGCTGCTGCACCAGCCCGTCGTACGGCTCGCCGACGGCCGGATCTCGTCGGTGGCCGCGACCGCGCGGTGGCGCTCCTCGCAAGGGGTGCTGTTCACGCCGGCGGAGTTCCTGCGGGTCGCCGAGGACAGCGACAAGACGGCCGAGCTGGGCCGCTGGGTGCTCGCGGAGGCGGTCGAGCAGGCCGCCGAGCGCGCCGCCGGGGGCCGGCCCGTGCCGGTCGTCGTCCGGATGGGCGCCCGGCGGCTCGTGGACCGCTCGCTGCCGCTCGGCTCGGTCGAGGCGCTGCTGACCCGGCACGGGCTGCCGTCGGGCGCGCTGCTGATCGAGCTGGCCGATCTCGACCCGAAGGACGCGAAGGTGTCCCCTGACGAGCTGGAGCGGCGTCTGGCGGCCCTGCGCCGGCTCGGGGTCCGGATCGTGCTCGACGGCGTCGGCAGCGGCTGTACGGGGCTCACGGCGCTGCGCAGGCTCCCCGTCGACGTCCTCAAGCTCGACCGGGGGCTCGTCGAGGGCGTCGTCGAGTCCGCGCGGCTGCACAAGATCACCGGCGGGGTGCTGCGGCTCGCCGCCGACCTCGGGATGCAGACCGTCGCCGAAGGGGTCGACCTGCCCGAACAGGTGGTGGCGCTGCGCGAGCTGGGCTGCACCTACGGGCAGGGCATGGCCTTCTCCGGCCCGCTCGACGAGTACCGGCTGCGCAGGGCGCTCGGCTCCGGCGCCTACCCGGTGCCGCACGGCCCGGCGGAACCGGCCCTCACGTGAATGCGTGAACCGGCACCGGCCCAGCGGATGCGCCAGGGCACCTGTGCGTCGTACAAAAGTCGTACGACGCACAGTCCGCCCTCGTTCCCGCAGGTGCCGAACCCATGGTCCGCTTGGTGCTCGCTCACATAATGAGACCCCCGTCCCACCCGCTTGACAGTCGGTGCGCGTCGGGGGGAGGGTCAATGCCATGCGCACCCGAATTCTCGTACTTGGACAGCGCGTCGGCTGAAGCTGAGGACGCCCGGAAGACCCGGACCGCCCAGCCCCCGCACCCGACGCGCTCCCCTCGCTTGCCCTACGGCACGAGGGGTTTTTTGTTGCACGGACGCCCCCCGAGCAACCGCCGCACTCCGCACGAAACCCGCCGAAAACCCTCAGCTTCGAGAAGAGAATGCCGATGACCGAGCAGGCCTCCGGGGCCCCGCATCCGCAGCCGCGGCCCCGATCCGGAGGGCCGTCCTCCGCCACCGTCGAGCACGTCACGGGCGCGCAGTCCCTCATCCGCTCCCTCGAGGAGGTGGGCGTCGACACGGTCTTCGGCATCCCCGGCGGGACCATCCTGCCCGCCTACGACCCGATGATGGACTCGAAGCGGGTGCGCCACGTCCTCGTCCGGCACGAGCAGGGCGCGGGCCACGCGGCCACCGGATACGCCCAGGCCACCGGCAAGGTCGGCGTCTGCATGGCGACCTCGGGCCCCGGCGCCACCAACCTGGTCACGCCCATCGCGGACGCCAACATGGACTCGGTGCCGCTCGTGGCGATCACCGGCCAGGTCGCGTCCAAGGCGATCGGCACGGACGCCTTCCAGGAGGCGGACATCGTCGGCATCACCATGCCGATCACCAAGCACAGCTTCCTGGTCACCAAGGCCGAGGACATCCCCCGGACGATCGCGCAGGCCTTCCACATCGCCTCCACCGGCCGCCCCGGACCGGTCCTGGTCGACATCCCCAAGGACATCCTCCAGGCGAAGACGACGTTCTCCTGGCCGCCCGTCATGGACCTGCCCGGCTACCGCCCGGTGACCAAGCCGCACGCCAAGCAGATCCGCGAGGCCGCCAAGCTGATCACCGCCGCCAAACGGCCCGTCCTGTACGTCGGCGGCGGCGTCATCAAGGCGCAGGCCACCGCCGAGCTGAAGGTCCTCGCCGAGCTGACCGGCGCCCCCGTCACCACCACCCTGATGGCCCTGGGCGCCTTCCCCGACAGCCACCCCCAGCACCTGGGCATGCCCGGCATGCACGGCTCCGTCGCCGCCGTCACCGCCCTCCAGAAAGCCGACCTGATCGTCGCCCTCGGCGCCCGCTTCGACGACCGCGTCACCGGCAAGCTCGACAGCTTCGCCCCCTACGCCAAGATCGTCCACGCCGACATCGACCCCGCCGAGATCGGCAAGAACCGCGCCGCCGACGTGCCGATCGTCGGGGACGCCCGCGAGGTCCTGGCCGACCTCATCCAGGCCGTCCAGAAGGAGCACAGCGAAGGGCACCACGGCGACTACGCCGCCTGGTGGAAGGACCTCAACCGCTGGCGCGACACCTACCCGCTCGGCTACAGCCAGCCCGGCGACGGCACCCTCTCCCCGCAGCAGGTCATCGAACGCATCGGCCAACTCGCGCCCGAGGGCACGGTCTTCACCGCAGGCGTCGGCCAGCACCAGATGTGGGCCGCCCACTTCATCCAGTACGACAAGCCCGCGACCTGGCTGAACTCCGGCGGCGCCGGAACCATGGGCTACGCCGTCCCCGCCGCCATGGGCGCCAAGGCCGGCGTGCCCGACCGCACCGTCTGGGCGATCGACGGCGACGGCTGCTTCCAGATGACCAACCAGGAACTCACCACCTGCGCCCTGAATAACATCCCGATCAAGGTCGCCGTCATCAACAACGGCGCCCTCGGGATGGTCCGCCAGTGGCAGACCCTGTTCTACAACCAGCGCTACAGCAACACCGTCCTGCACTCGGGCCCCAGCGACGTCGACCCGCAGGCCCGCGGCACCCGCATCCCCGACTTCGTGAAGCTCTCCGAGGCCATGGGCTGCCACGCCATCCGCTGCGAGTCCCCCGAGGACCTCGACAAGGCCATCGAAGAGGCCAACGCGATCAACGACCGCCCCGTCGTGATCGACTTCATCGTCCACGAGGACGCCATGGTCTGGCCGATGGTCGCCGCCGGCACCTCCAACGACGAGATCATGGCCGCCCTGAACGTCCGCCCCGACTTCGGCGACAGCGAAGACGACTGAGAGACCGGTACGACATGTCCAAGCACACGCTCTCCGTCCTGGTCGAGAACAAGCCCGGCATCCTGGCGCGCATCGCCGCCCTCTTCTCCCGCCGCGGCTTCAACATCGACTCCCTCGCCGTCGGCGTCACCGAGCACCCCGACATCTCCCGCATCACCATCGTCGTGAGCGTCGAGGCCCTCCCCCTGGAGCAGGTCACCAAGCAGCTCAACAAGCTCGTCGAAGTCCTCAAGATCGTCGAGCTGGAGCCGTCCCACGCCGTCCACCGCGAACTCGTCCTGGTCAAGGTCAGAGCCGACAACGAGACCCGCTCCCAGATCACCGAGATCGTCCAGCTCTTCCGCGCCAAGACCGTCGACGTCTCCCCGGAGGCCGTCACCATCGAGGCCACCGGCGGCGCCGACAAGCTCTCGGCGATGCTGAAGATGCTGGAGCCCTTCGGCATCAAGGAGCTCGTCCAGTCCGGCACCATCGCCATCGGCCGCGGCGCCCGCTCCATCACCGACCGCTCCCTGCGCGCCCTCGACCGCAGCGCGTGATCCTTCGGCGCGTGATTCTTTAAAGCCGGGATCCGCATGGCGAGACCCCGCGTCCGTCCCGCTCCCCGCCGTCATACGGTGGGACGCAACACCTGCACTCAAGGAGAGAAACCAAGTGGCCGAGCTGTTCTACGACGCCGACGCCGACCTGTCCATCATCCAGGGCCGCAAGGTCGCGGTCATCGGCTACGGCAGCCAGGGCCACGCCCACGCGCTGTCGCTGCGTGACTCCGGCGTCGACGTGCGCGTCGGTCTGCACGAGGGCTCCCAGTCCAAGGCCAAGGCCGAGGAGCAGGGCCTGCGCGTGGTGAGCCCCGCCGAGGCCGCCGCCGAGGCCGACCTCATCATGATCCTGATCCCGGACCCCATCCAGGCCAAAGTCTACGAGGAGTCCATCGCCCCGAACCTGAAGGACGGCGACGCGCTGTTCTTCGCCCACGGCTTCAACGTCCGCTTCGGCTTCATCAAGGCCCCCGCCGGCGTCGACGTCGCCCTGGTCGCCCCCAAGGGCCCCGGCCACCTCGTGCGCCGCCAGTACGAGGAAGGCCGCGGCGTCCCCGCGATCGCCGCCGTCGAGCAGGACGCGACCGGGGGCGCCTTCGCGCTCGCGCTGTCGTACGCCAAGGCCATCGGCGGCACCCGCGCCGGGGTCATCAAGACCACGTTCACCGAGGAGACCGAGACCGACCTGTTCGGTGAGCAGGCCGTTCTCTGCGGTGGTACGTCCGCCCTGGTCAAGGCCGGTTTCGAGACCCTCGTCGAGGCGGGCTACCAGCCCGAGATCGCCTACTTCGAGTGCCTGCACGAGCTGAAGCTCATCGTCGACCTCATGTACGAGGGCGGCCTGGAGAAGATGCGCTGGTCCGTCTCCGAGACCGCCGAGTGGGGCGACTACATCACCGGCCCGCGCATCATCACCGACGCCACCAAGGCCGAGATGAAGCAGGTCCTCGCCGAGATCCAGGACGGCACCTTCGCCCAGAACTGGATGGACGAGTACCACGGCGGCCTGAAGAAGTACAACGAGTACAAGGACGCGGACTCCGAGCACCTGCTCGAGACCACCGGCAAGCAGCTGCGCAAGCTCATGAGCTGGGTCGACGAGGAGGCGTGAGCCTCCGGGCGGGGGCCCGGGGCGACGCGCCCCGGGCCCCTCGCCCCGGCCTTCCGCAGCGGCGTCGAAGACAACCCCCGGCGCCACTACACTGCTGCACATCACGCGTCAGGCCCACAGTGTCGTGCGTCTTCCGCGGTAGCCCCCCTCCTCCGCCGCGGCCGTCGGGACGGCCGTCCGCGCATTGGACCTGTGAGGACTCACGTGAGCTCGAAACCTGTCGTACTCATCGCTGAAGAGCTGTCGCCCGCGACCGTCGACGCGCTAGGCCCGGACTTCGAGATCCGGCACTGCAACGGAGCGGACCGAGCCGAACTGCTCCCCGCGATCGCCGATGTCGACGCGATCCTGATCCGCTCGGCCACCAAGGTCGACGCCGAGGCCATCGCCGCCGCGCACCAGCTGAAGGTCGTCGCACGAGCCGGCGTCGGCCTGGACAACGTCGACGTCTCCGCCGCCACCAAGGCCGGCGTGATGGTCGTCAACGCCCCCACCTCGAACATCGTCACCGCCGCCGAGCTCGCCTGCGGCCTGCTGCTGGCCACCGCCCGGCACATCCCGCAGGCCAACGCCGCGCTGAAGAACGGCGAGTGGAAGCGCAGCAAGTACACGGGTGTCGAGCTGGCCGAGAAGACCCTCGGCGTCGTCGGCCTCGGCCGCATCGGCGCGCTGGTCGCGCAGCGGATGTCCGCGTTCGGCATGAAGGTCGTCGCCTACGACCCCTACATCCAGCCCGCGCGCGCCGCCCAGATGGGCGTCAAGGTCCTCACCCTGGACGAGCTGCTCGAAGTCGCCGACTTCATCACCGTCCACCTCCCCAAGACCCCCGAGACCGTCGGCCTCATCGGCGACGAGGCGCTGCGCAAGGTCAAGCCGACCGTCCGCATCGTCAACGCCGCGCGCGGCGGGATCGTCGACGAGGAGGCGCTGTACTCGGCGCTCAAGGAGGGCCGCGTTGCCGGCGCCGGGCTCGACGTGTACGCCAAGGAGCCCTGCACGGACTCCCCGCTCTTCGAGTTCGACCAGGTCGTCGCCACCCCGCACCTCGGCGCCTCCACCGACGAGGCCCAGGAGAAGGCCGGCATCGCCGTCGCGAAGTCCGTCCGCCTCGCCCTCGCCGGCGAGCTGGTCCCCGACGCGGTGAACGTCCAGGGCGGCGTCATCGCCGAGGACGTCAAGCCGGGCCTGCCGCTCGCCGAGCGCCTCGGCCGCATCTTCACCGCCCTCGCGGGCGAGGTCGCGGTCCGCCTCGACGTCGAGGTGTACGGCGAGATCACCCAGCACGACGTCAAGGTGCTCGAACTCTCCGCGCTCAAGGGCGTGTTCGAGGACGTCGTCGCGGAGACCGTGTCCTACGTCAACGCCCCCCTGTTCGCGCAGGAGCGCGGCGTGGAGGTCCGCCTCACGACCTCCTCCGAGGCGACCGACCACCGCAACGTGGTCACCGTCCGCGGCACCCTCTCCGACGGCGCGGAGGTCTCGGTCTCCGGCACGCTGGCCGGCCCGAAGAACCTCCAGAAGATCGTCGCGGTCGGCGAGTACGACGTCGACCTCGCGATCGCCGACCACCTCGTCGTCCTCCAGTACGAGGACCGGCCGGGCGTCGTCGGCACCGTCGGCCGCGTGTTCGGCGAGGCGGGGATCAACATCGCCGGCATGCAGGTGTCCCGGCTCGCGGCGGGCGGCGAGGCGCTGGCCGTGCTGACGGTCGACGAGGCGGTTCCGGCGGGCGTGCTGGCGGAGGTGTCCGCGGAGATCGGGGCGACTTCGGCGCGTGCGGTGAACCTGGTCTGATCGGTTGTATGGGGAAACGCCGGGTGCGCCCGGCGTTTTTCCTTTGGGGGCCGGGGAGTCGAGCGGCTGCCGGATCAGCGGGGCCGCCACTCCCCGCTGACCCTCCCGTCCCGCAACTCCACCACCCGGTCCGCGACATGGCGTACGACGGCCCGGTCGTGGCAGATGAAGAGATAGCCGAGCCGCAACTCCTCCTGGAGGTCGGCGAGGAGGTTCAGCACCCCGGCCCGCACCGAGGGGTCGAGCGCGGAGACCGGCTCGTCCAGCACCAGCAGCCGCGGCTCGGAGGCCAACGCCCGCGCGATACCGACGCGTTGACACTGCCCGCCGGACAACTCGCCCGGCCTGCGCGCCCCGTACGCCGCCCCCAGCCCGACCCGCTCAAGCAGCTCGGCGACTTGGCCCGGACCGGTCTCGGGATCCCAACGCCCTTGTACCTTCAGCGGTTCGGCGACGGCGTCCCGCACCCGCTGCCGGGGGCTGAGGGAGCCGTAGGGGTCCTGGAAGACGGGCTGCATACGCGGTCGCACGGGCCGCAGCTCGCGTTCCGAGAGGGACGTCAACTCCAGCCCCTCGAACCGGACTTGGCCGCTGTGCGGGCGGCGCAGCTGGAGCACGGCGAGCGCGGTCGACGACTTGCCGCAGCCCGAGGGGCCGTCGAGGGCGAGCGTCTCACCGGGGGAGAGGGCGAAGGAGACGCCGTCCACGGCGGTGCGCTCGCCGTAGCGGACGACCAGGTCACGGACGTCGAGGAGGGTCACAGCGTGGCCCCTTCCGGGTGGTGGCAGGCGACCAGGCGGCCGTCGGCGGGCGTCAACTCCGGTTCCTCCCGCAGGCATCGCTCCCGCGCCAGCGGGCAGCGCGGGGCGAACGCGCAGCCCTGGAGGAGGTCGCCGGGCGCCGGGGGAGTGCCGGGCAGCGCGGTCAGCCGGCGGCCCCGGGCGCGCCCGGGGAGGGAGGCCAGCAGGCCCGCCGTGTAGGGGGCCAGGGGGCGGTCCAACACCGCCTGCGCCGGGCCGAGTTCGGTGATCCGGCCGGCGTACATGACCAGCGCCCGGTCCGCGTGCCGGCGTACCGCTTCCACGTCGTGGGTGACCAGGACCAGCGCCGAGGACAGATCGCACAGCAGGGTCAGGATCTGCTCGCGGCGGTCCTCGTCGAGGGCCGTGGTGGGCTCGTCGGCGACCAGGACGTCCGGCTCGTTGACCGTGGCCATCGCGATGACCGCCCGCTGGCGCATCCCGCCGGAGTACTCGTGCGGATACGCCCGCGCCTTGCGCGCCGCGTCCGCGATCCCGACCCGCTCCAGCGCGCCGACGGCCACCGCCCGCGCCTGCGCCCGCGACACCTTCCGCACCGACCGTACGGCGGCGGCGAGTTGGTCCCCGACGGGGTGCACGGGCGACAGCGCGGCCAGCGCGTCCTGCGGGACCAGCGCGATACGACGGCCCCGGTGCGCGGACAAGTCCGGTGTCACCGTGCCCCGTTGGACCGCCTCCCGGGGCAGCATCCCGAGTAGCGCCCGCGCGGTGAGGGACTTGCCAGCGCCGGACTCGCCGACCAGCGCGAGGACTTCACCTTGGTGGACGTCGAAGGAGACGCCCCGGACGGCTTCGACACCGGAGAAGGAGATGCGGAGGCCGCGGACGGAGAGGAGGGGGGCGCTCTCGGGTACGAGGTCTTCGGCGGGCGTCATGTGCGGGCCTCCTCAACTCCCTTGCCGGTGCTGCCTCTTCGCCCAGTAGCGGGCTTTCTCCCG
Source organism: Streptomyces sp. AMJ-169 (assembly GCF_055597585.1). NCBI lineage: Bacteria > Bacillati > Actinomycetota > Actinomycetes > Kitasatosporales > Streptomycetaceae > Streptomyces > Streptomyces sp. AMJ-169. Next base: position 232,512 of record NZ_JBVLTJ010000011.1, read on the forward strand.
GCGGCCGGCTTTCTCCCCTCCACGAACGCCGCCCCCGACACCGCGAGCCCGGCCAGCACCGCCAGCGCCACCGCGGGCGCCAGCGCCGCCCAGGGCGCCCGTTCCACGTACGCCCGCGACTCGTCGAGCAGCAACCCCCATTCAGGGGACGGAGGTTGGGCCCCCAGGCCCAGGAAGCCGAGCGAGGCCAGCGCCAGCGCGATCCCCGGCAGCCGGAGCAGGGCGTGGCGGGCGACCGGCGCTGTGACCGTCGGCAGGACGTGCCGGGTCAGGATCCACAACGGGGTCGCCCCGATGGCCCGTTGGGCGGTCAGGAAAGCGGACGCGCGCACCTCCTGGACCAGCGCCGCCGTGTGCGCGGCCAGCGGCGGCCAGGAGATCAGGGCGACCGCGAGGGCCGCGCCGCCGGTCCCGGGCCCGGAGACGGCCGCGACCAGGATGCCGACGATCACCGGCGGCAGCGCGTTGGCGATGTCGGCGGCGCCCGAGGCGACACCCGGAAGAAAACCGAGGGCGAGCCCGACGAGCAGGCTCAGCGCGCAGACGGCGACGGCCGTGCCGACGGTCGTCGCGGCGCCGTGCCCGAGCCGGGCGAGGACGTCCCGGCCGAGCCCGTCCGTGCCCAGCGGGTGCGCCCAACTCGGCGCCGCCAGACGGGAGTCGGTGTGGACGTCGTACGGATCGCGCAGCAGGCCCCAGGCGGTGGTCACCGTCAGGAGGGTGAACAGGGCCAGGGGGACGGCCGCCGGGACGCGGACCGGGCGGGGCGGGGGCAGGGCCAGGGAGGCGTCGCGCAGGGCCGGGCCCAGCAGCCGGCGGCGCAGGAGCGCGCAGAGGGCGCCGACGGTGAGGCCCAGCAGGAGGAGGGCCAGCACCGAGCCCTGGAGGAGCGGCAGGTCCTGCGACTTGGCGGCGCCCAGGGCCGTGCGGCCGATGCCGGGGATCGCGAAGACGGTCTCCACCGCGACCGCGCCGCCGGTCAGGCCGACGGCGGCCATCCCGAACTGCGGTACCAGCGGCGGGAGTACGCGCCGCAGCGCCGCCCCGGCGACCCGCGCCCCGCTCACCCCGGCGCCCCGCCACAGCTCCACCCACCGCTCGTCGAGCACGGCGGGCAGCGCGTCCGCGACGAGCCGGCCGAGCAGCCCGCCGGCCGGCACCCCGAGCGCCACGGCGGGCAGCACGAGATGCACCGGACCCTCCCAGCCGGACGTCGGCAGCCACCCCAGCCACACCCCGAACACCAGCAACCCGACGGTGGCCAGCAGGAATTCGGGCACCGCCGCCAGCATCGCGGCCCCCGCCCCGGCCGACCCCCGCCCCCGCACCAGCACCGGCGCCACCAGCAGCGCGCCCAGCAGCACGGCGACGGCGAGCGCGGCGCCCATCAGCGCCAGCGACACCTGGAGCCCGGCGACCGCCGACGGCAGCACGCCGGTGCCCGACACCCACGACGTGCCCAGGTCCCCGCGCAGCGCCCGGCCGGCCCAACTCCCCAGCAGGGAAAGGGGACCGCCGTCGAGACCGAGGTCCCGCCGGATCGCGTCCAGCGCCTCCCGCGTCGGCTCCTGCTCCGCCGACCGCGCCCGCAGCACCGTCAGCGCCGGGTCCCGCCCGGAGAGCCAGGGCAGGAGACCGACGGCGACGACGACGGCGAGGAGACCGGCGAGCCGGGTCAACGCGGCGGAGCCGGGCCGGAGTCGGCCCCTTGCCGATGGCTTCATGCCCACTACTTGACGACCGTCTCGGCGGTCACCAGCTCCCGCTCCCGGGGGTCGTGCGCGGCCCCGCTCACCCCGGCCGCGTCGCCCTGCACGACCCGCTCGTGCAGCATCGGCACCGCCGCGTCCGTGGCCAGCACGGCGGCTTCACCGGCGATGATCGCGGCCCGCCGGGCGTCCCCGGTCGGCGTCGCGCCCGCCTTCCTCAACTCGGCGTCCACAGCAGGGTTCTTGAGCTGGGCGATGTTGAAGGAGCCGTCGGAGGCGAAGTCGCTGTAGAGGTAGGCGGCCGGGTCGCCGGAGTCGAGGACGGTCGCGCGGGAGAGGATGAACGCGTCGAACTTCCCCGCCAGCGCGTCGGATTCGATGGCCGCGTACTCGCGGACCTCCAGCTTCACCTTGAACCCGGCCTTCTGGAGCTGCTGTTGGAGCGCGGCGGCGACCTCGGGGAGTTCGGCGCGGTCGGTGAAGGTGCCGATCGTGACCGACCGCCCCTTCGGGTCACCGGCGGCGGCGCGCTTCACCGGCTTGCGCAGCGCCGCCGCCCACGGCAGCGCCGGTCCGAGCAGACCCTGGGCGACGTCCGCGCGGCCCTCGTACACGCCCTTCACGATCGACTCCGCGTCGATCGCCTCCCGGGCGGCGGCCCGCAGCGAGGCGTCCTTGAAGGGGACCGAAGAGGTGTTCAGATAAAGGGTGTTGGTGCGCGGCATCGGCACCTCGGTGATCAGCTTCTGGTCCAGCAGCGCGGCCTGCGACACCGGCACCGCCTCCACGATGTCCGCCTCGCCGCTGCGCAGGGCGGCGGCCCGCGCGGTCCCGTCCGGCACGAACTTCACGTCTATTCCAGGGGACTTGGCCTTCGCGCCCCAGTACCCGTCGTACCGGTCGAGCGCGGCGGACGTCGTCCCGTTCACCTTCACCAGCTCGAACGGCCCGGTCCCCGCGCCCACCGGGTTCACCGTCCGCCCCGCGTACGCCTTCGCCGCGAGCACCGACAGCTGCGGCGAGCTGAGCCGCTGCGGGACCAGGGGGTCCTCGTCGGCGGTCGTGACGACGACGGTGTCGCCGGCCGCCTTCACCGTCAGGTCGACGCCGTCCAGGATGCGCGGCTTGGGCGAGGCGGTCGCGGCGCGCGTGAGCGACCGTACGACGGCCGCCGCGTCCAGCTTCGTGCCGTCGTGGAAGGTCACCCCGTCCCGCAGCGTGAACGTCCAACTCCGGCCCGATCGGGTCCACTTGGTGGCCAGCGAGGGCTTCGCGTCGCCGTCCGCGTCCAGCTTCACCAAGGTCTCGGCGGTGGACCAGCGGGACAGTTTGAACGCGTCGTCGGAGAGGGGGGAGAGGCCGGATCTGGGGGGCTGCATCATCGCGACGCGTATGCGCTTGCCGCCGTCGGCTCCGGACTCGGGTGAGCCCGTGAAGCATCCGGCGAGGAGCAGCGCGGAGGCGGCCGTGAGGGCGGTGGCGGGCAGCGGACGGCGAGCGGGCAGGCGCACGGGACCCTCCGGGTGGGGTGGGTAAAGGGGCGGTCAAGGGGGCGGGCCTGACCGTAACATGATGACAATCGTTTTCAATAATCGCTCTCGCTTTCGAGCGCCGGGCACTTCGGGAAGGCGGCTCGGGGAGCGCCGCTCGCTTCAAGGACGGCGGCTCGGGGAGCGCCGCTCGCTTCAAGGACGGCGCCCGGAAGGCACCGCGCACTCCGAGAGACGCCTATTGCGAGAGGCGTCCCCCCAACCGCGCCCCCTTCAACCCCATATGCAGCAACAGCCGATCCTCCCCGTCCCCCAGATCCAGCCCCGTCAGCCGCTCCACCCGCGACAGCCGGTAGTACAGCGTCTGCCGGTGCACCCCCAGCTCCGCCGCCGTCCGCCCCGCCTGCCCCGCGCGGTCCAGGTACACCTCCGCCGTCCGCGCCAGCTCCCGGTGCGCGGGCAGCAGCAGCGGCGCCACCGCCGGATCGCGTACGTCCCCCAGTGCCGTCAGCATCCGGTACACCCCGATCCGCCCCCACTCCGCGACCGGCCCCAGCCGCGCCTCCGCCCGCGCCGCCCGCGCCGCGCCCGCCGCCTCCCGCCACGCGACGGCCAGTTCCCCGAGCCCCGTCCGCACCTCCGCGACCCCGGCGACGGCCCCCGCCCCGGCCCGCTCCAGCAGCCGCGCCCCGGCGGAGACCCCGGGCCGCGCCCGCACCAGCACGGCGAGCGCCTGCCCGGCGGCACCGGAAGAAGCCGGAGGGGCTGACGATGCCGAAGGAGTCCAAGCCGCCGTATCCGAACCCGCCGCCGTCCCCGAAGCCGCCGTCCCCGAAGAACTCGCCGCCCCCCAAGCCGCTGCTCCCGAAGAACTCGCCGCCCCCCAAGCCACCGCCCCCGAAGCCGCCGCCCCCGAACCCGCCGCACCTGAAGAACCCGCCACCCCCCAACCCCAAGGCACCGTACAAGCCGCCAACGCCCCCGCCAGATTCCGTACCGACACCCCCTCCTCCCCCCACGGCGTCACACACACCACCACCTGCGCCCCCTCCCCCCGCACCCCCAGCGCCGAACGCAGCTCCCCCAGCGCCGTCTCCCACCCCCGCTCGCCCGTCAGCACCGCCCGCAGCTCCCGGCTCAGGTCGGCCCCATGCTGGTGCTCGTCCGCCAGCAGCCCCCCGATCCGCTCCGCCACCCGCATCGCGGCGGACAGGCGGGCGTCGTCGGGGTCGTCGTCCAGGAGCCAGACGTAGCCGAGGACCACCCCCCGGTGCCGGACCGGCAGGCAGATGCGGCCCTGGAGGACGCCCGCCTCCGGCGCCGGCGGGATCCGCACCGGACCCGTCGCCCGCGTGATGCCGAACCCCTCGAACCAGGCGCGGACGGCGGCCGTCGAGCGGCGGGTGAGGATCGAGCGGGCCCGGACCGGGTCCAGCGCGGACGCGTCCAGCTCGCCCTCGCTGTCGTACGCGCCGAAGGCGATCAGCTCGAAGTCGCGGTTCTCCAGGGTCGCGGGGACGCCCAGGAGGGCGGAGATCTCGTCGACCAGGTCCTGGTAATCGGCTGTCACCCGGACATTCTGCGCCCTGGCCGAACCCTTCTCATACATCTGTCTGAGATCTGCGGCACGGATGCGTGACAGCTGTCGATGGCTAAGGATCGGAGAGATCCATAGGTTCACGGTGACTTGGTGCTCACGGCCCGTGCGGGCCGCAACTTTCCGTGGAGGTGCCCGTTGCTGGGTCCCGTGATTCTCGCCGCGTCGCGCAGCGACCGGATGCGCCGGCTGATCTCCGCGGCCCCTGTGACCAAGCAGGTCGTGGACCGTTTCATCGCGGGGGAGACCGTCGAGGACGTCGTCCCCGTCATCCGCGAGCTGACCGGGCAGGGCCTTGAGCTGACGATGGACGTCGTCGGCGAGGACATCACCACCCCCGCCCAGGCGACCGCCGCCCGCGACGCCTATCTCCAGCTCGTCGGAAGACTGCGCGGGCTCGGCCTCGGTCCGAAGGTCGAGATGTCCGTCAAGCTGTCGATGTTCGGCCAGGGCCTGCCCGGCGGCCACGACATCGCGCTGGCCAACGTCCGCCAGGTCGTCGAGGCCGCCGCCGCCATCGGTACGACCGTCACGCTCGACGCCGAGGACCACACCACCCTCGACTCGATGTTCGCGATCCACGACGAACTGCGCCGCGACTTCCCCGCCACCGGCTGCGTCATCCAGGCCTACCTCTTCCGCACCGAGGCCGACGCCCGCCGCCTCGCCGCGAACGGCAGCCGGGTACGGCTCGTGAAGGGCGCGTACAAGGAGCCCGCCGAGGTCGCCTACCAGCAGCGCGCCGAGATCGACAAGGCGTACGTCCGCGTCCTGCGCACCCTGATGGACGGCACCGGCTACCCCATGGTCGGCTCGCACGACCCCCGCCTGATCTCCATCGCCCAGGAACTCGCCCACCGCGCCCACCGCAAGCCCGACGAGTACGAGTTCCAGATGCTCTACGGCATCCGCGGCGAGGAACACCTCCGCCTCGCCGCCGAGGGCCACCGGATGCGCGTCTACACCGCCTACGGCACCGACTGGTACGGCTACTTCATGCGCCGCCTCGCCGAGAAGCCCGCCAACCTCCGGTTCTTCGTCCGCTCCACTCTGACCAAGCGCTGATCCTCACAAGGGAGTTACCGATGGACGCCGTCACCCAGGTCCCCGTCCCCGTCAACGAGCCGGTGCACGGCTACGCCCCCGGCTCGCCCGAACGGGCCCGGCTGGAGGCGAAGTTGAAGGAGCTGGCGGAGAACCCGGCCGACCTGCCGTGCACGATCGGCGGCGCGAAGAGGATGGGCGGCGGCGACGCCTTCACCGTCGTACAGCCCCACAACCACCGTGCCGTGCTGGGCACTTACCGCAACGCCACGCGGCAGGACGCCCGCGACGCGATCGACGCCGCGCTCACCGCCGCGCCCGGCTGGCGGGCCATGTCCTTCGACGACCGGGCCGCGATCATCCTGCGCGCCGCCGAACTCCTCGCCGGACCCTGGCGGGAGACGATCGCCGCGTCCACGATGCTCGGCCAGTCCAAGACCGCCCAGCAGGCCGAGATCGACTCCCCGTGCGAACTGGTCGACTTCTGGCGCTTCAACGTCCACTACGCCCGCCAGATCCTCGCCGAACAGCCCCCGGCGAACTCCCCGGGCGTCTGGAACCGCCTCGACCACCGCCCGCTGGAGGGCTTCGTCTACGCGATCACGCCCTTCAACTTCACGGCGATCGCAGGGAACCTGCCGACCGCGCCGGCCCTGATGGGCAACGTCGTCGTCTGGAAGCCGTCCCCGACCCAGACCCACTCGGCCGTCCTGCTGATGCGGCTCCTCGAAGAGGCCGGGCTGCCCAAGGGCGTCATCAACCTCGTCACCGGCGACGGCCTCGCCGTCTCCGAAGTCGCCCTGGAACACCGGGACCTGGCGGGCATCCACTTCACCGGCTCGACCAAGACCTTCCAGTACCTGTGGAAGACGGTCGGCGCCAACATCGAGAAGTACCGCGCCTATCCGCGCCTGGTCGGCGAGACCGGCGGCAAGGACTTCGTCGTCGCCCACCCGAGCGCCGACCGCGCCGTCCTCAAGACCGCCCTCACCCGGGGCGCCTTCGAGTACCAGGGCCAGAAGTGCAGCGCGACCTCCCGCGCCTATATTCCGGCGTCCATCTGGAACGACGGCTTCCGCGAGGAGTTCGCGGCCGAGGTCGACGGAATCACGATGGGCGACGTCACCGACCTCTCCCACTTCATCGGCGCCGTCATCGACGAGCGCGCCTTCGCCAAGAACAAGGCCGCCATCGACCGGGCGCGGCAGGATCCGGCCTGCACGATCGTCGCGGGCGGCCGTTACGACGACTCGGCCGGCTACTTCGTGCGCCCCACGGTCGTCGAGTGCACCGACCCCGGCAACGAGGTCTTCCGCACCGAGTACTTCGGCCCCTTCCTCGCCGTGCACGTCTACGCGGACGAGGAGTACGACGCGATGCTGACCCAGATGGAGTCGGTCTCCGACTACGCCCTGACCGGCTCGGTCATCGCCGGCGACCGGGCGGCGGCCTCGTACACGATGGAGAAGCTGCGGTACGCCGCCGGGAACTTCTACGTCAACGACAAGTCGACCGGCGCGGTCGTCGGCCAGCAGCCCTTCGGCGGCGGGCGGGCCTCCGGTACCGACGACAAGGCGGGCGCCCCGCAGAACCTGCTGCGCTGGACGCTGACCCGGGCGATCAAGGAGACCCTGGTCCCGCCGACCGAGTACACGTACCCGCACATGGGGTGAGCGTGGGTGCGGCCGGACCCGGTGCGACGAGGGTCCGGCCGCGCCGCCGTCTCAGATAGTAGGAAGTCCGAGTAAGTACGGAGACATACAAAGCGCTCTCCTCTAGCGTGGTAGGAGCCGAACAACCCGCCCGACCCCGGCGGACGGCGGACGAGAGCCGGACCCCTGCGCAGGCCACCCCTGCGGTCCGCGGCTCCCCGCCCCTTCTTCGGCCTCCCGCCCGTTTCTCGCTAAGGAGCCGCATTCCCATGGCCGAGACGATCGTCCGCCGCCGAGTCCGCCACGTCTCCCGCACCAGCGAGTCCGACCGCGAGAACGCCGCGAACGCCGCCGCGGCCCTCCAGCGCGCCCTCGACCGCCGCGACAACGGCGGCGAGACCGGCCACTAGCCCCGCGCACAGGCCGGCGGTCCGCACCCACGGGGTGTCCGCATCCCGGACGCCCCGTGTCACCCCCTGGGACAAGCGGATAGGCTGCCGACATGTCTCGCAGCATCGCTCTCGCAGTCATCCCCGGTGATGGCATCGGCCAGGAAGTCGTGGCCGAAGGCCTCAAGGTCCTCTCCGCCGTCCTCCCGGAGGATGTGAAGCTGGAGACCAAGGAGTACGACTTCGGCGCCCGGCGCTACCACGCCACCGGTGAGACCCTCACCGACGCCGACCTCGACTCCCTCAAGGAGCACGACGCCATCCTGCTGGGCGCGATCGGTGACCCGAGCGTCCCCTCCGGCGTCCTGGAGCGCGGCTTCCTGCTGAAGCTCCGCTTCGCCTTCGACCACCACGTCAACCTGCGTCCGTCGAAGCTGCTCCCCGGCGTCGCGACCCCCCTCGCCGGATCGCCCGAGATCGACTTCATCGTCGTCCGCGAGGGCACCGAGGGCCCCTACACGGGCAACGGCGGCACGATCCGCAAGGGCACCGAGCACGAGGTGGCCACCGAGGTCTCCGTGAACACGGCCTTCGGTGTCGAGCGCGTCGTGCGCGACGCCTTCGCCCGCGCCCAGGCCCGCCCGCGCAAGAAGCTCACGCTGGTCCACAAGAACAACGTGCTGACCTTCGCCGGGCACCTGTGGACGAACGTCTTCAACAAGGTGGCCGCCGAGTACCCCGAGGTCACCACCGACTACATCCACGTCGACGCGGCGACCATCTACCTGGTCACCGACCCCGCGCGGTTCGACGTCATCGTCACCGACAACCTCTTCGGCGACATCATCACCGACCTCGCCGCGGCCGTCTCCGGCGGCATCGGCGTCGCCGCGAGCGGGAACATCAACCCCTCCGGCGCCTACCCGTCCATGTTCGAGCCCGTCCACGGCTCGGCCCCGGACATCGCGGGCCAGGGCAAGGCCGACCCCACCGCCACGGTCCTGTCCGTCGCCCTGCTCCTGCGCCACCTCGGCTACGAGACCGAGGCGGCCCGCGTCGAGACGGCCGTCACCGCCGACCTCACCGAGCGCGCGACCCTGCCCGCCCGCTCCACCACCGAGATCGGCGACGCCCTCGCCGTACGCGTAGCCGAGTAGGCCCGCGCCGCTTTCCGCACACCGAAGCCGCCGGGTCGCCCACACCGCGCCCGGCGGCTTCCGTCATGTCCCCGCCGGGTGTCACCATCAACCCTGGCCGCATTCACCCCGTTTCCTCCCCTGCCCGCCCCGCGCGATAATCGAACGCGGAGCCGCGCGACGCGGGAGAGCTGACACGGCGGCGCGCGCGGCCCGTCACTACAACCGGTGAAGGACAACCACTGATGACGACGCCCACGATCGAGCTCAAGCCCTCCGCCAGCCCGCTCGCCGCCGCCGAGCGCGAGGCCATGCTGAGCAACCCCGGCTTCGGCCGGCACTTCACCGACCACATGGTGACGATCCGCTGGACCGAGGGCCGCGGCTGGCACGACGGACAGCTCGTCCCGTACGGCCCGCTCTCCCTCGACCCGGCGACGACCGTCCTGCACTACGCGCAGGAGATCTTCGAGGGCCTCAAGGCCTACCGCCAGCCCGACGGCTCGGTCGCCCTCTTCCGCCCCGAGAAGAACGCCCAGCGCTTCCGGTCCTCCGCGCACCGCATGGGCATGCCCGAACTCCCGGTCGACACCTTCATCGAGGCCTGCGACAAACTCGTCCGCCAGGACCAGGACTGGGTCCCGGCGCACGGCGGTGAGGAATCCCTCTACCTGCGCCCCTTCATGATCGCCACCGAGGTCGGGCTCGGCGTCAAGCCCGCCAACGAGTACCTCTTCGTCGTCATCGCCTCCCCGGCCGGCGCCTACTTCCCCGGCGGCGTCAAGCCCGTCTCCATCTGGGCCTCCGAGGACCGCGTCCGCGCCGTCCCCGGCGGCGTCGGCGACGCCAAGACCGGCGGCAACTACGCCGCCTCCCTCCTCGCCCAGGCCGAGGCCGCCGAGAAGGGCTGCGACCAGGTCTGCTACCTCGACGCCGTCGAGCACAAGTGGATCGAGGAGCTGGGCGGCATGAACCTGTACTTCGTCTACGGCGACAAGATCGTCACCCCCGCCCTCACCGGCTCCCTCCTCGCCGGCGTCACCCGCGACAGCCTCCTCACCGTCGCCCGCGACCTCGGCTACACCTCCGAGGAGACCCGCATCTCCCTCGACCAGTGGCAGCGCGACGCCGAGAACGGCACCCTCACCGAGGTCTTCGCCTGCGGCACCGCCGCCGTCATCACCCCCGTCGGCACCGTCAAGCGGGCCGGCGCGCAGTGGCAGCAGTCGGGCGGCGAGCCCGGCGAGGTCACCCTCAAACTGCGGGAGGCGCTGCTCGACATCCAGCGCGGCAGGACCGCCGACCAGCACGGCTGGATGCACACGATCGGCTGACCCGCCGCATCCCGGACCCGGGTTCGCATACTGAGACGCGCGCGACCACGGAGGCGGTCTGTGCCAAACTGCCTCCGTGCTCTCGTTCGCCGTGATGATTGGCAGCAGGCGCGCCGGTCCGCAGTGAGGCAAGAGGTACCGACCGAGTACCCGACCTCCCACGTCGTAGACCCGCGCGCAGACCTCTCGCATCCCGCGAGGGGTCTTTTCGTTTTCCAGGAGAGCACCGAGGAGCCCCGAGACCATGACCGCACCGGAAACCGGCCGCCCCGACGACGCCTTCCACGTCTTCGACACCACCCTCCGCGACGGCGCCCAGCGCGAGGGCATCAACCTCACCGTCGCCGACAAGCTCGCGATCGCCCGCCTCCTGGACGAGTTCGGCGTCGGCTTCATCGAGGGCGGCTGGCCCGGCGCCAACCCCCGCGACACCGAGTTCTTCGCCCGCGCCCGGCAGGAGATCACCTTCCGCCACGCCCAGCTCGTCGCCTTCGGCGCCACCCGCCGCGCCGGCGGCAAAGCCGCCGAGGATCCACAGGTCAAGGCGCTGCTCGACTCCGGCGCCGAGGTCATCACCCTGGTCGCCAAGTCCCACGACCGGCACGTCGAACTCGCCCTGCGCACCACCCTCGACGAGAACCTGGAGATGGTCAGGGACACCGTCGGCCACCTCACGTCCCAGGGCCGCCGCGTCTTCGTCGACTGCGAGCACTTCTTCGACGGCTACCGCGCCAACCCCGAGTACGCCAAGGCCGTCGTGCGCGCCGCGAGCGACGCGGGCGCCGACGTCGTCGTCCTGTGCGACACCAACGGCGGCATGCTCCCCGCCCAGGTCCAGGCCGTCGTCGCGACCGTCCGCGCCGACACCGGCGCCCGCCTCGGCATCCACGCCCAGGACGACACCGGCTGCGCCGTCGCCAACACCCTCGCCGCCGTCGACGCGGGCGCCACCCACGTCCAGTGCACGGCCAACGGCTACGGCGAACGCGTCGGCAACTCCAACCTCTTCCCCGTCGTCGCCGCCCTGGAGCTGAAGTACGGCAAGCAGGTCCTGCCCGAGGGCAAGCTCGCCGAGATGACCCGGATCTCGCACGCCGTCGCCGAGGTCGTCAACCTCACGCCCTCCACTCACCAGCCCTACGTCGGCGTCTCCGCGTTCGCCCACAAGGCCGGACTGCACGCCTCCGCGATCAAGGTCGACCCCGACCTCTACCAGCACACCGACCCCGCCCTCGTCGGCAACCGCATGCGCATGCTGGTCTCCGACATGGCGGGCCGCGCCTCCGTCGAGCTCAAGGGCAAGGAACTCGGCATCGACCTCGGCGGCGACCGCGAACTCGTCGGCCGGGTCGTCGAACGCGTCAAGGACCGGGAGCTGAAGGGCTACACCTACGAGGCGGCCGACGCCAGCTTCGAACTGCTCCTGCGCACCGAGGTCAAGGGCGCCCCCCTGCGCTACTTCGAGACCGAGTCCTGGCGCGCGATCGTCGAGGACCGCCCCGACGGCACCCACGCCAACGAGGCCACCGTCAAACTCTGGGCCAAGGGCGAGCGCATCGTCGCCACCGCCGAGGGCAACGGCCCCGTCAACGCCCTCGACCGCGCCCTGCGCGTCGGCCTGGAGAAGATCTACCCCCAGCTCGCCAAGCTGGAGCTGGTGGACTACAAGGTCCGCATCCTGGAAGGCGTCCACGGCACCTCGTCCACCACCCGCGTCCTCATCTCCACCAGCGACGGCGCCGGCGAGTGGTCCACGGTCGGGGTCGCCGAGAACGTCATCGCCGCCTCCTGGCAGGCCCTGGAGGACGCCTACACGTACGGGCTGCTGCGGGCGGGCGTGACACCGGCGCAGTGAGCACCACCCCCTGACCGCCGCACGCGAAAAGCCCACAAGGCCCCCGCCGCCCCGGACAGCCGTACCCGGCGACTTCGGGTAGCGTCGCGGACATGAAGGTCAGAGGTGTTGCCCTGGCCTGGCTGGCGTCGCTCGTCCTGGTGCTGCTCACGACAGGCGCCCCGCCCGCCGCGGCCGTCACGAGCCTGTCGACGATCGCCGAGTCCCTCCGGGAGAACCCCGTGTACGTGGACCCGGCGGTTCGCGGCACGCTCCCCGAAGCCCAGGCGAAAAAGCTGGCGGACCGGATCGAGAACGCGGACAAACCCCTGTTCGTCGCCGTCCTCCCGGCCGACTACCCCACCGCGAACCTCTTCCAGAACCTCCGCACCGCCACCGGCGTCACCGGCCTGTACGCGATCCGCCTCGGCACCCGCTTCGACGCCCGCGCCGACTCGGTGGTCCTGCCCCGGACGGCCGTACAGAACCTGGTCACCAGCGTCGCGGCGACCACCGACCCGCAGACCCAGCTGACCGACTTCACCGCCCGCGCCCTCGCCAACATGTCCGGCAACGCCCCCACCAGCTGGGACCACGGCGCCAACTTCCCGGCCGGCACCCTGATCACCACCGCCGCGGTGCTGGCCGTCGCCGGCGCGGGCGCCTACGCCCTCGTACGCCGCTCCAGGCGGCACAAGGAGGAGGAGCGCCAGGCCGCGCTGGCCCGGCTGCGGGTCGTCGTCGACGAGGACATCACCTCCTTCGGCGAGGAACTCGACCGCCTCGACTTCCACCCGGCCGAGGCGGGCGCCGACGACGCGATGCGCGCGGACTACGAACGCGCCCTCGACTCCTACGACCAGGCGAAGGCCGCGATGACCGCCGCGACCCGCCCGCAGGACGTCCAGCAGGTGACCCGCGCCCTGGAGGAGGGCCGCTTCTCCCTGGCCCAGCTCGCGGCCCGCCGCGAACACCGCCCCCTCCCCGAGCGCCGCCCGCCCTGCTTCTTCGACCCCCGCCACGGCCCGTCGGTCACCGACGCCGACTGGACCCCGCCCGGCGGCAGCGCCCGCCAGGTCCCGGTCTGCGCGGCGGACGCGACCCGGCTGCGCGACGGCCGCGACCCGGTGATCCGGGAGGTCGACAGCGACTACGGCCGCCGCCCGTACTGGGAGGCGGGCCCGGCGTACGGCCCCTGGGCGGGCGGCTACTTCGGCGGCTTCGCAGGCGGCGGCCTGCTGCCGGGCCTGCTCGCCGGAACGATGCTGGGCGGCTTGATGGCGGGCCCGTCGTACGCGGCCTCTGCGGACGGCGGGGATCAGGGGTACGCCGGCGGGGACGTCTCGGGCGCGGACTTCGACCCCGGGGACTTCGGCGGGGGGTTCGGGGACGGAGGTGGGGGCGGGGGAGGGGACTTCGGCGGGGATTTCTGAGGGGTGGGTGTACGAGAGCCCGGCACCGGGGGAGAAGCGGTGCCGGGCCTTTGCGTTACGAGGGCGGTGGCCGTCGCTCTACGGTGTCGCGGTGGCCGTCGCTCTAGGGCGTAACGGTGGCCGTCAGAGGGTGCGCGCGGCGGTCGCTATCGCGGAGGCGAAGGTGGAGACCTCCGTGTAGACGCCGGGCGCGTTCGGGCGGGCGCAGCCGTCGCCCCAGCTCACGATGCCGACCTGGATCCAGGCGTTGTTGGCGTCACGGCGGAACATCGGGCCGCCGGAGTCGCCCTGGCAGGTGTCGGTGCCGCCGGCCGCGAACCCGGCGCAGATCTCCTCGCTCGCGACGAGCCCGCTGTACGAGCCGCCGTAGCTACGGCAGGTGGCGTCCGAGATGAACGGCACGGTCGCCTTCAGCATGTACCGCTGCTGCGCCCCGCCCTCGACGGCCGCGCCCCAGCCGGCGATGGTGAACGTCCCGGTGTTGTACGTGGTGCTGGTCGCGATCGGCAGCGTCGTCAGGCCCGTGATCGGGGACGCGAGTTTGATCAGCGCCCAGTCCTTGCCGGTGCCGTTGTAGCCGGGCGCGCGGTAGACGTACGTCGAACGCACCTGCTGGCGGCCGGTGGTGGACTGGAGGTCCACGACCCCCGCGGTCGCCGTGATGCTGGTGTTGGCGCCGGTCGCGCCGACACAGTGCGCCGCCGTTAGCACGATCTGCTGCGTGTACAGGGCGCCGCCGCAGCCCATCGAGAGGCGGACCATGAAGGGGAACTCGCCCTGCGTGGCCCGGGATCCGCCGATCACGGGGTTGGGGGCGGCCTGGGCGGGGGAGACCGGCTGAAGACTGACGACCGCGAGGGAGACCGCCGCTGCGGCGATACATCTCTTGAGCGTCTTGAGGAGCTTCATCCTGGTGCTGCCTTCCGTGAGGGGGGTGGTGGGGCGGACGGCTGTCCGACGGAGGCTGTGCGGTACGCCAGAGCGAGGCCGGACCATGAATGAGCCATGGGAGTGTCATGGACCGGTCAAAGAACTGTGAGTGGATTATGGGACAGGGGGGTGGGGGTGGGGCAAGGGGCGATTTTCGGTCAGGGGGAGGGGGGAAGTGGCGCAGCTTCTGGCGCCGAGGGACTTTCCGGAGCCGCCCACTTCCGGAGCCGCCCACTTCCGGAGCCGCCCACTTCCGGAGCCGCCCGGCTTCCGGCGCCGCCCGGCTTCTGGCGCCGGCGGACCCTCAGAAGGGTCCGCCCGGCATGCGCCCTAACCCCGCGCGAACCCCAACAGCCGCTGGAAGTCGATGGCGCCGGGGTCGCCATGATCGTTTTCGGGCACATGCATGTGCCCGCAGATCCCATGGAACGCGTTCCAGCGGGCGAAGCTCATGCGTTGGCCGCCGCCGTTGCCCGCGGAGGTGGGGTAGGGGGGCCAGAGGGAGGGGCCGGTGAGGGGGACGTTGTGGTTGGCGTTGAGCCAGCGGATGAAGTCGGCCACTTCGTTGAGGGCCCAGTCGGGAGCCTTGGGCCAGTAGATGTGCGGCTGGGACTGCCACTTGGTGTGGGTCTCGGGGTCGCAGGTGCCGACCAGCTCGATCTGCGTGACGTTCAGGGTGTTCGTCTCCACCCCGCCCGGGAGGTTCACCAGGGCGCGGGAGGAGATGTCGATGCAGAAGTGCTGGTACCAACGGAGCTTCTGCGCGCCGAAGTCGGGGACCGCGGTGAGGTTGGGGGCGACCGCGCCGCCCTGGTAGTCGGGGAGGGAACGGCCCTCGGTGGTGTGCAGGACGAGGACGTTGACGTCCATACGGGCGCCGCCGAACTTCGTCTGGTACCAGTGGGACCGGTCGGCGCCCGGGTAGTACTGGGGGCCGGACATCGTGCTCATGGTCTCTCCTGTCAGCGGACTCGGGCCTGTCTGATGCCCGGAATACGGACAGCGAAGACCCGTTGGTTCCGTTTGCCCGGAATGGACCAATACTGGTGTCGGCGGCTCCAGTTGCGACCGGAAATGACAGAAACGCCCGCCCTCCGCACGGGGGAAGCGGAAGGCGGGCGCCGGGATCGACGTTACCGGACCGGGGGCGGGACGGTGAGGTCTGCGGGGACCGGACTGCCGGATCGCGAAGATCCGGTCCGGTCGGACCGGCGGGGGAGGGCGGACCGGCTCACCGGGACTGGGTCGAACGGCCCTTGCGGGACGGGCTGAACGCCCTTTGCGGGACCGGGGCCGAACGCCCTTTGCGGCTTCGCGCCTCTCCCCGCCGGGCCTCGGCGACCTCGCTTCTCCCGCGCCGGGTCTCGGCGACCTCGCTTCTCCCGCGCCGGGTCTCGACGACCTCGCCTCTCCCGCGCCGGACCTTGGCTGTCCCGCCTCTCCCGCGCCGGACCTTGGCTGTCCCGCCTCTCCCCCTGCCCCGCCCTACCCCTGCCGGATCGCCGAGATGTCGAAGTTCAGCTTGATCTTGTCCGACACCAGCACCCCGCCCGTCTCCAGCGCCGCGTTCCACGTGATCCCCCAGTCGGAGCGCAGCAGTTCGGCCTTGCCCTCGAAGCCGACCCGCTCGTTGCCGAACGGGTCCTTGGCGGCGCCGTTGAACTCCAGGTCGATGGAGATCGGCCGGGTGGTGCCGAGGATGGTGAGATCGCCGGTGAGCCGGTAGTCGTCCCCGCCGAGCGACTCCGCCTTGGTCGAGCGGAACGTCATCGCCGGGAACTCGTCGGTCTTGAAGAAGTCCGCGCTCTTCAGATGCCCGTCACGGTCGGCGGAACCGGTGTCGATGCTGTCCATCTGGATGTCGATCACGGCCGACGAGGCGGACGGATCGGCGCCGTCGAGATGCAGCGTGCCGGTGAACTCGTCGAACTTGCCCTTCACGTTCGTCACCATCGCGTGCCGCGCGGTGAAGCCGAGCGTGGAGTGGGCGGGGTCGATCGTGTAGTCGCCGGTGAGAGCGGCGAGGTCCGCGCCCACGGCACCGGCCGCTTCGGCGGCGGCCTCGGAGGCGTCGTTCTTACGGCCGAAGATACCCATGGCTGACTCCTTGGGGACAGCTTCAACATCATCCGTACGGTGTTCCCGACGTTACTCTCCGTCGGCCCCGGCCGCCTCCGAAACGGGTCCCGCGCCGCCGGAACGGGCCATCCCGGACAGAGCGCTAAGCTCGACGCGCGCCCCTCTGTGACTGGCATCTCATCCGGCCCTTTGTGGACCCCTGACAAGTCACGACCCCCCTGAGCAGTCAGAAACGGCTCGCCCCCACCCGCTTCTGTTCAGGGCTACCAGGAAAACGCGCCGGAGACTGTACAGAGTCGACGTCTCGGAATCCTTGCTCCTCTTCGTATGGTCGCTACATGACCGTTTTGGAAGATGCGACCGGTGGTCCGGCGGGCGAACCCACCGACGCGCGCGGCCGGGTGGCCGAACTGCACGAGATCCGCGCGCAGGCCCTCGCCGGTCCGAGCGAGAAGGCGACCCAGGCCCAGCACGCCAAGGGCAAGCTGACCGCCCGCGAGCGCATCGAGCTGCTGGTCGACCCCGGTTCCTTCCAGGAGGTCGAGCAGCTGCGCAGGCACCGCGCGGTCGGCTTCGGCCTGGAGTCGAAGAAGCCCTACACCGACGGCGTCATCACCGGCTGGGGCACGGTGGAGGGCCGCACGGTCTTCGTCTACGCCCACGACTTCCGCATCTTCGGCGGCGCCCTCGGCGAGGCCCACGCCACGAAGATCCACAAGATCATGGACATGGCCATCGCGGCCGGTGCCCCCCTGGTCTCCCTCAACGACGGCGCCGGCGCCCGCATCCAGGAGGGCGTCAGCGCCCTCGCCGGCTACGGCGGCATCTTCCAGCGCAACACCAAGGCCTCCGGCGTCATCCCGCAGATCAGCGTGATGCTCGGCCCCTGCGCGGGCGGCGCGGCCTACAGCCCCGCCCTCACCGACTTCGTCTTCATGGTCCGCGAGACGTCCCAGATGTTCATCACGGGCCCCGACGTCGTCAAGGCGGTGACCGGCGAGGAGATCACCCAGAACGGCCTCGGCGGCGCCGACGTCCACGCGGAGACCTCCGGCGTCTGCCACTTCGCGTACGACGACGAGGAGACCTGCATCGCGGAGGTCCGCTACCTCCTGTCGCTGCTCCCGCAGAACAACCGCGAGAACCCGCCCCGCGTCGCCGCCACCGACCCCGTGGACCGCCGCAGCGACGTCCTCCTCGACCTGGTCCCGGCCGACGGCAACCGCCCGTACGACATGACCAAGGTCATCGAGGAGATCGTCGACGACGGCGAGTACGTCGAGGTCCACGAGCGCTGGGCCCGCAACATCATCTGCGCCCTGGCCCGGCTGGACGGCCAGGTGGTGGGCATCGTCGCCAACCAGCCGCAGACCCTCGCCGGCGTCCTGGACATCGAGGCGTCCGAAAAAGCTGCGCGGTTCGTGCAGATGTGTGACGCTTTCAATATCCCGATCGTCACCTTCCTGGACGTACCCGGGTTCCTTCCCGGCGTCGACCAGGAACACGGCGGCATCATCCGCCACGGCGCGAAGCTCCTGTACGCGTACTGCAACGCGACGGTCCCGCGCATCTCCCTGATCCTCCGCAAGGCGTACGGAGGTGCCTACATCGTCATGGACAGCCAGTCCATCGGTGCCGACCTCACCTACGCCTGGCCCACCAACGAGATCGCCGTCATGGGCGCCGAAGGTGCCGCCAACGTCATCTTCCGCCGGCAGATCGCGGGCGCCGAGGACCCCGAGGCGATGCGTTCGCGCATGGTCAAGGAGTACAAGGCGGAGCTGATGCATCCGTACTACGCCGCCGAGCGCGGCCTGGTCGACGACGTCATCGACCCCGCGGAGACCCGCGAGGTTCTCGTCAAGTCCCTGGCGATGCTTCAGTCCAAGCACGCGGACCTGCCGTCCCGCAAGCACGGCAACCCCCCGCAGTAACCCTGCGGAAACCTCATTCACGGAGACTGAGCCTCATGAACTCCCCTGATATCCGCGTCGAAAAGGGTCACGCAGAGCCGGAGGAAGTCGCGGCGATCACGGCGATCCTGCTGGCCCGCGCGGCGTCCCGTCCCACCGAGACCCCGACCCACCGCCCGCACGCCCGCGCGGGCTGGCGCCGCCTGGAGCGCGAGGGCGGCTTCCGGGCCCCGCACAGCTGGCGCTGACAGCAGGTTCTTTCACGACACTTACAGCCCCGCTCTCCTTGGGAGGGCGGGGCTGGGGTGTGTTCAGGTGATGTGGACTTTTACGCCGGGGATGTCGAGGGCGGCTGGGTCGTCGGGGAGGAGACAGCGGCTGAGAATGAGGTAGCTGAGTTTGGGCGGAAGAGCCGCTTTCTCCAGCCAGGACTTGACGTCCGTTCCGGTGATTTCCAGGTAGGTCAGATTCGGCAGCCCGCTGAGCAATTCCAGATCTGCCGGTGTGGTCGGTCCCACCAGATACAGGTTTTCCAGAGATGGCTGGGCCTTCAATGGGGCGAGGCTGGGGCTGGGGTGGCGACTGAGGAGCCCCAGTGTCTTGAGCGGTGGAAGATGGGCAACCGGGGTGAGGTCTGCGACGTGATATTCGATGAGCACATGGCGGATGCTGGGTAGTTTGGCCGCCGCAGGCCATTGGTTTATATAGGACAGCTGGATGACGGAGTCCGCCAGAGGCAGATCACCCAATACCTCGGCCGCGTAAACGTCCGCGTCGAAGTAGCTCCAGGCGGCCATGAGTTCTCTTTTAACGTTGTCGCGTTCGTCATCTGTGTAGCTGGCCAGCAGGGACAACGCTTCTTGTCCGCCGATCAGGGCTACCGTCCGTATCGTCTGCACAGCGGCCTTGTCGGACAGCCCGGCCAGCGACCGAGGCATCTTCCGCAAAAGACTCGGCCCCACCGCAGCCAACGCATACGGATCTTTCGCCCGCCGCGCCGGAAGCAGCGCCCCCACCGCCCAATCCACCCGCTCCGCCAACTCCCCCGACAAAGACGGCACCGTCTCCTGACAAGCAGCCGCCACCAACCGCAACTTCCGCGCCCGCCGAGACTCTTGCTCGGCCCGATCCAGAATCCCGCCCAGCAACTCCTCCCGCTGCCGCCGATTCGCATGCCCCGCAGCCATGATGACGGTCTCGCGCCAGATATCCAGATGCGCCCGCTCGACAAGATTCCCGATCCGGTCCTCGTCCACTGCCTCGGCCGCCGCCAGATACTCCTGGAACGTCCGGTGCACGAAATCCAACTTACCTTCGGCAGGTGACCGCAACACCCCGGACCGCCCGCGCAGTTGCTCAAGCACTCGCACACCGTCCGGCTCCGGAAGATGCCGCATCCCCGCCAGTTTCCGCCCGACGAAATTCTCCGCCTGGTCCAGCGAGATCTGGCTCCGGTTGTTGTCGGACAGCCGCCACGCCAGATCCCGCAGCAACACCATCTTGTCGCCCAGGCTCAGCAGATCACCCGCCGCACTGGGCACATTCCGATCGGCGTCCCGCTCATGAACCAGCGTATGCAGAGCGCTCCGGTACAACTCCATCCGATCACGCGGAAGTTGACTCCCCCGATTCAAGTGCATCGCGCACAGCATCGACGCCAGCAACGGCGTCCCTGCCAACGACTGCAAATGCGTGCGATCCTTCAAGCTGTTCAGCAACGACTGCTCATACCGAGGCAGCTCATCCACCGCACACGGCAACTCATCCCCCAACTCCCGTACAGCCGAATGCCACTGCTGCACGAAGGCCGTGATATCCGGCGGAGTCATCTGATCCAGATGCAGCGCGGTGAACCCCTCCCGCTTGAGCCAGTCGCTCCCCGCTGCCGCCGGCCGTGAGGTCACCACCACCCGTACCTCCGGATACGCGGCGAGCAACTTCCGTACCCACTCCCGAACCCCCCTCCGCTCACCATCCAGCAACTCGTCCACCCCATCGACGAGCAGCAACACCGCCCCCGCCGCGAACTGCCGCTCCACCCAGGCTTTGGGCATCACCCCGGTGATAGGCCCAGCCACAGAATCCAGAATCGCGTCAAGAGCAGGCAGCGCCTCCCCGCTGAACTCCCGCAGCTTCACGAACACCGGAGTGAGCCCGTTCCACTCCGCCAGCTCGTCGGTGAAGGCGCCCCGAGCCGCGGTAACCGCCAGCCACCGCAACAGCGTTGTCTTCCCGGACCCCGCCTCCCCACGCAGCAACACCAGCTGAGCGCCACTCAGAGCCGCCTCGACCCGCAGTCCGGCCGACTCCCACCCGGAGGACTCCCAGCCGCCCATGTCGGGCCGCACCAAGGGCAGTACCCGAGCCTTCCGCCGGCCCCCCTCCCCAGTGGCCCGCAGACTCACGTAAGCCACCGACAGCCGAGCCCGCCCCACCCCCTTATCCGACCCTCGCCGGAACAACTCCACCTCATCCAGCGCCGAACTCACCAGCTCCAGATACCGCCGCCGAAAAGCCCCGTCCAGCCCGACCCCCTCCGGCGCGAACAGCGACCGGTCCGGCAGCCTCTCCAGCATCCGGGCCACCTCGGCCCCGAACCCCCAAGCGGCCCCCTGCTCATCGAAGACAGGCAACGCCCGGACCACCCGCACCCCGTACTCACAGCACTCGGCGAACAAGGCCCCGGCCAAGCCCCCCTCGACCTCGGCCTCCGCCACCACCCTCCGCACCACCTCGGCCGGATGATGCCCCTCCCCACCCAGCCCGACTCCGTTCAGAGCCGCGCACACCCGCTCGACGACAACCCGCTGCTCCTCCTCCCCCCACCCCCTGAACTCCCGCTCCAGATAAGCCTCCAGCCGGTCGTACACCGCGTCGGAGATCTCCCCGAACTGCCGCAGCACACTGCTTCGCAACCGCATCCGGCCGACCCGCGCCCGTACGAGATCCGTCAGCCCCACCCCGGCGTCCCCGCCGAGCCAGGCCCGGGCCGCCCCCCGGGCCACGGCCTGCCCCAACTCCGTGGCCGCCAGCTCCGCGTTCATCAAAACCCACCCCCGGAAACGAATAACGGCCCCCATCTC
The DNA here is from genome assembly GCF_055597585.1 of Streptomyces sp. AMJ-169. Lineage (NCBI taxonomy): Bacteria > Bacillati > Actinomycetota > Actinomycetes > Kitasatosporales > Streptomycetaceae > Streptomyces > Streptomyces sp. AMJ-169. The sequence goes on from NZ_JBVLTJ010000011.1 coordinate 254,135, forward strand.
CCCACAAGGAAGACAAGGGCCGCAACCGCAACAGCCGAACGCGCTACCGCAGGCGAGCCATCAGCGCATGCTCCACCAACGTGATCAGCGCCGACTTGGCATCCGCCCGATGCCGGGCGTCCGTCGTGATGATCGGCGTGTCCGGCCCGATCTGCAACGCCTCCCGCACCTCGTCCGGCGAATAAGGCTGATTCCCGTCGAACCCGTTCAGCGCGATCACGAACGGCAGCCCGCTGTTCTCGAAGTAGTCCACCGCGGGGAAGCAGTCCGCCAGCCGACGGGTGTCCACCAGCACGATCGCCCCGATCGCACCCCGCACCAGGTCGTCCCACATGAACCAGAACCGGTCCTGGCCGGGCGTACCGAAGAGATACAGGATCAGATCCTGGTCGAGCGTGATACGACCGAAGTCCATGGCGACCGTCGTCGTCGTCTTGTCCCCGGTGTGGGTGAGGTCGTCGATGCCCGCGGAAGCGGACGTCATCACGGCCTCGGTACGCAGCGGATTGATCTCCGAGACGGCACCCACGAACGTGGTCTTGCCCACGCCGAAGCCGCCCGCCACCACGATTTTCGCGGAGGTGGTGGAGCGGGAAGGACCGCCGCTAGAGCTTGCGAAGTCCACTGAGCACCCTTTCGAGCAGTGTCACGTCTGGCTGGCCACCGGCGTTCTCGTCGCCGCCGGGCTGATGGATGGCGACCAGGCCCGCCTCCGCCAAGTCGGCGACGAGAATCCTGGCCACGCCGAGAGGGATGGTCAGCAGGGCGGAGATCTCCGCCACCGACTTGATCTCGCGGCACAGGTTGCAGATCCGCTGATGCTCGGGCAGCTGACCCTGCATCTGATGCGGCTGCGCGGTGGTGTGCACCAGTGCCTCGATGGCGAGCTGGTAGCGGGGGCGCGTCCGGCCGCCGGTCATGGCGTAGGGACGGACCAGGGGGTTGTTCGAGGAGCCGGCGGGCGACGGCTCGGGGGTGCGGCGCGGCGGCTGCACGGGCTGGATGCGCGGGGCCTGCGGAGCCTGGGGCGGCTGCGGGGCCTGCGGCTGCTGCTCGTACGGGGAGTACGGCTGGCGTGGCCGGCTGGGGGAGGAGGGGAAGTTGAAGCGGTTCGGGGTCTGGGCGCCGTCGCCCTGGCCCTGGGCAGGGCCGTACGACCAGTCGCCCGGATGGGAACCGCCTGGGGGTGTTGCCACTTTCTCTCCTCCTCCGACTGCGCCGCGCACCATCACCGTGTGTGGAGCCGCGTCCCGAAACACTACGGCCTCGGGACGTCAAACCGCACCGTCCGTCTGCTAGTTGAGCAGGCTCCCTTGGAGCTCCGCGCGAAGGTCGGGGGTCAGGACCGTGCCGGCGCGGTCGACCAGGAGCGCCATTTCGTACCCGATGAGACCGATGTCCGCCTCGGGGTGGGCCAGGACCGCCAGCGAGGAGCCGTCGGACACGGACATGATGAAGAGGAATCCCCGCTCCATCTCCACGACCGTCTGGTTCACGGCGCCGCCCTCGAAGATGCGGGAGGCGCCGGCCGTCAGGGAGGTCAGACCGGAGGCGACGGCCGCGAGCTGGTCGGCGCGGTCGCGGGGGAAGCCTTCGGACATCGCCAGAAGGAGTCCGTCGGCGGAGACCACCACCGTGTGGGACACCCCCGGGGTGTTGTCCACGAAGTTGGTGATCAACCAGTTCAGGTTCTGTGCCGCCTGGCTCATCGGGCTCACACTAACGCTCCTGGTTGTAGGTGCTGTCAGGGCCGAAGCCCTGGCCGTTCGTTTCCTGCCCTGCGTTGTCGCGTCCGCGCTGGACACCACGGCGCAGGTTGCTCAGCCTGCCCCGGACGTCTTCCGGGGCGCGGGAGATCTGGGGACCTCCCTGGGGGGTGGTTTCCGCCGCGCCCTCGACCAGGTTGGCCTTGGGCACCCGCCGCGGCAGGCCGGAGGAGGTGACCCCGCCCGCCTTGGGCTTGCGCAGCTGCGACGCCTGCTGCCAGCGCTCGTCGTTCGCCGACCGCCAGGCGTCCGTCGCGCCGCCCGGCTCGGGAGCCGGAGCCTGCGGTTCCTGGACCGCGGGCCGCCCGTTGCCCGCGGGGGCGCCGCCCCCGCGGCGAGGCAGTCCGGCGTCGGTCATCTCGTGGACGGCGGAGGGGGCCGGTCCAGGACGCTCGAAGCCTACGCTGCCGCGCTCGGCCGCGTCAGCGACCTGCGAGGACTCCGCCTCGGGAGCGTACTGGTCCGGGTAGCCGTTGCGGTAGTCGGGCTGCTGCGGCCAGTCGTCCTGGTAGCGCCGCTCGTCGTACGCCTGGTACTCGCCGGTCGTCGCGGCGGGCTGGTCGCCCTGCTTCTGGTCCGGGTACGCGGCCGGGTCGGGGTAGCCGCCGTTGCCCGCGAAGGGGTCGGCGGCGCCGGTGAAGGACTCCGCGAACGGGTCCGCCGGAGCTGTCCGAAAAGCGTCGTACTGGTCGTACGCCGGCTGCGCCTGGGTGTCGTACGGAGTCTGGCCCGTCGTCTCGTACGGGGACGTGGGGGCGGGCTGCTCCACGAAGGGCGTGGTGGCCTCGTAGGGGGCCTGCGGGGATTGTGTGAAGCCCTCGCCGTACAGCGGGGTCTCCTGGGTGCCCTGCGGCTCCAGCTGGGCGCGCAGGCCCTCGCGCTGGCGGGAGCGGTCGGCCCGGTCCAGGTCGCGCAGGTCGTCCGGGACCTCGTAGCGGCTGTCGTCGAAACCGAGTTCGGCGGCCGTGCGCATCGGCTCGCGGCCGAAGTCCTGGGCCAGCTGCGGCTGCGGGGGCTGCTGCTCGGGGATGATCTGCGAGACGGTGAACTCGTCGCGCTCCGGCTGCTGTTCGCCACCGCCGCCGTGCGTGATCGCGTCCGGCAGCATGACCAGGGACGTCGTACCGGCCTGCTCGCCCGAGGGGCGCAGCTGGACGCGGATGCCGTGCCGGTCGGAGAGCCGGCCGACCACGAACAGCCCCATGCGCTGGGAGATCGCGGCGTCCACGGTCGGCGGGTTGGCCAGCTTGTGGTTGATGTCCGCGAAGTCCTCGGCGGTCAGGCCGATGCCCTTGTCGTGGATCTCGATCATCACGCGGCCGTCCGGCAGCCGGGTCGCGGTGACGCGGACCTTGGTCTGCGGGGAGGAGAACGTCGTCGCGTTCTCCAGCAGCTCGGCCAGCAGGTGGACGAGGTCGGTGACCGCGCGGCCGTGGATCTCGGCCTCGGGGACGCCGGACAGCTCGATGCGCTCGTACTGCTCCACCTCGGAGGAAGCGGCGCGCAGCACGTCGACCAGCGGGACCGGCTGGTCCCAGCGGCGGCCCGGCTCCTCGCCGGCGAGGACCAGCAGGTTCTCGCCGTTGCGGCGCATACGGGTCGCGAGGTGGTCCAGCCGGAAGAGGTTCTCCAGCTGGTCGGGGTCGGCCTCGTTGTTCTCCAGGTCGGTGATGAGGGTCAGCTGGCCCTCGATCAGCGACTGGTTGCGACGCGACAGGTTGGTGAAGATCGCGTTGATGTTGCCCCGCAGCAGCGCCTGCTCGGCGGCGAGCCGCACGGCCTCGCGGTGCACCTGGTCGAAGGCGCGCGCGACCTCGCCGATCTCGTCCGTCGTGGTGATGGGGATCGGCGCGACCCGGGTGTCGACCCGGCCGGGGTCGGTCCGCGAGAGCTGGTCGACCAGCATCGGCAGCCGCTGCTCGGCGATCCCGAACGCGGCGTTGCGCAGCTGCCGCATGGACCGCGACATCTGCCGCGCGACCGTACCGGCCAGGATGAACGCGAGAAGCAGGGCGACGACGACGGCGGCGCCGGTGATGTACGCGGACTGCTGGGCGTCGCTGGCGATGGTGGACGCCTCGTTCACCGCGGTGTCGCTCAGCTCCGACTCGATCTTGCGGTACGAGTCGAACTTCAGCGTCGTCAGGGCCCACCAGTTCTCGGCGGTCACCCCCTGCTCGGCCAGCGCGGCCCGCTCGCTCGCGTCCGTCGACTGGATCGAGGCGATCGCGGTCAGGAACTTCGTCGGGTCCGACGGCGGCTCGACGTAGTCCGCGTTCTTCGCCTTCGCCTCCTTGACCTGCGCGGCGGCGTCGGCCGTGATCTGCTTCTGGGCCGCCGCCAGCTTCGCGATGTCCTGCTCGGTACCACCGCTCTGGTACTCCTGGATCGCGATGTTCTCCAGGTAGGCGTACGAGGTGAGGGCGACCCGCTGCTGGGAGAGGCTGGTCTGGCTGGTGCCCGGCTTGATCAGCAGGTGCATGCCGATGGAGCGCTCCAGCGACAGCGCGCCCTGCGCGAGTGCGAGCGCGTAGACCGTACGGCCGTAGGAGGTGATGTTGCCGGTGCCCAGGCCCAGCTCGTTGGAGAACTCGAGCAGCTTGTGCTCGATGCCGACGTAGCCCTCCTCGGTCTGCACGCCGGTCATCTTCGAGGTGTACGCGCTCGCCCGCAGCGTCTGGATCTGCGGTTCCAGCTCACGGAAACCGGCCAGCCGGCGGACCAGGTTGGGCCGGTTCGGCATGTTCTGCGCGGCGGCGTCGAAGGCGTCGGACGCCTTGTCGGTGGCCTTGCGGGCGGCGACGACGGTCGGGTCGGTCGCGCCCTTGCCCTGGAGCAGGGGAGCGGCCGTGACATCGCGCTCGACGAGGAGGTTGTTGCTGTAGGTGAGGGCGGCGCGGACCAGCTTCGCGGTGTTCTCCGCGTCCTGCGCCTCCTGCCAGGTGTCGATCGAGCCCTTCACCTGGAAGCCGCCCATGACCAGGCCGACCAGCACGGGTATGAGCAGGATCGCGTTCAGCCGGGTCGGCACCCGCCAGTTGCGCGGCGAGAATCGGCCACCGCTCTGCTGCGGGGCGGTCACGGGCTCCGCGGGGCCCGGCGCAGGGGCGGTCGCCGCTCCGCGCGGCGGCGGGGTGAAGTTGCCCCGGGCCGCGGGCTCGGGACTTTTCTTGCTTCGCCTCACTCGACCAACAACCTCTCGGCGGTCGGCACCTCGTCCGTGCCGCAGTGTCTCAGAGCCCGGTCAGTCATGGACCATGTCCTGGGTAGGTACGTCATTGACTATTGGGCAGTTCAGGCATTCCAGCATGACGACCAGCGCTCTTCCAAACAGTGAGAAGGGCCGATTACATCTGATGTAAACGCCGGATAAAACGGTCATACAGAGCGAGCCCCGCCAAAAGACGGGGCTCCTGTGTGCGCAGTGAGACCGGGCGACCGCGATGGGTGGCCGTACCACCGGATTCCTCTGCCGAAACGTTATGAACGAGGGAGCCGGCCGTGTCAAAGCCCACAGCCGACTCCTGGGCAGCATACGGCAACTGCCGTACAAGAGGGGCGGATTGAGAATTTTCGGAGCTACCGCAGCCGCGCCATCAGCGCGTGCTCGACCAGCGTGATCAGCGTCGTCTTGGCGTCCGACCGGTGCCGCGCGTCCGTCGTCACGATCGGGGTGTCGGGCCCGATCTGCAACGCCTCGCGCACCTCCTCCGGCTGGTACGGCTGGCTGCCGTCGAACCCGTTCAGCGCGATGACGAACGGCAGCCCGCTGTTCTCGAAGTAGTCCACCGCCGGGAAGCAGTCCGCGAGCCGGCGGGTGTCGACGAGGACGACGGCGCCGATCGCGCCGCGCACCAGGTCGTCCCACATGAACCAGAACCGGTCCTGCCCCGGCGTACCGAACAGGTACAGGATCAGGTCCTGGTCGAGCGTGATCCGGCCGAAGTCCATGGCGACGGTCGTCGTCGTCTTGTCCCCGGTGTGGGTCAGGTCGTCGATACCCGCCGAGGCGGACGTCATGACGGCCTCCGTACGCAGCGGATTGATCTCGGAGACCGCTCCCACGAACGTGGTCTTGCCGACGCCGAAGCCGCCCGCCACCACGATCTTGGCGGAGGTGGTGGCCCGGCCTCCGTCAGAGCTTGCGAAGTCCACTGAGCACCCTTTCGAGCAGCGTCACATCCGGAGCGCCGCCGTTGTTCTCGTCGCCGCCCGGCTGGTGGATGGCCACCAGTCCGGCCTCGGCGAGGTCCGCGACCAGAATTCTGGCCACCCCCAGCGGCATGGCGAGCAGCGCCGAGACCTCCGCCACCGACTTGACCTCGCGGCACAGGTGGCAGATGCGCTGGTGCTCCGGGAGCAGCCCCATGAGCGCCGCCGGATCGGCCGTCGTACTGATCAGCGCCTCGATGGCGAGCTGATAGCGCGGCCGGGTCCGGCCACCGGTCATCGCGTAGGGGCGTACCAGCGGCTGGTCGCCCTCGTCCCCGTACGGCTCGGCGTACGGATCATGATGGGCGGTGGGCGGGGTCATGGATCCTCCGGGCGGGACAGCAAGTCTCGGTCGGTCGTGCCGTCTGGCGGTGGCCGGTGGGGGGTTTGTGTCGGCCGGACGGTGATTCGGTGAGGTGGGTGGCGGCGGGCGGGTTCAGTGCAGCAGACTGCCTTGCAGTTCGGCACGGAGGTCGGGGGTGAGCACGGCGCCCGCCCGGTCGACCAGCAGTGCCATCTCGTAGCCGACCAGGCCGATGTCGCACTCGGGGTGCGCGAGCACGGCCAGCGACGAGCCGTCCGAGACGGACATGAGGAAAAGGAAGCCGCGCTCCATCTCCACCACCGTCTGCGCGACGCTGCCGCCCTCGAAGATCCGGGACGCGCCCGCCGTCAGCGAGGTCAACCCGGAGGCGACCGCGGCCAGTTGATCGGCGCGGTCACGCGGGAAGCCCTCGGACATCGCGAGCAGGAGACCGTCCGCGGAGACCACCACCGTGTGCGAGACACCCGGGGTGTTGTCCACGAAGTTGGTGATCAACCAGTTCAGGTTCTGTGCCGCCTGGCTCATCTGGCTCAACTAACGCTCCTGCTGGTGAGTGGGGCTCGGGAAACTGTCGGTCTGACCGTTCCCGGCCTGCCGGCCCTGTGCGATGCCCCGACGGAGGTTGGTCAGCCGCCCGCGCACGTCATCGGGTGCGCGCGAGACCTGCGGACCTGCCTGGTTGGCTTGCGCCTGCGCCGTGCCCGGGACGAGATTCGCCCGCGGCACCCGGCGCGGCAGACCTGAGGTGGTGACCCCGCCGGAAGCGGGCTGGCGCACCCGCTCGGCCTGCCGGACCAGCTCGTCGTTCGGCGAAGTACGCCACGACGAAGGGTTGTCGGCCCCGGCGGGAGCCGGAGCGGCGGGCCGCCGCGGAGCGGCCGGCGCCGGAGCGGCGGGAGCGGGAGCCGGCGCCTGCTGCTGCGGCGCGTCCTGCTGCCCCTGCTGCCCGTGGAACCAGTTCGTCTCCAGCGTGTCGTACAGCGGAGTACGACCGTCCCCGGGACCCGGCGCCGGCGGCAGCGCCCAGCTGTCGGCCTCGGGCCGCTGCGGCTGCTGGGGCTCCGGCCGCTGCGGGGGGTACCCGTTGGTACGGCCGTTCTGCGGGGCGTCGTAACCCTGCCCCGGGAACTGGCCGGTGCCGTAACTCTGCCCGGGCCGCTGGTTGTTGGGCGTCCCGAAGACGTCGGAGCGGACGAACTGCCCGTTGTCGTCACCGGAATTGGCGTCGACAGCGGGGAACTGGCTCGTGGACTGAAGGTCGTTGGGGGAGCCGATCGCCGGGAACTGGCTCGTCTCCTGGGCGGAGCGGCCGGTGCCCAGCGCCGGGAACTGCCCGGTGTCCTGCGGGCGTTCGGACTCGACGCGGGGTATCTCGGCGCGCGGGAGCTGCGAGGTACGGGCGACGTCCGGCTCGTCATGACCGCGCGGCGCGTCCAGCGGGGCACTGTCGTCGCCCCAACTCGGCACGCGCGGCTGCGAGTTGCCACCAAGGCCGCCGGGACCACCGGGACCGCCGGGCAGCTCCGCGCGCGGGCCGCCGCGCGCCGGAAGCTGGGGCTGCCGGCCGGACGGACCGCCGGAGTTCCCGCGCTGCGGGGGTACGGGCGGACGCGAGCCGCCGAAGAGATCCTGGCCGCCCTGACCACCCTGGCCCTGCGGAGGCGCGGTCTGGAGCCCCTGCGGGCCACCGAAACCGGCGTTCGCGGGCTGCTGCGGACGCCCGTTCTGCGGAGCGCGCTGCGGGGGACCGGCGGGGCGCCCGTTGCCGGGACCGCCGAAGCCGCTGCCCGGACCACCGGTGCTCTGGTTGCCGGTGCCGTTGCCGAAGCCGTTGCCCGGACCGCCCGTGCTCTGGTTGCCGTTGCCGAACCCGCTGCCCGGACCGCCCGTGCCCTGACCGCCGTTGCCGGGGCCCCCGTTGCCGAAGCCACCACCGGGACCGCCGCTGCCGGGACCACCGGCACCGCCGGGAGCACCGCCCCCGAAGCCGCCCTGGCCACCGCCCGAACCGTCCCGCGCGGGCAGCGCCGTACGCGGCCCCCCGCCGAGCGCGCCGCCACCGGGAGCGCTGCCGAACGCCGAACCCGGTCCGCCGCCGAAGGCGCCGCCGGAGCCCGCGCCCTGGCCGCCCTGCCGGCGTGCCGCCGCGGCACCGGCCGCGGCCTGCGCGGCGGCCGGACCGCCGGTCGGCAGCCCGCCCTGTCCGGCCGGCTTGGGCTGCGGCTTCTTGCCGCCCTGGGCGACGTCGACGGGCAGCATGACCAGCGCGGTCGTACCACCGGAGTCGGAGGGCCGCAGCTGGATGCGGATGCCGTGCCGCTGCGAGAGGCGGCCGACCACGAAGAGGCCCATGCGGCGGGAGACGGAGACGTCCACGGTCGGCGGCGAGGCGAGCCGCTCGTTGATCGCGGCGAGGTCCTCGGGGGAGAGGCCGATACCGGTGTCGTGGATCTCGATCAGCACCCGCCCGTCGGGCAGCGCGTGACCGGTCACCTTGACCTTGGTCTGCGGCGAGGAGAACGAGGTGGCGTTCTCGAGCAGCTCGGCGAGGAGGTGCACGAGGTCGTTGACGACCCGGCCGGCGACCTCGGTCGTCGGGACCGACGCCAGCTCGATGCGCTCGTACTGCTCCACCTCGGAGGCGGCGGCGCGCAGCACGTCGACCAGCGGGACCGGACGGGTCCAGCGCCGGCCCGGCTCCTCGCCCGCGAGGACGAGGAGGTTCTCGCCGTTGCGGCGCATACGGGTCGCGAGGTGGTCCAGCTTGAACAGCGAGGACAGCTGGTCGGGGTCGGCCTCGCGGGACTCCAGTTCGGAGATGAGCGACAGCTGACGCTGGATGAGGCCCTGGGAGCGGCGCGAGAGGTTGGTGAACATCGCGTTGACGTTGCCCCGCAGCAGGGCCTGCTCGGCGGCGAGCCGGACGGCCTCGCGGTGCACGTCGTCGAAGGCCGCGGCGACCTGGCCGATCTCGTCGCGGGAGTGCACACCGACCGACTCCACGGAGGTGTCCACGTCCTGCGGGTCGGACTCGGAGAGCTGCTTGACCAGCTCGGGCAGCCGGTCCTGGGCGACCTTGGTGGCCGTCTCCTGGAGCCGGCGCAGCGAGCGGATCATGGAGCGGGCCACGATGAACGCGCCGACCAGGGAGACCCCGAGGACCAGCAGGATCAGCGCACCGGAGATGATCGCGTCGCGCTCGGTGGAGTTGCGCAGCTCCCGGGCTTTTTGCTCCATGTCCTCAAGGAGCGTCGACTCGATGTTCTTCATCTGCTGGAGCTTGGTGCCCGAGGCGTCCAGCCAGTCCTGGTAGGACCGCTTGTCCTGCGAGGCCAGACCGGACGCGGAGGCGAAGGCGCGGCTGGCGTACTGGTCGGAGTCCTCGATCGTGGCGTTGCCCTGCTCGATCGGCTTCAGCAGCTCCTCGGCGCCCGAGTCGCCGTAGATGGAGCGGAAGATCGCGAGCTCGGACTCCTCGCTCTCGACCGCCATCTCACCGTAGTTGCGGTCGTTGTCGGAGAGGTTGCCGGTCGTGGTGTTGTTCGCCGGGAGCGCGGCCGTCAGCACGGCGCGCTGCATCGAGGAGTACTCCTTGGCGGCGGAGAAGGCCGCCAGGGCGCGGGTGCGCTGGATCATCTCCGGGTTGGAGGTGGCCTCGGCCATGTCCTGCGAGAGGTCGATGAGCCGGCTGATCAGACGGTGGTAACCCTCCACCGTCTGCATCGCGTTGTCCTTGGAGGCGTACGCGGTCGAGCGGAGCTTGGCCAGGTTGCCGAGGTCGCCGACCAGGCCGACGAGGTTGTCGCGGACGCCCTGGAGGTTGCCGTCCTTGCTGGAGGAGTCGATCTCCTCGGAGGCGTCGACGAAGGCGTTCAGCGAACGGTCGGTCGTCGTGCGCAGACCCTTGACGGTGACGTCGCCCGCGGTGCCGCCGTGCGCCAGGGGGCCGGCCGAGCGGTCGCGCTCGTTCTGCAACGCGATGGCCAGCTCGGTGGCCTGCTTGGTCATGTCGGTCAGCAGCCGCATGTTGTCGAGCTGCTGGATGTCCTCCATGGACTGGCCGATGCGCAGTCCGCCGAGGGTGGTGGCGGCGACCACGGGGAGGGTCAGCAGGGCCACCAGACGGGTGGAGATGCGCCAGTTGCGCAGCGCGACACGGTTACCGGGGTCGCCTGCGGCCTTCGGGGGCTTGACCGCGGGCGGCGGGGGCGCGGCGGCGGACGACTTGGCGCCGCCGGGACGGGCCTTGCCGTTGCCGTCACCGCTAGGCGTGGGGCCCGGGTTCTGGGCGTGCTGGGGGGAGGAGCTGACTGTGCCGCCAGTCCCGCCGCGCGGCTCCGGCTCCGCCGAAGCACTGCCGTCCCTCTTGAATCGTCCCTGCACTAGCGTCGCAACCTCTGGACCAGGCGCCCTTCCGAGTGAAAGGCGGTGTCGGCGTCAATGAGGGGCGTCCTGACTACGCCCCCCGGGTGGTCTGTGAGCAGACCTGGCGCTGGATCCCCCTTCCGGCCGCCACTCGGCGCTGCTGTGCGCCCCCTGCGCGCCGGCTCGATCCTGCGGCGGTCCGTGAGATTCCAGCACAGTGCCGGATCTCCAACAAGGTTTGGTGGCCGTGCTGTGACATCCGTGACAGGGCGTACCGGACGGGTCACCCGACGTAGAAAGTGATCCGCAATAAAGCGGTCATAAACCGGCGAACCCCCCTACCCCCAAGGGTGTCCCAGTCGCCATGATCAGCAGCGGAATGCACCCTTCGGTCAGTCAATGTCCGTTTGGTAGTGGTCATTTACGGGCCTGAATTGACCGGTTTGACGAAGGTCTCGTGAGCAAACTCACACGCGATCAAGGGGGGCTCCGCGAACTGCGCGGGAAGGGCCTGTTTAGCCTGACGCTTTACAGACCAGGCAGAACCGACACCCGGCCCTCACGACCCCCAGTGGAGACGACGACGATGTTCCACAAGATCGCCAACCCGCGCCGTACGACGCTGGTCCACCTCAAGGACGCCGGGGAACTGCACCCCCCGGTCCGCGAGCACTCCGTCGACCTCCCTACCCAGACGGCGAACCCGCGACGCACGATCCTGATGGAACTTCCCCAGCCGGCGCTCTCCGGCGCCGAGTGACCCCGAGCGTTAGCCTGGAGCGTCAGACTCCAGTCCAGCTCGTCTAAGGGGCGCGTCCAACCCGTGCGCATCGCCAGATTCTCCATCGACGGCAACGTCGCCTTCGGCGCGGTCGAGGGCGACCGTCCGGACCAGCTCGTCCTCGACATCATCAAGGGCATCCCCTTCGCCGAGTACGAACTCTCCGGAACCAAGGTCCCGTTGAGCAAGGTCCGGCTGCTGCCGCCCGTGCTCCCCAGCAAGGTCGTGGCCTTCGGCCGCAACTACGCGGAGCACGCGCGGGAGCTGGGCAACGAGGTCCCCGACGCCCCCTTCGCCTTCTTCAAGCCGTCCACCTCGGTGATCGGCTCCGGCGACGCCATCCAGTACCCGGCCTTCTCCTCGGAGCTGCACCACGAGGCCGAACTCGCCGTCGTCATCGGCCGGATGTGCCGCGAGGTGCCCCGCGAGCGGGTCAAGGACGTCATCTTCGGCTACACCTGCGCCAACGACGTCACCGCGCGCGACGTCCAAAAGCGCGAGAAGCAGTGGGCGCGGGCCAAGGGCTTCGACACCTCCTGCCCGCTCGGCCCCTGGGTGGAGACGGACCTGGACCCCTCCGACCTCACGGTCCAGCTCACCGTCAACGGCCAGCAGCGCCAACTGGGCCGCACCAGCGAGATGATCACGTCCATCGAGGACCTGATCGTCAACATCACCGAGGCCATGACGCTGCTCCCCGGCGACGTCATCCTCACGGGCACCCCGGCCGGGGTCGGCCCCCTGGCGGTCGGCGACGAGGTCGCCGTCACCATCGAAGGCATCGGCACTCTCACCAACAAGGTAGTCAAGCGTGACTAGCGCACCTTCCCCCAAGCTCTCGGCTCCGCTCGAGCAGGGGGGACCCCCACGCGTACGTTTCTGTCCCTCCCCGACCGGCAACCCGCATGTCGGCCTGGTCCGCACGGCCCTGTTCAACTGGGCCTACGCCCGGCACAACGGCGGCACCTTCGTCTTCCGCATCGAGGACACCGACGCCGCCCGCGACAGCGAGGAGTCCTACACCCAGCTCCTCGACTCGCTGCGCTGGCTGGGCTTCGACTGGGACGAGGGCCCCGAGGTCGGCGGCCCGCACACGCCGTACCGCCAGTCGCAGCGGATGGACATCTACGCGGACGTCGCGGCCAAGCTCCTCGAAGCCGGCCACGCCTACCCGTGCTACTGCACCACCGAGGAACTGGACACCCGCCGCGAGGCGGCCCGCGCCGCCGGCAAGCCCTCCGGCTACGACGGCCACTGCCGCGACCTCACGGCGGAGCGGAAGGCCGCGTACGAGACCGAGGGCCGCTCCCACATCGTCCGCTTCCGGATGCCGGACGAGGCGACGACCTTCACGGACCTGGTCCGCGGCGAGATCACCGTCCAGGCGGAGAACGTCACCGACTACGGCATCGTCCGCGCGAACGGCGCCCCGCTGTACACGCTGGTCAACCCGGTCGACGACGCGCTGATGGAGATCACGCACGTCCTGCGCGGCGAGGACCTGCTCTCCTCCACCCCGCGCCAGATCGCCCTGTACAAGGCGCTGATCGAGCTGGGCGTGGCCAAGGGCATCCCGCACTTCGGCCACCTCCCCTATGTCATGGGCGAGGGCAACAAGAAGCTGAGCAAGCGCGATCCGCAGGCCTCGCTCAACCTCTACCGCGAGCGCGGCTTCCTCCCCGAGGGCCTGCTCAACTACCTCTCCCTGCTGGGCTGGTCCTTCTCCGCCGACCAGGACGTCTTCACCATCCCGGAGATGGTCGAGAAGTTCGACCTCGCCGACGTCAACTCCAACCCGGCCCGCTTCGACCTCAAGAAGGCCGAGTCCATCAACGCGGACCACATCCGCATGCTGGACGTGAAGGCCTTCGCCGAGGCCTGCACCCCGTGGCTGCGCGCCCCGCACGCCCCGTGGGCCCCGGAGGACTTCGACGAGACGGCGTGGCAGGCGATCGCCCCCCACGCCCAGACCCGCCTGACGGTCCTCTCCGACATCACGGCCAACGTCGACTTCCTCTTCCTGAAGCAGCCGGTGCAGGACGAGGCGAGCTGGACGAAGGCGATGAAGGAGGGCTCCGACGCCCTGCTGCGGACGGCGAGGGAGAACCTGGAGAAGGCGGACTGGACGTCCCCGGACTCCCTGAAGGAAGCGGTCCTCGCGGCAGGCGAGACCCACGGCCTCAAACTGGGCAAGGCCCAGGCCCCGGTCCGCGTAGCGGTGACAGGCCGCACAGTCGGCCTCCCCCTCTTCGAGTCCCTGGAGATCCTGGGCAAGGAGAGGACGCTGGAGCGCATCGACGCGGCACTGGCGAAGCTGACGGCGTAAGCGGGCAGGGTACAGATGTAAGGGGCGACATCCATGGGGTGCCGCCCCTTACACATGCCCTCAGACGGCGTCGGCCTCGTCGATCAAGTAGGCGCTCTCCGCGAAGAGTTCCAGCGAAACGACGACCACAGCCGCACCCGCCACCACGTAGGTCAGCATCGCCCCCGGCGAGGAGTACGTCCTGCGCAGCCGCTCGCCGGGCCCGAGCGGCGCGGTCACTCCCGCGCGGAACGGATCGCGGGCCAGTCTCCGTACGGTCCTGTCCAGCTGTGCGCGGCGCTCCCCGGGCAAGGCGTCGTACGCGGCGCGGGTCCCAGTGGTGAACCGGACTCGGTGTTCGTTCATGCCGCCCAGCCTGCCCTTGACCCCCGGGTTACCGTCGGATCATGGACATACGCGCCGTGCTCTGGGACGTCGACGACACTCTCTTCGACTACACGACCGCCGACCGGGAGGGGATGCGGGCGCATCTGGTGGCGGAGGGGCTGATGGGGGAGTCCGGGAGTGCTGAGGGGGCGCTCGACCGGTGGCGGGAGGTGACCGAGCGGCAGTGGGCCCGGTTCTCCGCCGGGGAGGTCAGTTTTGAGGGGCAACGGCGGGACCGGGTGCGGGAGTTCCTGGGGGAGGGGATGAGCGACGCCGAGGCCGACGCCTGGTTCAGGCGTTACATCGGTCACCACGAGACCGTCTGGTCGCTCTTCCCCGACGTCCTGCCCGTCCTCGACGCCCTCGCGAACAGCCACCGGCACGCGGTCCTCTCCAACTCCAGCCTGACCGTCCAGGACCGCAAACTCCGCGTCCTCGGCGTCCACGACCGCTTCGAGACCATCCTCTGCGCCGTCGAACTCGGCGTCTCCAAACCGGAACCCGCCGCTTTCCGCACCGCCTGCGAAGCCCTCGACCTGCCCCCCGAGCAGGTCGCCTACGTCGGCGACCACCCCGAGATCGACGGCCGGGGCGCCGCCGAGGCGGGACTGCTGTCGGTGTGGATCGACCGGTACGACGCCGGCGCCGCGGCCGAGCCCCTTCCCGGCCGGCACCGCATCGCGAGCCTCGCCGAACTCCCCGCGCTCCTCGGCGCGGATACCCGTTTTGGAGCCCCGTCCACCTTCGGGTAATGTTCTTTCTGCGCCGCCGGGGAGCGGGCCGAGAGGCCGAAGGATCCGGGGGAGCAACGCTAGAACAAGATCCCCGCAGGGGCTTGCGTTCCAGTGGCCTATGGTGTAATTGGCAGCACGACTGATTCTGGTTCAGTTAGTCTTGGTTCGAGTCCAGGTAGGCCAGCTCGCAGAAGCTCCAATTCTGCACGTGGAGTTGATCCACAAAGCCCCCGTTGTGTAGCGGCCTAGCACGCCGCCCTCTCAAGGCGGTAGCGCCGGTTCGAATCCGGTCGGGGGTACTGACTGGTCTAAGCCATCATTGGTCTATGGTGTAATTGGCAGCACGACTGATTCTGGTTCAGTTAGTCTTGGTTCGAGTCCAGGTAGACCAGCTCGGATCTGCGGAAACGCAAGATCAAGGCCCCCGTTGTGTAGCGGCCTAGCACGCCGCCCTCTCAAGGCGGTAGCGCCGGTTCGAATCCGGTCGGGGGTACAGATCCTTCCCGCGAGGACGGTACGGGTAGCTCCCGCCGACCTTGATGCAGGATCGCTAGGGCCCCCGTTGTGTAGCGGCCTAGCACGCCGCCCTCTCAAGGCGGTAGCGCCGGTTCGAATCCGGTCGGGGGTACTGACTGGTCTAAGCCATCATTGGTCTATGGTGTAATTGGCAGCACGACTGATTCTGGTTCAGTTAGTCTTGGTTCGAGTCCAGGTAGACCAGCTCGGATCTGCGGAAACGCAAGATCCAGGCCCCCGTTGTGTAGCGGCCTAGCACGCCGCCCTCTCAAGGCGGTAGCGCCGGTTCGAATCCGGTCGGGGGTACAGAAACAAAGCCTCTCATTTCATGCGAAATGGGGGGCTTTTCTGTTGCTCAAGAGAAATCTGCCGCTCAGGAGAAATAGGCGGCTGCCGGGAAAATCGAGGGCCCGCCGCGGCGCTGAGGCCGGCCCTGTCGTCCTGCGGCTCTTTGGGTGCGGTTCAGCCCGTCCTGCGCAGGGCCTCGGAGAGACGGCCGGCGGCGTCGATGACGGCCTGCGCGTGCATCCGCCCCGGATGCCTGGTCAGCCGCTCGATGGGCCCGGAGACCGAGACAGCGGCCACGACCCGGTTCGACGGCCCGCGCACCGGCGCCGACACCGACGCGACCCCCGGCTCCCGCTCGCCGATCGACTGGGCCCAGCCCCGGCGCCGTACGCCGGACAGGGCGGTCGCCGTGAAGCGGGCGCCTTGCAGGCCCCGGTGCAGCCGCTCGGGCTCCTCCCAGGCCATCAGGATCTGGGCGGAGGAACCGGCCTTCATCGTGAGCGTCGAGCCGACCGGCACGGTGTCCCGCAGTCCGGACAGCCGCTCGGCCGCCGCTACGCAGATCCGCATGTCTCCCTGGCGGCGGTACAGCTGCGCGCTCTCGCCCGTGACGTCCCGCAGGTGCGTGAGGACCGGGCCCGCCGTCGCCAGCAGGCGGTCCTCGCCGGCCGCCGCCGCCAGCTCCGCGAGCCGCGGGCCGAGGATGAACCGGCCCTGCATGTCACGGGCGACCATGCGGTGATGTTCCAGGGCCACGGCCAGCCGGTGAGCCGTGGGTCGAGCCAGTCCGGTGGCCGCGACCAGTCCTGCCAGGGTCGCGGGTCCGGACTCCAGAGCGCTCAGGACAAGGGCTGCCTTGTCCAGAACGCCGACGCCGCTACTGTTGTCCATGCAACGATACTCCCGTCTCACTCTGTGAAACGCAAGTTCATTTTCCCGTGAGACGCGCAACCCTTGGGACTACAGCCGCCCGCAGACCGAACGGGCGCGGTGGCGGGTGCCCGGAATCCGGGGTGGGCGCCGCCTCCAATATCTCTAGTTGCGCCGGAGCCACACCGTCCGGTCGGAGGGAACAGCGATGGGTAGGACACTCGCGGAGAAAGTCTGGGACGACCATGTCGTCCGGCGCGCGGAGGGCGAGCCCGACCTTCTCTTCATCGATCTGCACCTGCTGCACGAGGTGACCAGCCCGCAGGCCTTCGACGGGCTGCGCAAGAGCGGCCGTACGGTCCGCCGCCTCGACCTCACCATCGCGACCGAGGACCACAACACCCCGACCCTCGACATCGACAAGCCGATCGCGGACCCCGTCTCCCGGGTCCAGCTGGAGACGCTGCGCAAGAACGCGGCCGAGTTCGGCGTCCGGCTGCACCCGCTGGGCGACGTCGAGCAGGGCGTCGTCCATGTCGTCGGCCCCCAGCTGGGCCTGACCCAGCCCGGCATGACCGTCGTCTGCGGCGACTCGCACACCTCCACGCACGGCGCGTTCGGCGGTCTGGCGTTCGGGATCGGCACCTCCCAGGTGGAGCACGTGCTGGCCACCCAGACGCTGCCGCTGGTGCGCCCGAAGACCATGGCCATCACGGTCGACGGCGAACTGCCCGACGGCGTCACCGCCAAGGACCTGATCCTGGCGATCATCGCGCGGATCGGCACCGGCGGCGGCCAGGGCTACGTCCTGGAGTACCGCGGCTCCGCCATCGAGAAGCTCTCGATGGAGGCCCGGATGACCATCTGCAACATGTCCATCGAGGCCGGCGCCCGCGCGGGCATGATCGCCCCCGACGAGACCACCTTCGCCTACCTCAAGGGCCGCGCCCACGCCCCCGAGGGCGAGGACTGGGACGCCGCCGTCGCGTACTGGAAGACGCTGAAGACGGACGACGACGCGGTCTTCGACGCCGAGGTCGTCATCAAGGCGGAGGAACTCTCCCCGTTCGTCACCTGGGGCACCAACCCCGGCCAGGGCGCGCCCCTTTCGGCGAACGTCCCCGACCCGGCCTCGTACGAAGACGCATCGGAGCGGCTCGCCGCCGAAAAGGCCCTGGAATACATGGGGTTGGAGGCCGGGCAGCCGCTGCGGACCATCAACGTGGACACCGTCTTCGTAGGTTCCTGCACCAACGGGCGGATCGAGGACCTGCGCGCCGCCGCCGACATCCTGAAAGACCGCAAAGTCGCCGACGGCGTACGGATGCTGGTCGTCCCCGGCTCCGCGCGCGTGGGTCTCCAGGCCGTCGCCGAGGGTCTGGACGTCGTCTTCAAGGACGCCGGCGCCGAGTGGCGGCACGCGGGCTGCTCGATGTGTCTGGGCATGAACCCCGACCAGCTGGCCCCCGGTGAGCGCTCCGCGTCCACCTCCAACCGCAACTTCGAGGGCCGGCAGGGCAAGGGCGGCCGGACCCACCTGGTGTCCCCGCAGGTCGCCGCCGCCACGGCCGTCCTGGGCCATCTGGCCTCCCCCGCCGACCTCTCCGACGCCCCCGCCGACCGTACGCCCGCTGGAGTCTGATCAGCCATGGAAGCCTTCACCACGCACACCGGACGGGCCGTCCCGCTGCGCCGCTCCAACGTCGACACCGACCAGATCATCCCTGCTCACTGGCTCAAGAAGGTCACCAGGGACGGGTTCGAGGACGGACTGTTCGAGGCCTGGCGCAAGGACCCGGAGTTCGTCCTCAACCGCCCCGAGCACGCGGGCGCGACCGTCCTGGTCGCGGGCCCCGACTTCGGCACCGGCTCCTCCCGCGAGCACGCCGTGTGGGCGCTTCAGAACTACGGTTTCAAGACGGTCATCTCCCCCCGTTTCGCCGATATCTTCCGCGGTAACTCGCTGAAGAACGGCCTGCTCACGGTCATCCTGGAGCAGAAAGTCGTGGATTCGCTGTGGGCGCTCGTCGAGCGCGACCCGCAGGCCGAGATCACGGTCGATCTGGAGGCGCTGGAAGTCCGCGCCGAGGGCGTCACCGCCTCCTTCGAGCTGGACGACAACGCCCGCTGGCGGCTGCTGAACGGCCTGGACGACATCTCCATCACGCTCCAGAACGAGGCGGACATCGCCGCCTACGAGGCCAAGCGCCCCTCGTACAAGCCGCGCACGCTCCAGGTCTGACCAGGAGCCGTCCGTACAGGTCGACTTTCGGCCACCTCAGCCTCTTCCGTACCCCCGATCGGACCGATCGGGGGTACGGCTGTTTCCGCACCCGTTCGGCCCCCCGCCGATACCGGAAACTTTCCAACTTCCCACGTTAGAGCGGGTGTTGTCGGGGTAGGCGACCGCTGTGAACACCGCGTACAACAGTGCCCCGACGGCTCCCTGAGGCGGCAGTTGCACCCCTGGCGGGCGACAACTCGCCCCAGATGGCACAATCTGTGCATGGAACACGACGGCCAACTCACGCTGTACGGCGCGGTCGCGGACCAACTCAAAGAAGCGCACACAAGAGTGCGCGCACTGCAAGTCCCGGAGGGCGTACGGATGGCGCTGACCCGGAAGCTGCTGGTCATTACGGCCGCGGCCAAGCACGATCTCGCCGACGCGGCAAGTCGTCTTGAGCGGTTCCTGGCTGACCTCGACGAGGGGCGAATCCCCGGCGAGGAACGCTGAACAGCCCAATGCGGTCGAGTCCGTTGCGGCACAAGGGTGATAACCCCGTTTCGTGTTTGATTTGCGGTATATATCTGCCTAACGTGCGAAAAAGCTTGAACACTTTCGTTCTGGCAATGTCTCCGAAGGGGAAGACGTGAACAAGGCGCAGCTCGTAGAAGCGATTGCCGACAAGGTCGGCGGCCGTCAGAACGCCGCCGAGGCGGTGGACGCGGTCCTGGACGCCATCGTCCGTGCCGTCGTCGCCGGTGACCGGGTCTCCGTGACCGGTTTCGGGTCGTTCGAGAAGGTCGACCGTCCCGCCCGCTACGCTCGCAACCCCCAGACGGGCGAGCGGGTTCGGGTCAAGAAGACCTCCGTTCCGCGCTTCCGCGCCGGCCAGGGCTTCAAGGACCTGGTCAGCGGTTCGAAGAAGCTCCCGAAGAACGAGGTGGCCGTCAAGAAGGCCCCCAAGGGCAGCCTGAGCGGCACCGCTTCGGCGACGGTCAAGAAGGCCGCCGCGAAGAAGGCCGCCCCGGCGAAGAAGGCCGCCGCCGCCAAGAAGGCCGCCCCGGCCAAGAAGACGGCGACCAAGGCCGCGGCCAAGAAGACGACCGCGAAGAAGGCGGCCACCACCGCCAAGAAGACGGCGACGAAGAAGGCGGTCGCCAAGAAGGCCCCGGCCAAGAAGTCGACCGCGCGCAAGACCACCGCCAAGAAGGCCACCGCCCGCCAGGCGTAAGGGTTTTCGGGCACTCACGCGCCGGGCCGGACTTCCGCGATCAGCGGAGTCCGGCCCGCGGCGTGTCCAAGAGGGGCTCAGACGGCCGGAGTTCGGGTCCCGGGCGCCCAAGGTCCAGGAGAGCCGGGTGAGTTGCCGCGGGCCGCGCTCAGAACGTCTGCAACGTCACCAGCGTGATCTCACGAGCGTCCCCCGCTCCCGTCACCTCGATCCGCACCCGCTGCCCCACCCGCAGCAGCCGCAGACCCCCCGCGTCGAACGCCTCCGCGCCGAACGCGAGCGGGGTGCCGTCGTCCAGGAGCACCTGTCCCGTACGGGTCCCGGGGTCGTATGTGTAAGCCGTGGCCTGCATGCGCGCAGCCTACTGCCCGGGTATCAGCAGCCGGGCCGCCGCTGCGGCCGTGCGCGGACCCACCCCGAGCGCCAGCGCCGCCCGCAGATCGTCCCCGGTGTCCACGTCCTGCCGTACCGATTCCAGTGCGGACAAAGGGAGTTCGGCCGCGCCGGAGACCGTGTGGCGGCGGCGGGAATCCCGGCCGAAGCACGGGCGCAGGGGATGTCCGGGAGTTGCCGTCAGCAAAGTCGTGCCTATGCCCGCGGCATCGGGGAGAAATGCGCGCGGGAATTGCGCCGCCGCGTCGAGAGCCCGGGCCAATTCCGCCGGGCGCAGTGCCGGGAGATCCGCGTTCAGCGCCGCGAGGGCGGTTTCCGGGACCGCCGAGCGCACGGCGCGCTCGCCGTGCGCCAGCGCCGCGTTGAGCCCCGTACGCGGCTCGTCGGGCACGATCCGCGCGCCCAGGGCGGCCAGTTCGCGGCCCGCCAGGGGGTCGTCCGTGACGACCGCCACACCCCGCACGGCCGTCGCCGCGAGCGCCGCGGCCACCGTGTCCTGGGCGAACGCCAGGGCCAGGCCCGGCCGCAGGCCCTCGCCTGCCGTGTCCGACAGCCTGCTCTTCGCCCGGGCCAGGGGCTTCAGGGGAATGACCAACATCCACTGCACCGGCGTACCGTCCCTTGCTCGACGCGCACATTGTCACCCGGCTGCAACCCTGCCCATCTGGCGGTTCTTCCGTCTGGGCGTACCGTGTTCTCGACAGTCCGGCGGACCGGGGGCGCGCGTGTGCGGCTCCGGGGCCCCGGAGCGAGCCCCGGAACAGGCCACGGGACGCCTGGTTTCCGATCAGGAAGAGGTAGGTGTCCGCGTGCCCCGCCGGAGAATCGGCTTCTGGTACCGCTTCGCCGCGGTGCTGTGCAAACCGCCGCTGGTGGCTTTGATCAAGCGTGACTGGCGCGGAATGGAGCACATTCCGGCCGAGGGTGGATTTATCACCGCGGTCAACCACAATTCCCACGTCGACCCGTTCGCATACGCGCACTATCAGTACAACACGGGACGCGTCCCCCGATTCCTGGCGAAGAGCGGACTTTTCAAGAAGGGATTCATCGGCGCCGCGATGCGCGGCACCGGACAGATCCCCGTCTACCGCGAGTCGACCGACGCGCTCAGCGCCTTCCGGGCCGCCGTCGACGCCGTCGAGCGCGGCGAGTGCGTGGCCTTCTACCCCGAGGGCACCCTGACCCGCGACCCCGACCAGTGGCCCATGACCGGCAAGACCGGCGCCGCGCGCGTGGCCCTGGCGACCCGCTGCCCCGTCGTGCCCGTCGCCCAGTGGGGCGTCAATGAACTGCTGCCGCCGTACGCGAAGAAGCCGGACCTCCTGCCGCGCAAGACGCACCACGTGCTGGCCGGCCCGCCCGTGGACCTCTCCCGGTTCTACGGCAAGGAGATGACACCCGACCTCCTCAAGGAGGCCACCGAGGTCATCATGGCCGCCGTCACCGCCCTGCTGGAGGAGATCCGGGGCGAGAAGGCGCCGAAGACGCCGTACGATCCGCGCCGGGAACGGATCGAGCAGCGGCGCCGCACCGAGGCGCAGGCAGGGCACGAAGGAGAGAACGGCCAGTGAGCGAGCCCGTCAAGGCGGCAGTCCTCAGCGCAGGTTCATGGGGCACGGCGTTCGCCGTCGTGCTCGCCGACGCGGGCTGCGAGGTGACCCTGTGGGCCCGCCGCCCCGAAGTCGCCGAAGCGATCAACTCCCAGCGGCAGAACCCCGATTACTTCCCCGGCGTCGAACTCCCCGCCGGTGTGCGGGCGACCACCGATCCGGCCGAGGCGATGGCCGGCGCCGACTTCACGGTCCTGTCGATCCCCTCGCAGACCCTGCGCGCCAACCTCGCCGACTGGACCCCGCTGCTCGCCCCGGACACCGTCCTCGTCTCGCTGATGAAGGGCGTCGAACTCGGTACGACGATGCGGATGACGGAGGTGATCCAGGACGTCACCAAGGTCGCCGCCGAGCGGATCGCCGTCGTCACCGGGCCCAACCTCGCGCGCGAGATCGCCACCCGCAGGCCCGCCGCGGCCGTCGTCGCCTGTACCGACGAAGCCGTCGCGCGGCGGCTCCAAACCGCTTGCCACACCCCGTACTTCAGGCCCTACACCAACACCGACGTGGTGGGCTGCGAACTCGGCGGGGCGGTAAAGAACGTGATCGGCCTGGCAGTTGGCATCGCCGACGGGATGGGGCTCGGCGACAACGCCAAGGGGTCTTTGATCACAAGGGGGTTGGCGGAGACGACCCGCCTCGGCCTCGCGATGGGCGCCGACCCGCTGACGTTCTCCGGCCTCGCGGGACTCGGCGACCTGGTGGCGACCTGCTCCTCCCCGCTGTCGCGCAACCACACCTTCGGCACCAACCTCGGCAAGGGCATGACCCTCCAGGAGACCATCGCCGTCACCCGGCAGACCGCCGAGGGCGTCAAGTCCTGCCAGTCCGTCCTGGACCTGGCCCGCCGGCACGAGGTCGACATGCCCATCACGGAGACGGTCGTCGAGATCGTCCACGAGGGCAAGCCGCCGGTGGTCGCCCTGAAGGAACTGATGTCGCGCAGCGCGAAGCCCGAGCGACGCTGAGCACCTCCTTTTTGAGCGCTCGGTTCGCCTCCGGGGCGCTTTGAGCCGGTGTCGAGGGAGCGGCCGTGCTCACCCCTTCGGGCCTCCGCGCGCCCGCTCCCTCGACACCGGCGCGCCCCTTCGGCTCACTCGCGGGCGGCCGAGCGCTGACTCAGGCCCTACCAACGGGTACCCTCATGCCGATATGAGCACCGAGAACCTCCCCCAGAGCCCCGAGGCGCAGTCTGTCCGTAAGCCGCGGGTGGCCGTCGTGTTCGGTGGGCGCAGTTCCGAGCACGGGATTTCCGTGGTCACCGCCGGCGCCGTGCTGAAGGCGATCGACCGGACGAAGTACGACGTCCTGCCGATCGGCATCACCCGGGACGGCCGCTGGGCGCTCACGGCCGACGAGCCGGAGCGGATGGCGATCACCGACCGGCGCACCCCCGAGGTCGACGACCTCACCGACGGCGGCGAGGGCGGCGTGGTGCTCCCGCTGGACCCCGCGAGCCGCGAAGTCGTCCTCAGCGCGCCGGGATCGGTGCCCAAGGCGCTCGGCGACGTCGACGTCGTCTTCCCCGTCCTGCACGGCCCCTACGGCGAGGACGGCACCCTCCAGGGCCTCCTCGAACTCTCCGGCGTCCCCTACGTCGGCTCGGGCGTCCTCGCCTCGGCCGTCGGGCAGGACAAGGAGTACATGAAGCGGGTGTTCACCTCCTTCGGCCTCGCCGTCGGCCCCTACGTGGTGATCCGGCCCCGCGAGTGGGAGCGCGACAACCCCGCCGCCCGCAAGAAGATCGTCGACTTCGCCGCCGAACACGGCTGGCCGCTCTTCGTGAAGCCCGCGCGCGCGGGCTCCTCGATCGGCATCACCAAGGTCGACGACCTCGCCGGCCTGGACGACGCCATCGCCGAGGCCCAGCGCCACGACCCCAAGATCCTCGTCGAGGCCGCGCTGACCGGCCGTGAGATCGAGTGCGGCGTCCTGGAGTTCCCCGAGGGCCCCCGCGCCTCCGTGCCCGCCGAGATCCCGCCGCCCTCCGCGCACGCGTACTACGACTTCGACGCCAAGTACATCGACTCCACACCGGGGTTGGTCCCCGCGCCGCTGAGCGCCGAGGAGACCGCCGAGGTCCAGAAGCTCGCGATCGACGCCTTCGAGGCGGCCTCCTGCGAGGGGCTCGTGCGCGCCGACTTCTTCCTCACCGACACCGGCTTCGTCATCAACGAGATCAACACCCTGCCCGGGTTCACCCCGATCTCCATGTACCCGAAGATGTGGGAGGCGAGCGGGGTGGGGTACGGGGAGCTGGTGGAGCGGTTGATCCAGGCGGCGCTGGACCGGTCGACGGGGCTGCGCTAGAGCGACGCGAAGCCTTGAGGGGCGCTCAGTCGGCGATGCCCTCCGGCACCGTCTTCTTGATGGCCGGCGCCAGATCGATCAGCGGCCCCATGCCGTCCTTCGCACGGGAGGACGGCAGCCGCACCTCCACATAGACGCGGCGCAGGGTCGTCGTGAAGACGTACCCCCCGTCCGACTGCTTCTCCACCAGCCAGCCGACACCGTCCGCCTCGCCCCCGTCGGCCTGGGGATCGTCCATCTTCGCGGGCTTCCCGACACCGCAGCGCAGTATGATCGCCGGGTCCCCCCACCCGGCCGTCAGCGCTGACGCGGGCTCGGGATCGTGTCGGCTCAGGTCGTCGACCTTCGCCGGCAGTGCCTTGTCCAACGCCTCACAGATCTTCACGACCGGGGCGGACGGACGGGGAACCGTCACCGACGCGTCGTCGTCCCCTGAGGAGCAGCCTGCGACGGCGATCAAGGACGCGAGGACGGGCACGCCGAGGCGCCGGTGCGGGAAAAGAGTCACCGGCCAAGGTTAGACGGGGGCTAGAGATGGACGACGGGGCAGGTCAGGGTTCTCGTGATGCCCTCCACCTGCTGGACCCGGGCGACCACCAGCCGGCCGAGCTCGTCGACCGTGTCGGCCTGGGCCCGCACGATCACGTCGTACGGACCGGTCACGTCCTCGGCCCGCACGACTCCGGGAATCCTGCCGATCGTCTCGGCGACGGCCGACGCCTTGCCGACCTCCGTCTGGATCAGGATGTACGCCTGTACCACGGAACCTCCAGGGCGGCCACGAGGATCATGTGGGGAAAAGGAACGCCACGGTATCGCGTCGCCGCGCACCGCGGGGAGACCTGCGCCGACCGGGGCCCGCGCGCCGGGGTGGCGGCGCGACAGAAGTTGACGGTCACCTCGACCGTATCGAGGACACTGGTCATGCGCGACCGGGCACGCACAGGCACAGAAGGGGCGCCAAGGCGATGAAGGGCACTGTTGGTGAGCTGGGGGAGTTCGGGCTCATCCGGGAGCTGACCTCCCGTCTCACCACGACCCCGGCGGTCCGCATCGGCCCCGGCGACGACGCCGCGGTCGTCGCCGCCCCCGACCGGCGGGTCGTGGCGAGCACCGACATCCTCCTGGAGGGCCGGCACTTCCGCCGCGACTGGTCCACCGCCTACGACGTCGGCCGCAAGGCCGCCGCCCAGAACCTCGCCGACATCGCCGCCATGGGCGCCGTCCCCACCGCCCTGCTGCTCGGCCTCGTCGTCCCCGCCGAACTCCCCGTGACCTGGCCGACCGAGCTGATGGACGGGCTGCGCGACGAGTGCCAGGTCGCCGGCGCCTCCGTCGTCGGCGGTGACGTCGTGCGCGGCGACACCATCATGGTGTCGATCACCGCGCTCGGCGATCTGCGCGGCCAGGAGCCGGTCACCCGCTCCGGCGCCCAGCCCGGCGACCTCGTCGCGGTCACCGGCTGGCTCGGCTGGTCCGCCGCCGGGTACGCCGTCCTGGTGCGCGGCTTCCGCTCGCCGCGCGCCTTCGTCGAGGCCCACCGCCGCCCCGAACCGCCCTACCACGCCGGTCCCGCCGCCGCCGCGCTCGGCGCCACCGCCATGTGCGACGTCAGCGACGGGCTGATCGCCGACCTCGGGCACATCGCCGAGGCCAGCAAGGTCCGCATCGACATCCGCTCCGCCGCGATCGACGTCCCCACCCAGATGAACGACATCGGGCAGGCCGTCGGCGTCGACCCCATGCAGTGGGTGCTGACCGGGGGAGAGGACCACGCGATCGTCGCGACCTTCCCGCCCGACGTGAAGCTCCCCGCCCGCTGGAAGGTCATCGGCGAGGTTCTCAACCCCTCCGTGCTGCCCCAGGTGACCGTCGACGGCGCCCCCTGGACCAAGCAGACCGGCTGGGACCACTTCGGGGACACCGAGTGACCCCGCCGCCCCGGGTCCTCACCGTCGCCGGCTCCGACTCCGGCGGCGGCGCCGGGATCCAGGCCGACCTCAAGACGATGCTCGCGCTCGGCGTCCACGGCATGAGCGTCGTGACCGCCGTCACCGCCCAGAACTCCCTCGGCGTCCAAGGCGCTTGGGAACTCCCCGCCGACGCCGTCCGCGCCCAGTACCGCAGCGTGGTCGACGACATCGGCGTCCAGGCCGTGAAGACCGGCATGCTGGCCTCCGCCGCCCTGGTCGAGACGGTCGCCGAACTGCTGTCGGCCACGGCCGCCCCGGCCGTCGTCGACCCCGTCGGCATCTCGAAGCACGGCGACGAACTCCTGGCCTCCTCCGCCCTCGACTCCGTACGCCGGCTGCTGCTGCCGGCGGCCACCGTCGCGACCCCCAACCTCGACGAGGTCCTGCGGCTGACCGGCGTCCGCGTCGAGTCCGAGGCCGGGATGAAGGAGGCCGCGGCGGCGGTCCTGTCCTACGGGCCGCGCTGGGCGCTGATCAAGGGGGGCCATCTGGACGGGGACGCCGTCGACCTGCTGACGGACGGCCACGAGGAGCACTGGCTGCGCGCGGAGCGGCTGGACAATCGGCACACCCATGGGACGGGGTGCACGCTGGCGTCCGCGATCGCGTCAGGGCTGGCGAAGGGGGCTTCCGTGCCGGCGGCGGTCTTCGCGGCCAAGGAGTACGTGACCGGGGCGATCAGGGGTGGCTTTGCGCTGGGGGCGGGCATCGGGCCGGTGGATCATGGGTGGCGGATGCGGGGCTGAGGGACACGGACGGGGGTCGGGTCCGGGTCGCTGGGGCGCTTGCCTGGATTCAGCATGCCGCAGCCGCCGATTCCGCGTCCCGGCCTGTGGATAACTCCGGGCTTGTGGACAAGTCCGCGCCTGTGCAAAAAGCCGACCCACCTCTCGGTGGATCGGCTCTGAGCAGCGAACCAGCTATGGCCGCGCGCTTTAGCGACTCTGCGTCAGCGCGAGACCTTGCCGGCCTTGATGCACGAGGTGCAAGCGTTCACGCGCTTCGGCGTCCCGCTCACCACGGTACGCACACGCTGGATGTTCGGGTTCCAGCGACGGGACGTACGGCGGTGCGAGTGCGAGATGTTGTTGCCGAAGCCCGGCCCCTTGCCGCAGACGTCGCAGTTGGCAGCCACGGGTCACTCCAAAGACTTCAGATGCACTTACGGTTGATCCCGGCAGGCCGAGATCTAGGATCCGAAGTGGCTTTGCCAGGGGGAATGGCCCGAACGAATCGGGCAACCGCAGCAGCATACAACGACTGCCGCAGTTCAACGAAACTACCACGATCGGTCTACGCTGCGTCCAATCCAGCAGCTCAAGGAGGCGCAGGTGGCGCAGGTGCCGCAGACATTCCTCGATGCTCTCGCGGTGCGCACCTGGTGCGGTCTCGCCCTGCGCGCCCTGGGCGGGGCGCGCGAGGAGATCGACGCGATCAATGTGTATCCGGTCGCGGACGGGGACACCGGCACGAACCTCTACCTGACCGTCGAATCCGCCGTCACGGCCGTGGAGGCGGTGTTCGCCGGGTACGAACTGGACGCCGACCAGGCGCCCTCCCTCGCCGACACCGCCCGCGCGATGGCGCACGGCGCTCTCATAGGCGCGCGCGGCAACTCCGGCACGATCCTCGCCCAGCTGCTGCGCGGCGTGGCCCACGTCCTGACCGACGAGAGCGCGCCCGGGAGTGAGCGGGATCACGCCGGAGCCCTCGCCCGGGCCCTCCGGTACGCCGCCGACTCCGCCCGCCAGGCCGTCGCCCACCCCGTCGAAGGAACCGTCCTGTCCGTCGCCTCCGCCGCGGCCGACGCCGCCGGACGCACCGACGGCGACTGCGCGACCGTCGCCCGCGCGGCCCACCAGGCGGCCTGCACGGCGCTGGCGGCCACTCCGGGCCAGCTCGCCGTGCTCGGGCAGGCCGGGGTCGTCGACGCCGGCGGACGGGGACTCGTCGTCGTCCTGGGCGCGCTCGTCGAGACGTTCACCGGGCAGGCGCCGGGCGGCAGCGGACCCCACGCGCGCGCGGGACGCGGGGTGCCGACGAGCGCAGGGATCGGGGTCCCCGCGCGCGTGCGTGAACCGGAGAGCTGCGCGGCCGACGGGGGCGGGCCGGCCTTCGAGGTGATCTATCTGCTGGACGCCGACGACAGCGCCGTGGACCGGCTGCGCGCCCGCCTCGACGCCCTGGGGGACTCCCTGGTGGTCGTCGGCGGGGACGGGCTGTGGAACGTGCATGTGCACGTCGACGACGCCGGGGCCGCCGTGGAGGCCGGCGTCGAGGCGGGCCGGCCGCACCGCATCCGGATCACCCACTTCGGCGCCGGGGACGCGCACACGCGCGGGGAACGGGCGCCGCAGGAACGCGTCCAGCGCGCGGTCGTCGCCGTCGTCCCCGGCGAAGGGCTCGCCGGGCTGTACGCGGACGCCGGCGCCACCACCGTCCTCGCCCGGCCCGGGGAGGCGCCCGCGAGCGGCGAGCTGGTCGAGGCGGTGCGGCGGGCGCACGCGCGCGAGGTGGTGCTGCTGCCCAACGACGCCGATCTGCGGCACACCGCCGCCGCAGCCGCCGAGCAGGCCCGCGCGGAGGGCATCCGGGTCGCGCTGATCCCGACCCGGTCCGCGGTCCAGGGCATCGCCGCGCTCGCCGTCCACGAGCCGGACCGGCGCTTCGACGAGGACGTCGTCTCCATGACCTCCGCGGCCGGCGCGACCCGCTACGCCGAAGTCACCGTCGCCGAGCGGCAGTCCTGGACCATGGCCGGCATCTGCCAGGCCGGCGACGTCCTGGGCCTGGTCGAGGGCGACGTCGCCGTCATCGGCGCCGACGTCGCCGCCACCGCCCAGGCCGTCCTGGACCGGATGCTCTCGGCGGGCGGCGAACTCGTCACCCTCGTCCTGGGCGACGACGCCCCCGAGGACGTCGTCCAGCAGCTCCAGGCCCGCGTCCGCGAGGCGTACCTGGCCGTCGACACGGTGGTGTACCGGGGCGGGCGGCAGGGCTCGCTGCTGCTGATCGGCGTCGAGTAGAGCGCCGGGCGACTGACGCGCGCGTACCCGCCGAGGCTCCTTGGGGAGCGCCGATCAGCCACGCGCGCGGCCCCTCACCCGTTCTCCCGCACCACCTGCAACAGCTGCTCCGCCTCCAGCACCCGCCCCTGGGCGATCTCGTCGTCCTCCGGCGCGTGCGCGTAGGCGTTCAGGACGCCCCGCGCGCGGGAGCCCGCCTCCGGGTAGCGGCCCAGGTCGGTGGCGAGCCAGCCGGCGGCGAGTTCGGCGCCGGTGCGCGGCTCCAGGGCGCCCCCGCCCAGGGCGGCGAACACGGCGACGGCCTCGCAGACCTGCTCCAGAGCGTCCTCCAGGGCTGCGCTGATGGAGTCGTCGTCGGCGTCCTCGGCGGCCGAGCGGGCGAGGAGGTCGCCGAACTGGCGGTGGGTGTGGCCCAGTTCGGTCACCAGGCGCACGCGCGCCTCCTCGCCGTCCACGGTGTCCAGGGCGTCGGCGCACTCGGTGACCGCGTCCGTCATCAGCGCGCGGGCGCCGCCGGTGCCGTCCTCGGTGCGCAGCGACAGCCACGCACGCGCGCGCAGGGAGCGCACCAGGCCGTGCACGTTGCCCAGGTCCCGCCACAGCTCACCCGCGCGCGCGTAGGCCTGGTCGGCCTCCCCGAGGAGCCCTGCGTGGCTGAGGGACTCGGCGGCGAGGTGGGCGAGGGTGGCGTGGTCGTGCTGCTCGGGCCAGTGCCGGGCGATCTCGGCCGCCTGGAGCCGCCGTTCGGCCGCCGCCCGGTGCTCGCCCAGCTCGCTGAGACAGTCCCCGAGCCACCACTTGGTCTGGACGACCGTCCCGTCGCCGTGGGTCTCCTCGCTCAGGTCGGCCAGCGCCGACTCCAGCACCTCCGCCGCCTCCGACCAGCGGCCGAGCCGGACCAGGTGGCCGCCCAGCTGATGGCGGGCCCAGGCGCCGAACGCGGGCCCCTGCCCCGACTCGTCGGCCCAGTGCGTGGCCTCCAGGGCGTGCTCAGCCGCCTCCTGGGCCTCACCCCGGCCCCCGACCACCTCGGCGAGCTGCAAGTGCAGCTGCGCGCGTCCTGCGGCCTCCAGGTACGGTCCGCCGTGCTCCAGGGCCGCCCGCAGCGCCCGCTCGGCCTCCGCCAAGTCGTCCAGCTGGTGCGCGAGTGAGGCCAGCCGGGCCTCGTACTCGACGGCGTGCCAGGGCAGTCCGCCGGCCACGAACTCCTCCGCCGCCCGCGCCAGCAGCCGCGCGCCCTCCTGCGGCTCGCCGCCCAGCAAGGCCAGCTCCGCGAGCATCGCGTGCCCCTCGGCGACGCGCGCGACGAGCCGTACGTCCCCCTCGGCCCGCCCGTCGACCAGCGCCAGCAGCTCCCGCACGGCCGTCTCGGCGGCGACGTACGGCTCCTCCCCAGAAGCCCTCTCCCCAGAAGCCTCCTCGCCGGAAGCCTCCGCCCCGGCGTCCGCCAGGTGCACGTTCCGCATCAGGATGCGGGCCCGGGCCATCAGGACCCCGGCGGTCTGTCGGACCCCGGTGCCCTCGTTCGCGTAGAGGGCGAGGACGTCGTCGTAGGGGCCCTCCACAGCCGTCAGGGCGGTGGACACGTCGTCGTCGGACAGGGACTGGACGAACGCCGCACGCGCGCGGGTCGCCAGGGCCTCGCCCGGGTCGCCCGCCTCCTCGTACAGGGCCGCCGCGCGGGTGAACGCTTCCAGGCCTCCGGGGCCCAGGGACAGCGCCTCGTGCTCGGCGATCTCCGCGCGGTCGCGCGCCGGCAACGGGGTGTCCCCGGCCGCCTCCGCGACCGCCGCCCACGCCTCCACCGCGTCCGGCAGCAGGCCCTCCGACTGCCGGCGGGCCTCCTTCAGCAGCGCCGCCAGATCCGGCGCCGACTCCGTGGCCGGCTCCGCCAGGACGTGCGGCACGGGAGCCGGACGCGGCGCGCGCACGCCCAAGGGCAGCCGGTCCGCCAGCGGCTCCTGGTCCATCCGCGCGCGGGCACGCTCACCCACGTACGGCGTCCCGTTGCGCGCGTCGAACCGCGCGGCCAGCTCCAGGGCCTCCCCGCGCGCGTGGAGCGCCAGTTCGGCCGCCGTCCAGGAGCGGCCCGCCGGACCCGGCACCCGCTGCCCGCCCAGGCCCAGCGCGCACAGCCGGTCCATGACCAGCGCGACCACGCTCAGGAAGTCCAGCTTGCTGCGCGGATGACCGTCGTCGGTGAAGTACGCCGGACGCTCCGCCAGCAGCTCCAGCGCCCGCGCCTCGTTCCCCGACAGCGCGCAGAACTCCACATGGTCCGCGTACGCGCCCCGCATGCTCTCCATGGCCCGCACCAGCCGCAGACCCCGCAGATGGTGCGCCCGCGCCTCCTCGGGGCGGCCCAGGCGCAGCAGCGGCAGCAAGGACGACGCCAGGACGCTGTGCGGCTCGTGCGCGCACGAGAACTCGCCCCGCAGGACCGGCGCCCACAGCTCCAGCGCCTCCTCGTCCCGCCCGCGCTCCGCCCGCCACCAGCCCTGCCCGTGCAGCTCGCACGCGTGACAGTCGGCCATCGTGTCCCGGTCCGCCGCCAGCCACGCCGTGAACGCCCGCTCCGCGCGCGGGACGTCGCCCACATGCGAGGCCACACTGAACTCCGCGCCGCGCACCGCCCGTTCGGAGTGGCCCGCCAGCCGGTAGCGGTGCTCCATCTCCGCCAGCCACTTCTCCACCGACGCCAGCGGCACGTGCGGCTGGTCCAGCATCCCCGCCGACATCCACTTGAACACCCAGTGCAGCGTGTGCGCCTCGTACGCGTCGAAGTCCTCAGGGCGCTCGTCCCACATCCGCAGCAACCGCGCGAACGGGACGAACATCTTGTCCTTCTCGGAGCTGTAGTTGTAGACCTTCAGCTGATGCCCCAGCGCCTCGATCACGGCCAGCGGGACATCCAGCTTCTCCGCCTCCACCAGCAGCTGCTCCGCGCGCGCGTTGCGCGCCGGGCCCTCCGGCTGCTCGCCGTTCTCCGCGATCGCCCGCCGCAGCGCCTCGAACTCCACGCTCTCACTCATCGCCGACCCTCTCCCTGCGCCCCGGGCTCCCCATACGCCGCCCACTCCAGCAGGCCGGCGAACGCCCGGTTCAGCAGCGCCGAGTCCGCGGGCCTGAGGGGCCGCTGAGCCATCAGCAGCGCCTGCCCGTACAGCGACTCCGCCGCCGTCCCGACCAGCTCCGGGTCCCGCAGCGAACTGATCCGCCGGATCAGCGGGTTGAGATGGTTGAGCACCAGCCGCGCGCGGGGCGTCTCCCCACGCAGCGAACCCAGGATGCCCGCCCACAGGTCGTCCGCCTGCGCCTGCGCCTCCGCGCGCGCCTGCTCGTGCCTCGCGCGCCGGTCCTCCAGGTGCAGCGCGGGCACCGACAGCGGCAGGAACGACCTCAGGACGACGTCACACCCCAAGGGGTCCAGCTTCGCCCGCGCGGCGGCCAGGAAACCCGCCAGCGCCAGCTCCTGCGCCGGGTCGACGGCGTCCAGATGGGCCGTC
The DNA here is from genome assembly GCF_055597585.1 of Streptomyces sp. AMJ-169. NCBI lineage: Bacteria > Bacillati > Actinomycetota > Actinomycetes > Kitasatosporales > Streptomycetaceae > Streptomyces > Streptomyces sp. AMJ-169. The sequence goes on from NZ_JBVLTJ010000011.1 coordinate 286,963, forward strand.
ACCGTCTCGGAGTCCAGCTCCGCGACCGCCGTCCCCGCGCGGACCGACGGCAGCGCCTCGACCAGCTCCGCGTCGTACGTGTAACCGCCGTTGACCACCCCGATGCCCTGCGCCGACGCGATCGGGGCGACCTGGCGGAACTCCTCCACCGTGCGCGTGAAGTGCACGACCCGGTGGCGCTGCGCGAACTCCTCCAGGGACAGCCGGCCGTCCGTCGTCTCGAACGGCAGCCACGGCAGCATCGTCCGCAGCATCTCCCGGTCGTGCCGCGCCAGCGACTTCACGCCCAGGTGATGCACCGCCAGGAACGCCGCGAGCCGCTCCGGATCGCCCGCCGCCAGCCCCGACAGCCACCCCCGGATGCGCTCGCCCAGCGCGTCCCGCACGGCCGCCAGCGTCTCGTCCTCGTACAGCGACTCGCGCGACGCCGTGGGCCGCAGCGCGTCCGTGTCCAGGACGCAGCGCACGAAGAACGCCCAGTCCGGCAGCACCTGTTCGGCCCGCTCGGTCAGCAGCATGCCCTTCAGGTGCACCCGGTGCGTCGCCCGCTGCGCCGGGGACACCGCCGACGGCAGCACATAGGCCACCCCCCGGATGCCCGCCAAAGGCACGTCCAGGTCGATCGCGTCCAGTGGCGCGAACCCGAACAGCTCCTGGCAGTGCCGCGCCAGCGCCACCCTGCGGTTCGCCGGCGAGGGGTACGCGCGGTCCCAGGGCGCCGGCAGGTCCGTCACCGCCTCCTCGTCCACCCGCACGTCGTAGGGCAGCAGTGAGCCGAAGTCCCGGGCCAGCGCCAGCACCCGGGGGCCGTCGAGCCACTCCGCCGCGCCCGCGCGCGCCTGGAGGAACACCGTGGTGCCCGGCTCGGGCCGCGCCTCGTCCGGGAGCGTGCGCACCGTGTACGAGCCGTCGTCGCGCGCCGTCCACTCCACCGGGGGCGTGCGCGGACCGCGCGCGCTGCGGCTCACCACCCGGATGCGCTCGGCCACCACGAAACAGGCCAGCAGACCGATGCCGAACTGCCCGAGGAAGTCCGAACGGGCCTCCTGAAGGCCCTCGGCCCGCTTCGAGCTGCGCCCGATCGTGGCCAGCAGACTGTGCACGTCGGCCTCGGTCAGCCCGATGCCGGTGTCCTCCACCCGCAGCGTCCCGCCGTCCGTGAACAGCCGTACGCGCGCGGGTGCTTCGGGCTCCTGCGCGCGCCGGGCCGTGATCGCGTCGACGGCGTTCTGGAGCAGCTCGCGGAGGTAGACCTTGGGGCTGGAGTAGAGGTGATGGGAGAGCAGGTCCACCAGGCCACGCAGGTCGACCTGGAAGGTATGAGGTGACTGGGATGCCTGGGATGACTGTGAGGTCTGGGAGTCCATCGTCGCAGCGCCGGTGGGGGGAGAACTCTCCGGCGCGGGGTCGGGCGGTCCCTGGTGGGGTGGTGACCGCGAAGAGGGATGGCGTGAGGCGCGCCATCCTAGGGCCGGAGCGACGCGCCTGACCAGGGGTTTCAGGACACGTATCGGCATTGTCAGTGGTGTGGTGTGCAATGGATCTCGTGCCCGCACTGGAAGAACCACTCAAAAAAGTGCTCGGCCCCGCCACCGCGAAGGTGATGGCCGAGCATCTCGGCCTGCATTCCGTGGGCGACCTCCTGCATCACTATCCGCGCAGATACGAGGAGCGCGGCCAGCTCACGCACCTCGCGGACCTGCCGATGGACGAGCACGCGACGGTCGTGGCGATGGTCGCCAACGCCCGGCTGCACACGTTCGCTTCCTCCAAAGCCCCCCGGGGCAAGGGCCAGCGACTGGAAGTCACCATCACGGACGGCAGCGGCCGGGTCCAGCTCGTCTTCTTCGGCAACGGCGTGCACAAACCGCACAAAGAACTGCTGCCCGGCACCCGCGCGATGTTCGCCGGCAAGGTCTCCGTCTTCAACCGCCGCCTGCAACTGGCCCACCCCGCCTACGAACTCCTGCGCGGCGAGAGCGACGACCCGGTGGAGACATGGGCCGGAGCCCTCATCCCGCTCTACCCCGCCACCGCCAAACTGGAGTCCTGGAAGATCGCCAAAGCGGTCCAGACGGTCCTGCCCAGCGCCCAGGAAGCCCTCGACCCCCTCCCCGCCGCCCTCCGCGAGGGCCGCGGCCTCCTGGACCTGCCCGAAGCCCTCCTGAAGATCCACCGCCCGCACACCAAGGCCGACATCGCCGACGCGCGCGCCCGCCTCAAGTGGGACGAGGCCTTCGTCCTCCAGGTCGCCCTCGCCCGCCGCCGCCACGCGGACACCCAACTCCCCGCGATCCCAAGGAAACCGGCCCCCGACGGCCTCCTCACCGCCTTCGACGACCGCCTCCCCTTCACCCTCACCGACGGCCAGCGGAAGGTCTCCAAGGAGATCTTCGACGACCTCGCGACCGACCACCCGATGCACCGGCTGCTCCAGGGCGAGGTCGGCAGCGGGAAGACCATGGTCGCCCTGCGGGCCATGCTCGCCGTCGTCGACGCCGGAGGGCAGGCCGCCATGCTCGCGCCCACCGAAGTGCTCGCGCAGCAGCATCACCGGTCGGTCGTCGAGATGATGGGGGACCTCGCCGAGGGCGGGATGCTCGGCGGGTCCGACAAGGCGACCAAGGTCGTGGTGCTCACTGGCTCCATGGGGGCCGCCGCGCGCCGGCACGCGCTGCTCGACCTCGTCACCGGGGAGGCCGGCATCGTCATCGGGACACACGCGCTGATCGAGGACAAGGTGCAGTTCCACGACCTGGGGCTGGTCGTCGTCGACGAACAGCACCGCTTCGGGGTCGAACAGCGCGACGCCCTGCGCGGCAAGGGCAAACAGCCGCCCCACCTCCTCGTCATGACCGCCACCCCCATCCCCAGGACCGTCGCCATGACCGTCTTCGGCGACCTGGAGACCTCCGTCCTCGACCAGCTCCCCGCCGGCCGCTCACCCATCGCCACCCACGTCGTCCCGGCCGCCGACAAACCCCACTTCCTCGCGCGCGCGTGGGAGCGGGTGCGCGAGGAGGCCGGCAAGGGGCATCAGGCGTACGTCGTCTGCCCCCGCATCGGGGACGAGGAGGACGACCCCAAGAAGGCCAGGAAGAAGTCCCCCGAGGACGACGCCGAGAAGCGCCCCCCGCTCGCCGTCCTCGACGTCGCCGCCCAGCTCGCCGCGGGCCCCCTCCAGGGACTCAAGGTCGAGGTGCTGCACGGCCGGATGCACCCCGACGACAAGGACGCCGTCATGCGCCGGTTCGCCGCCGGCGAGACCCAGGTCCTCGTCGCCACCACCGTCATCGAGGTCGGCGTCAACGTCCCCAACGCCACCGCGATGGTCATCATGGACGCCGACCGCTTCGGCGTCTCCCAGCTCCACCAGCTCCGGGGCCGCGTCGGACGCGGCTCGGCCGCCGGACTCTGCCTCCTGGTCACCGAGATGCCCGAGGCCAGCCCCGCCCGCCAGCGCCTGAACGCCGTCGCCTCCACCCTCGACGGCTTCGAGCTGTCCCGCATCGACCTGGAACAGCGCAGAGAGGGCGACGTCCTCGGCCAGGCCCAGTCCGGCGCCCGCTCCTCCCTGCGCGTCCTGGAGGTCATCGAGGACGAGGAGGTCATCGCCCAGGCCAGACAAGAGGCGACCACCCTGGTCGAGGCCGACCCCGAGCTGGACGGCCTCCCCGGGCTGCGGACGGCACTGGACGCGCTGCTGGACGAGGAGCGGGAGCAGTACCTGGAGAAGGGCTAGCGCCGATCAGGCTGCCAGACTGGTCGGACAACGCCGCCCACGACGAAGGAACCCCCTACATGACCCGCGTGATCGCCGGCCGGGCAGGCGGACGGCGCCTCTCCGTACCGCCCGGCACCGGCACCCGGCCCACCTCGGACAGAGCGCGCGAAGGCCTCTTCTCCACCTGGCAGGCCCTCCAGGGCGCCCCCCTCGACGGCGAACGGGTCCTGGACCTCTACGCGGGCTCCGGAGCCGTGGGCCTCGAAGCCCTCTCCCGGGGCGCCGCCCACACCCTCCTCGTCGAAGCCGACCCCAAGGCCGTGCGCACGATCCGGGAGAACGTCAAGAACCTCGGCCTGCCCGGCGCCGAAGTCCGCGCCGGCAAAGCCCAGCAGGTCGTCCAGAGCCCCCCCGCGGCCCCCTACGACGTCCTCTTCCTCGACCCCCCGTACGCCGTCCCGGATGCGGAAATCGGAGAGATCCTGCTCACACTCCGCACCGGGGGCTGGCTCGCGCCCGAAGCCCTCGTCACCGTGGAGCGCAGCACCAGGGGCGGCGAATTCCCCTGGCCGGACGGCTTCGAGGCACTGAGGTCCCGTCGCTACGGCGAGGGAACGTTTTGGTACGGTCGCGCCGCCGCCCCGTGCGAAGACGCACGATGACCGGACCGGAGAGCGAGGGATCACAAGTGCGCCGCGCCGTATGTCCCGGGTCGTTCGACCCGATCACCAACGGACACCTCGACATCATCTCCCGCGCCTCACGCCTCTACGACGAGGTCTACGTCGCGGTGATGATCAACAAGTCCAAGCAGGGACTCTTCTCCGTCGACGAGCGGATCGACCTCATCCGCCAGGTCACCGCCGACTACGGCAACGTCCGCGTGGAGTCCTTCCACGGGCTCCTCGTCGACTTCTGCAAGCAGCGCGACATCCCCGCGATCGTCAAAGGGCTGCGCGCGGTCAGCGACTTCGACTACGAACTCCAGATGGCCCAGATGAACAACGGCCTCTCCGGCGTCGAGACCCTCTTCGTGCCCACGAACCCCACCTACAGCTTCCTGTCCTCCTCCCTCGTGAAGGAGGTCGCGACCTGGGGCGGCGACGTCGCGCACCTCGTGCCCCCGCTCGTCCTGGAGGCCCTCAACGAGCGTCTGCGCAACGGCTGACCGCCTCTCACGGGGGCCGCGCGGGGGACTACAGTCGTCCCCGTCCGGCCCCTTACAGGTAGAGAGCGGCGAGCCAGGTGGACGTACAGAACAAGCTCGACGAGATCGTCACCACGGTCTCCAGCGCCCGGTCCATGCCCATGTCGGCGTCCTGCGTGGTCAACCGCGCCGAGCTGCTCGCCCTGCTGGAGGAGGTCCGCGCGGCGCTCCCCGACTCGCTCGCCCAGGCCCAGGAACTCATCGGCGGCCGGGAGCAAATGGTCGAGGAGGCCCGCCAGGAGGCGGACCGGATCATCGGGCAGGCGCACGCCGAGCGCGGCTCGCTCGTCTCCGGCACCGAGGTCGCCCGCCGCTCCCAGGCCGAGGCCGACCGCATCCTCACCGAGGCCCGCCAGGAGGCCGAGGACGTCCGCGCGGAGGCCGACGACTACGTCGACTCCAAGCTCGCCAACTTCGAGGTCGTCCTCACCAAGACCCTCGGCTCGGTCGGCCGGGGCCGCGAGAAGCTGCTGGGCACCGGGCCGGGGCTCGACGAGAACGGCTACGAGGACCCCGACGCCCCCGAGCGCAGCCACGACCCCGAGACCCTGCGCCGCGACGCCGACTCCTACGTCGACGCCAAGCTCGGCGCCTTCGAGGCCGTCCTCGCCAAGACCCTGGAGGCCGTCGGCAAGGGCCGCGCCAAGCTGCACGGCCGGATCGCCACCGACGACCTCGGCGCCCTCGCCGACGACACCACGACCTTCCAGCACTCCTCCGACGCCGACTACCTCGCCGACCTCGCGGCCCTCTCCGACCGCGAGAACCAGGCGAGCGCCCAGACCCCCGCGCCCGAGCCGGCGTACGAACCGGCCGCCGCCCAGTCGTACGGCTACCAGCAGCAGGACGGCTACGGCTACGACCCGGCGTACGCGCAGCAGGCCGACCCCTACGGCTACCAGCAGGCCGACCCGTACGCGGCGGGCGGCTACCAGGGCGGGTACGAGGGCCAGGGCGGCTACGAACAGCAGCAGCCGGCCCGCCAGCCGTACGCGCTCGACGAGACCAGCCTGTTCGACACCGGCATGATCACCCCGGAGCAGCTGCGCGCCTACGAACAGGGGCGCGGGCTCTGAGAAGTGGGTCCTGAGGGACCCGGATTGGGCTGTGGGCGAAAGCTCCAGTATCCTGGCTCTTCGGTCGCGTGTACGTCCGCGATCAGCGCTGCCCCCGAGCACCGAGGGGCGGCGTCCCTCCGGCTCGGAAAAGATCGAAAGCAGGAATGGCCGCGAACGCCCGCCTCGACCACCGCAACCCCCTCGTGTTCGACACGCACGAGCTGGGTCGGCGGCCAGGTGCGCTCCAGCGCCTGACCCGCGAGATCGACGCCCCCAGGGATCTCGGTATCCCGGGAGTCGTCGGGGTGCCGGAAGGCACCCCCCTGGAGCTGGAACTCCGTCTGGAGTCCGTCATGGACGGGGTGCTTGTCACAGGCACCGCCCGTGCACGGGCCGAGGGGGAGTGCGTAAGGTGTCTGGAGCCGGTCGGGCTGGAGCTCGGCGCGGACTTCCAGGAGATGTTCTCGTACCCTGACGCCGATGAGCGGGGCCGCCCGAAGAAGGCGGAGCCCGACGACGACGTTGAGGACGACGAGGACAGGCTCTTCATCGAGGACGGCATGTTCGACCTCGAACCAGTGCTGCGTGACGCGGTGGTGCTCGCCCTGCCGATGCAGCCGGTGTGCCAGGAAGACTGTCCGGGCCTGTGCTCCGAGTGCGGAGCGCGGCTCGCGGACGACCCGGCCCACCACCATGACGCCGTCGACATCCGTTGGGCGGCGTTGCAGGGACTCGCTGTATCCACCAAGGGCAGTGAGAAGGACGAGATGAGCGGCGCTGAAGCAGGCGCCGACGAGAAGCAGGAGAAGTAGCCGTGGCTGTTCCGAAGCGGAAGATGTCGCGCAGCAACACGCGCCACCGCCGGTCGCAGTGGAAGGCTGCGGTCCCCACCCTGGTTGCGTGCGAGCGCTGCCACGAGCCCAAGTTGCAGCACATCGCGTGCCCGTCGTGCGGCACCTATAACAAGCGCCAGGTCCTCGAAGTCTGAGGCTGGTGAGAGGCACTGTGTCCACGCCGAAGAAGAATCTTGCGGACCACACAGCCTCGTCCCACACGCTTCTGGAAGGGCGGCTCGGCTACCAGCTGGAGTCCGCCCTTCTGGTGCGTGCGCTGACGCACCGCTCCTACGCGTACGAGAACGGCGGTCTGCCGACGAACGAACGGCTGGAGTTCCTCGGGGACTCCGTGCTCGGTCTCGTCGTCACGGACACGCTGTACCGCACCCACCCCGATCTGCCCGAGGGCCAGCTGGCCAAGCTCCGGGCCGCGGTGGTCAATTCGCGTGCGCTCGCGGAAGTCGGCCGCGGCCTCGACCTCGGCTCCTTCATCCGGCTCGGCCGGGGTGAAGAGGGCACGGGCGGCCGGGACAAGGCGTCCATCCTCGCCGACACCCTCGAAGCGGTGATCGGCGCGGTCTATCTCGACCAGGGCCTCGACGCGGCCTCCGAACTGGTGCACCGCCTGTTCGACCCGCTCATCGAGAAGTCCTCCAACCTCGGCGCGGGCCTGGACTGGAAGACGTCCCTGCAAGAGCTGACCGCGACCGAAGGGCTCGGGGTCCCCGAGTACCTGGTCACGGAGACCGGCCCCGACCACGAGAAGACCTTCACCGCTGCTGCCCGCGTCGGAGGCGTCTCGTACGGCACCGGCACCGGCCGCAGCAAGAAGGAGGCGGAACAGCAGGCCGCCGAGTCCGCCTGGCGCGCGATCCGCGCGGCTGCGGACGAGCGGGCCAAGCAGCGGGAAGAGGCCCCCGCGGCCGATCCTGAGTCCGTCGCCTGAGCAGAAGAGTCAGACAGCACCGAGCGCTCGCCCTCCGTCCCCGGAGCGGCGGGCGCTCGGTTTCATCCCTGGGGGAGAGTCATGCCCGAGTTGCCCGAGGTCGAGGTCGTCCGGCGGGGTCTTGAGCGGTGGGTGGCCGGCCGGTCCGTGGCGGACGCGGAGGTCCTGCACCCCCGGGCCGTACGCCGGCACCTCGGCGGACCCGACGACTTCGCGCACCGGCTCAAGGGGCACCGGCTGGGGACGCCCGCGCGGCGCGGCAAGTACCTCTGGGTCCCGCTGGCGGACTCCGGCCAGGCGATCCTCGCCCACCTCGGGATGAGCGGCCAGCTCCTGGTCCAGCCGCCGACCGCGCCGGACGAGAAGCACCTGCGTATCCGGGTCCGGTTCGCCGACGACGTACAAACGGAACTCCGCTTCGTCGACCAGCGGACCTTCGGCGGGCTCTCCCTGCACGACACCACCGACGACGGACTCCCGGACGTCATCGGGCACATCGCCCGCGACCCCCTGGACCCGCTCTTCGACGACGAGGCCTTCCACCAGGCCCTGCGCCGCAAGCGGACCACCATCAAACGGGCGCTGCTGGACCAGTCGCTGATCAGCGGGGTCGGCAACATCTACGCGGACGAGGCGCTGTGGCGCGCCCGCCTGCACTACGACCGCCCGACAGCGGGCCTGACCCGGCCACGTACGGCCGAACTCCTCGGCCACGTCCGGGACGTCATGAACGCGGCCCTCGCCGTCGGCGGCACCAGCTTCGACAGCCTGTACGTCAACGTCAACGGCGAGTCCGGCTACTTCGACCGCTCGCTCGACGCGTACGGGCGCGAGGGCGAGCCCTGCAACAGGTGCGGTACGCCGATGCGCAGGGAGTCCTGGATGAACCGGTCCAGCTACTTCTGTCCCCGGTGTCAGCGGGCGCCGCGCGTCTCGTCGTAGCGGAGGCGGGCGGCCATGACGGTGTCCATGTGGTCCTCGACGCACTGGATCAGCGCGAGCAGGCGTTCGGCGATCTCGCGGCCGGCGGGGGTCAGTTCGTAGTCGACGCGGGGCGGGTTGACCGGCTGGGCCTCGCGGTGGACCAGTCCGTCGCGCTCCAGCGCGTGCAGGGTCTGGGACAGCATCTTCTCGCTGACCCCGTCCACCCGCCGCCGCAGCTCGTTGAACCGCAGACTCCCCTCGTACAGCGCCCCCAGCGTCAGCCCGCCCCAGCGCCCGGTCACATGCTCCAGCGTCCCCCGCGAGGGACACGCCTTCGCGAAGACGCTGTAGGGCAGATCGTGAAGCTCTGGGGTACTGGTCATACGAAAAGGGTAGGCCAACTCGACGGCACCCGATAGGTTGCGCTAACTGGTGGTTAGTGGACGCGGGGTGGTCAGTAGCCGAAGTCCTGGGTCCACCACGGGCCGCCGTCGCCGAAGTGGACGCCTACTCCCAGGGTTTTGAAGTCGCAGTTCAGGATGTTCGCCTTGTGGCCGGGGCTGTTCATCCAGGCGTCCATGACGGCCGCCGCGTCGGTCTGGCCGCGGGCTATGTTCTCGCCGCCCAGGTCGGTGACGCCGGCCGCCGAGGCGCGGTCCCAGGGGGACTTGCCGTCGGGGTCGGTGTGGTCGAAGAAGCCGCGGGCGGCCATGTCCTCGCTGAACTTCTGGGCGAGCTGGGTCAGCGCGCTGTTCGCCGACACCGGGCTGCAACCGACCTTGGCCCGCTCCTCGTTGACCAGGGCCAGCACCTGGGCGCCGGCCTGGACCTCCGCGCTCACCGCGACCGTGGAGCGCTCCTGCGCCGACGGGGTCCGGGCGGCCGGGGTCTTCGCCTTCGCGGGCGCCTCGCTCACCGGCTCCGCGACCGGCGCCGCCTTCTTCGCCGGGGTCTCCTCCTCCTTCGAGGGGGTGGGGGAGGGGGACGGCGACTGCGAGGGGGTTGAGGGGGAGGCCGACGGGGTGCGCTGGGCCGGGATCGTCCCCGCCTTGCCCGTCGTACCGTCCGCCTTGCCGGCCGTACCGCCTTGCTCCGAGGCCGAGTTGGAGGGGGAGTCCGCCGCGCGGACGTTGTCGCCGGAGGAGGACTCGCCGCCGAGCTTGTAGCTCTCCAGACCGGGGATGGCGCCGGTCGCGACGGCTACGGCGCCGATGGCGACGGCGGCGGAGACGCCGAGGAGGCCGGTTTTTACCGGGGCGCGCTTTTTGCGGCGGCGGTGCGGGGCGGTGGGGGTGGCGGGGGTGCCGGGGGCTGCGGCCTGTGCCGGGATCTCGGCGGTCGTTTCGGCGGAGCCGTAGGGCAGCGGGGTGCCAGCGTCCGCGTGAGCGGCATCCTCCTGCGCGGCCGTCCCGGCCGTCCCGGTCACCTCGGTCGTCCCAGTCGCCCCGGTCGCGTAGAGGTAATCGTGGCTCTTCGCGTTGACGTCGGCGTACTCCTCCGGGCGCAGGAAAGGCGCGGTGCCCATGTCGTCCGGGGTGGGGCTCTCCGGGGCGGGGCCCTGCCCGGGTATGTCCCCGGCGGCGGAGCGTCGGTGGCGTCCCATGTCCTGGCCTTCCTCGTCCTGCGGCGTCCGGGCCGATCCCTAGGTGTCCTTCGAGTGGACCCTAGCCCCGCGGGGCACTGACTCCCTGTGATCGGCCGAACTCACCCCGATCAGGTGAGTTTCATATGAGATTCGTTGGGTGGGGACGGTACCCCATGACGCCCGGGGTGTAAGTGTCCTGAGCTACATCCGGCCGGTTAGGTTGCCCTCATGAGTGAGGATGCACGACTGGTCGCCTGGGTCCGCGGACACGTACAGGGCGTGGGTTTCCGCTGGTTCACCCGGGCCAAGGCGCTGGAGATCGGGGGCCTGAGTGGCTTTGCTCTCAATCTGGCCGACGGGCGGGTACAGGTCGTCGCGGAGGGCGCCCGGGGCGACTGCGAGGGCCTGCTCGACTGGCTGACCGGCGCCGACACGCCCGGTCACGTCGACGGCGTCACCGAGATATGGGACACACCCCGGGGCGGCTACGACGGCTTCGCGATCCGCTGACCCGGGCTGCGGGCCCCCGGCGGGCGGGCCCGCGGGCGCGCGCACGGTCACCGCCCGCGAAGGGAAAGAAGCAGGTGGTCGCCAAGAAGGGCTTGCCCGAAACCGCCGCGCACGCAAAGATGATCGCCACGCCCCGCCGCCCCGGGAAGTGTCAGGCGCCGCCGCTTAAGGCCGCGCCCGCTCCGGTCGGCCCGTCTGTACGGGGCGTGATCGTGTTGACCGTCAAACTTTTTGGTGAGACTCTGAAGGAACCCCGCGCACCTAGCTGTTTGGCATGGATGAACGGCAGCAACAACAGATCCTGCCTATAGAGCGGGTGCGAATCCCTCACGACCCACACCGCTTCGGTCGGTCACTCAGTGTGGAGGACCATCCATCATGGCAAAGGCGCTTCTCGGTTACGTCGGCGGCTCCGACCCGCGACTCCTCGCCGAGATGCGACGGCTCCAGCAGCGCGTCCAGGACCTGGAATCCGAACTCGGACGTATCCAGGCCGAGAACGACGCCCTGACGGCTGCCGCTTCTCACGACAGGATCATGGAGAGCATCGACGCACACCAGGCGGAGCCTGCGCTCACCTGATCGCTGCACCGCTGTGTAGTCACGCTTTGCGTAGTACAAGATCTGCAAGGGACGCCCCGGCGTCCCTTCTTTTCTGCCCTGTGTTCCCTCCCCCTTCACCGAGTGGTGTGCCCTGCGCGTTCATGGGTGAAACCGCGAGGTCGCCAGCCGTTCACCGGCCGCGGCCCGCCCGCCGGGTAGAGTCCGACGGCGTGCACCTCAAGGCCCTGACCCTGCGCGGGTTCAAGTCGTTCGCCTCGGCCACCACACTCCGCTTTGAACCGGGCATCACCTGCGTCGTCGGCCCCAACGGCTCCGGCAAGTCCAACGTCGTCGACGCGCTCAGCTGGGTCATGGGCGAGCACAGCGCCAAATCCCTGCGCGGCGGCAAGATGGAGGACGTCATCTTCGCCGGCACCACCGGGCGCCCCCCGCTCGGCCGCGCCGAGGTCTCCCTGACCATCGACAACTCCGACGGCGCCCTGCCGATCGAGTACACCGAGGTCACGATCACCCGGATCATGTTCCGCGGCGGCGCCAGCGAGTACCAGATCAACGGCGACACCTGCCGGCTCCTCGACATCCAGGACCTCCTCTCCGACTCCGGCATCGGCCGCGAGATGCACGTCATCGTCGGCCAGGGCCAGCTCGACTCCGTCCTGCACGCCGACCCCATGGGCCGCCGCGCGTTCATCGAGGAGGCGGCCGGCGTCCTGAAGCACCGCAAGCGCAAGGAGAAGGCGCTGCGGAAACTGGACGCCATGCAGGCCAACCTCGCCCGCGTGCAGGACCTCGCCGATGAACTCCGGCGCCAGCTCAAGCCGTTGGGCCGGCAGGCCGCCGTCGCCCGGCGGGCCGCGGTGATCCAGGCGGACCTCCGCGACGCCCGCCTGCGCCTGCTGGCCGACGACCTCGTACGCCTGCGCACCGCCCTGCGGACCGAGATCGCCGACGAGGCCGCGCTGAAGGAGCGCAAGGAGAGCGCCGGGCAGGAGCTGAAGAAGGCCCTCCAGCAGGAGGCGGCGCTGGAGGACGAGGTCCGCCGCATCACCCCGCGCCTCCAGCGCGCGCAGTCCACCTGGTACGAGCTGTCCCGGCTCGCCGAGCGGGTGAGGGGGACGATCTCCCTGGCCGACGCCCGCGTCAAGAGCGCGACGTCGGCCCCGCCCGAGGAACGCCGGGGCCGCGACCCCGAGGACCTGGAGCGGGAGGCGGCGCGGGTCCGTGAACAGGAGGCCGAACTGGAGGCGGCCCTGGAGGCGGCGGAGCGCGCCCTGGAGGACACGGTCGCCCACCGCGCCGACCTGGAACGAGAGTTGGCGGCGGAGGAACGCCGCCTGAAGGACGCGGCCAGGGCCATCGCCGACCGCCGGGAGGGCCTCGCCCGCCTGAGCGGCCAGGTCAACGCGGCCCGCTCAAGAGCGGCCTCGGCCCAGTCCGAGATCGACCGCCTGACGGCGGCACGCGACGAGGCACAGGAGCGCGCGGCCTCGGCTCAGGAGGAGTACGAGGCCCTGAGGTCGGAGGTCGACGTGGCAGAGGCGGCCGACGCCGACCTGTCCGAGGCCCACGACCAGGCGAAACGGCAACTGTCGGAGGCGGAACAGGAACTCTCGGCGGCGAGGGAGGCCCTGACGGCGGCGGACCGCGAACACGCGGCGACGAAGGCGCGACACGAGGCCCTGTCGCTGGGGCTCAGACGAAAAGACGGCACGGGAATACTGCTGGCGGCGAAAGACAGGCTGACGGGCGTACTGGGCCCGGCGGCGGAGTCCCTGACGATCGAACCGGGTTACGAGATCGCCCTCGCGGCGGCTTTCGGAGCGGCGGCGGACGCGCTGACGGTGAGCGGCCCGGGCGCGGCGGCAGAAGCGATCAGACTGCTGCGCAAGCAGGACGGGGGGAGGGCGTCGTTGCTGGTGGCGGGGGCGCCGGAGGGGGACGGGAGAACTGGCGGGACGACGAACCCAAGGGACGCGACCAGCCACCCCCCTCTCGCCGCGACCCTGGTCCGAGCCCCCTCCGACCTCACCCCCTCCATCCGCCGCCTCCTCCAGGGCATCGTCGTCGTGGACACCCTCGAAGACGCCGAACAGCTCATCCGTGCCCGTCCCGACCTCACCGCGGTCACCGTCGAAGGTGATCTTCTCGGGGCGCACTTCGCGCACGGTGGGTCCGCCGGTGCGCCCAGCCTTCTCGAGGTGCAGGCCGCTGTTGACGAGGCTGCCGCTGAGCTGGAGGAACTGGCCGGGCAGTGTGAGGAGTTGGGGGCCGCGCAGGAAGCGGCTCTGGGGCGTCGTCGGGAGTGTTCTGTTCTTTTTGAGCGGGTCGGTGAGCGGCGGCGGGACGCCGACAAGGGGAAGTCGGCTGTCGCTCAGCGGCTTGGGCGGCTCGGGGGGCAGGCTCGGGGGGCTGTGGGGGAGGCCGAGCGGGCCGGTGTTGCCGCCGGGCGGGCTCAGGAGGCGTTGGATTCCGCGCTTGAGGACGTCGAAGTGCTGGTCGAGCGGCTTGCCGTCGCCGAGGAGATGCCGGTTGAGGAGGAGCCCGACACCTCCGTGCGGGACCGGCTCGTCGCCGATGGGGCCAACGCGCGGCAGACCGAGATGGAGGCCCGGCTTCAGGCCCGTACGCATGAGGAGCGGGTCAAAGGGCTGGCCGGGCGGGCCGATTCGCTGGACCGGGCCGCGCGGGCCGAGCGGGAGGCCCGGGAGCGGGCCGAGCGGCGGGTTCGGCGGTTGAAGTACGAGGCCGGCGTCGCCGGGGCCGTCGGTGACGGGGCTCGGCGGCTTCTTGCGCACGTCGAGGACTCCGTCGCCCGCGCCGAGCACGAACGGGCCGGCGTCGAGGCCGACCAGGCGCTCAAGGAACAGGAGTTGGGCTCCGCGCGGGATGCCGGGCGGGCGCTCAAGGGGGAGTTGGACAAGCTCACCGACTCCGTGCACCGGGGGGAGGTGCTCGGCGCCGAGAAGCGGATGCGGATCGAGCAGGTCGAGACGAGGGCGCTGGAGGAGCTGGGGGTGGAGCCGGAGGTGCTGGTCGCGGAGTACGGGCCGCATCAGCTGGTGCCGGCGTTCGGCGCAGCAGCCGTCTCCGACGGGCCCTCGGCAACCGTCACCCTTTCCGGCGAACGCCCAGACCCCGACCCCGACCCCGACTCCGATTCCGACCCCGCCGAAACCCCCGTCCCCTTCGTCCGCGCCGAACAGGAAAAGCGCCTCAAAGCCGCCGAACGCGCCTACCAGCAGCTCGGGAAGGTCAACCCGCTGGCCCTCGAAGAGTTCGCCGCGCTGGAGGAACGCCATAAGTTCCTCAGCGAGCAGCTGGACGACCTCAAGAAGACGCGGACCGATCTGCTTCAGGTGGTGAAAGAGGTCGACGAGCGCGTCGAGCAGGTCTTCAGCGAGGCGTTCCGGGACACGGCACGGGAGTTCGAGGGGGTCTTCGGCCGGCTCTTCCCCGGCGGCGAAGGCCGGCTGCTGCTCACCGATCCCGACAACATGCTCACCACCGGCGTCGACGTCGAGGCCCGCCCGCCGGGCAAGAAGGTCAAGCGGCTCTCCCTGCTGTCGGGCGGCGAGCGCTCGCTGACGGCCGTCGCGCTGCTGGTGTCGATCTTCAAGGCGCGGCCCAGCCCCTTCTATGTGATGGACGAGGTCGAGGCGGCCCTGGACGACACCAACCTCCAGCGGCTGATCCGGATCATGCAGGAGTTGCAGGAGTCGTCGCAGCTGATCGTCATCACGCACCAGAAGCGGACGATGGAGGTCGCGGACGCGCTGTACGGGGTGTCGATGCAGGGGGACGGGGTGTCGAAGGTGATCTCGCAGCGGCTGCGGTGACCGATCCGGCCGGGCGGCGCCGGGATCGTACATTCAAGACTTGAACGTATTCCCTGATCGTTGTGGCTCGTATCTCACATCCCCGGGCATTGGCGTTCATAAGTTGTAGGCATAGTCTCTGGGGCGTTGGTTTTCCTTTCAGGTGGTGCGCTACAGCCCGCTGTGTCCCACTGGAAGGGTCGTCCCCCACCCGGCAGCGCTGCCGGTGGCCCGAGGAGTTGAACGTGACCAGTCCGGCCCAGACATCGAAGCCAGGAGCGACCGCTCCACACCCCGATCACCTCGGGCACGTCATCTTCATCGCGGCCGCCGCCGCGATGGGCGGCTTCCTCTTCGGCTACGACAGCTCGGTCATCAACGGCGCCGTCGAGGCGATCCGCGACCGGTACGACATCGGCTCCGCCGCCCTCGCGCAGGTCATCGCGATCGCCCTGATCGGCTGTGCCATCGGCGCCGCGACCGCCGGCCGGATCGCCGACCGCATCGGCCGTATCCGCTGCATGCAGATCTCCGCGGCGATGTTCACCGTCAGCGCCATCGGCTCGGCGCTGCCGTTCGCGCTGTGGGACCTCGCCATGTGGCGGGTCATCGGCGGGTTCGCCATCGGTATGGCCTCCGTCATCGGCCCGGCCTACATCGCCGAGGTCGCCCCGCCCGCCTACCGCGGCCGGCTCGGCTCCTTCCAGCAGGCCGCGATCGTCATCGGCATCGCCATCTCCCAGCTCGTCAACTGGGGCCTGCTGAACGCCGCCGGCGGCGACCAGCGCGGCAAGCTGATGGGCCTGGAGGCCTGGCAGGTCATGCTCGGTGTGATGGTCGTACCGGCCGTCCTGTACGGGCTGCTCTCCTTCGCGATCCCCGAGTCGCCGCGCTTCCTGCTCTCCGTCGGCAAGCGGGAGCGGGCCCGGGAGATCCTCGCCGAGGTCGAGGGCGAGAGCGCCGATCTGGACGCGCGGGTCGCCGAGATCGAGCACGCCATGAAGAGCGAGCACAAGTCGTCGTTCAAGGACCTGCTCGGCGGCGGCTTCTTCTTCAAGCCGATCGTCTGGGTCGGTATCGGCCTCTCCGTCTTCCAGCAGTTCGTCGGCATCAACGTCGCCTTCTACTACTCCTCGACGCTGTGGCAGTCGGTGGGCGTCGACCCGACGGACTCGTTCTTCTACTCCTTCACGACGTCGATCATCAACATCGTCGGCACCGTCATCGCCATGATCTTCGTCGACCGCATCGGCCGCCGGCCGCTCGCGCTCATCGGCTCGGTCGGCATGGTGATCGGCCTCGCGCTGGAGGCCTGGGCGTTCTCGTACGACCTGGTCGACGGCAAGCTGCCCGCCGCGCAGGGCTGGACGGCTCTCGTCGCCGCCCACATCTTCGTCCTCTTCTTCGCCCTGTCCTGGGGCGTCGTGGTGTGGGTCTTCCTCGGTGAGATGTTCCCGAACCGGATCCGCGCCGCCGCCCTCGGTGTCGCCGCCTCCGCGCAGTGGATCGCCAACTGGGCGATCACCGCGAGCTTCCCTTCGCTGGCCGACTGGAACCTCTCCGCGACGTACGTGATCTACACCGTCTTCGCCGCGCTCTCCATCCCGTTCGTCCTCAAGTTCGTCAAGGAGACGAAGGGGAAGTCGCTGGAGGAGATGGGCTAGGCCCCTTGTCCGGGCTCTCTTCGGAGGGCCCCGCATACCCGGGGAGGAGGACCAAGTCCCCGCTGTCCTCCTCCCCGTGCACCTCCCGCCGCCCCCGGACCAGCTCCGGGGGCGGCGGTTTTGGGGCGGCGGTCTTTTGGGCCGGTCAGTCCCGCAGCGCCGGCAGCACCCGCTCCCCGAACAGCCGCAGACTCCGCCACCCCTCCGCGACCGGCATCCCGCCGACCAGCGGATGCAGGATCAGATGGTCCAGCCCCTGCGCCAGACACTCCTCGGGCGTGAGCACCCGGTACACCCCCTCCGCGCGCAACTCCTCGACGCTCCCCGCCGTCGACCGCACGACCGAGCGGACGCCCGCCGCCTGCCAGCCCGCGTACGTCCGCGCCTCGTGCAGGAAGCGCTCCCCGTACGCCGCCCAGGTGCGGTCCGGGTCCTCGGACAGGTGCAGCAACGGTGTCTCGGCGGGCGGCATCAGCGTCCAGCCCGCCGTGCCGTACTCGGTCAGCCGGTCCTTGTAGTACGACTCCAGCTCGGGCAGATGCGCGCTGGGGAAGAACGGCAGGCCCAGGCGGGCGGCGCGGCGGGCGGCGGCCTCGGAGGAGCCGCCGACCAGGAGCAGGGGGTGCGGATCGGTGAAGGGGCGCGGGGTGACCCGTACCGTACGCCCCTGATAGCTGAACTCCTCGCCGGTCCAGGCCGCGAGGAGGGTTTCCAGGAGCCGGTCCTGGAGCCGGCCGCGCCGCCGCCAGTCGACGCCCGCGCGGTCGTACTCCTCGCGGCGGTAGCCGATGCCTACGACCGTCATGAGGCGGCCGTTGCCCAGGAGGTCGAGGACGGCGATGTCCTCCGCCAGACGCAGCGGGTCGTGCAGGGGGCCGATCGCCGCCGAGACCGTCACCGACAGGGTGCGCGTCGCGCCCAGGACCGCGCCCGCGAAGACGAACGGGGACGGCAGCCAGTTGTTCGCGGCGCCGTGGTGCTCCTCGGTCTGGACGGTCGTGACGCCGTGGGCGTCGGCATAGGCGGCCATCTCCAGGGCCGCGCGGTAACGGGCGCCCAGCTCGGCGGGGCGGGCGTCGGGGGCGGCCAGGTTGAAGCGCAGGACTGTCACCGGCATGGGCGGACCTTAGCTGACGGTGTGTCAGGTGGCCAGGGGTGCGGGGCGGGGTTCGGCGCGGGGTGTCCGGGGCCGTGGGCATGGGGTGCCGGCGTTCGTCCGGGGCCGTCGGCGCGGGCGGCGGGGGCCGTGCGGGGCGGGAGGGGTCACGCATACTGGACGGGTTATGGAAACCGTCATCCTTGCAGTCATCATCGCCGTGCTGGTGCTCGGCGCGATCGGCGGGCTCGTCGTCGGGAGCCGGCGCAAGAAGCCGCTGCCGCCGCCGACCGCCGCCCCCGACCTCACCGCCCCTCCCGCCGAACCGCAGGTCGGCGACGAGGCCGAGACGCCGCGGGACGAAGAGCGGCGCACGATAGAGGAGGTCGGGCTTCCGGGCGCCGACGCCGCTCTTGAAGAGCCCGTCCTCGAAGAGCCCGCCGGGATCGAGATCCCCGAGCCCACCGCAGGGCGGCTCGTCCGGCTGCGCGCCCGGCTCTCCCGCTCCCAGAACGCCCTCGGCAAGGGGCTGCTCGCGCTGCTGTCGCGCGAGCACCTCGACGACGACACGTGGGAGGAGATCGAGGAGATCCTCCTCACCGCCGACGTCGGCGTGCTGCCCACCCAGGAACTCGTCGACGGGCTGCGCGAGCGGGTCAAGGTGCTCGGTACGCGGACGCCGGACGAGCTGCGCGGGCTGCTGCGCGAGGAGCTGCTGAAGCTCGTCGGGACCGATGTCGACCGGGCCGTCAGGACCGAGCCCGACGGTCGCAAGCCGGGGATCGTGATGGTCGTCGGGGTCAACGGCACCGGCAAGACCACGACCACCGGGAAGCTCGCGCGCGTGCTCGTCGCCGACGGGCGGACCGTCGTGCTGGGCGCCGCCGACACCTTCCGCGCCGCCGCCGCCGATCAGCTCCAGACCTGGGGGGACCGGGTCGGGGCGCACACTGTGCGCGGGCCCGAGGGGGGTGACCCCGCCGCCATCGCGTTCGACGCGGTGAAGGAGGGCAAGGAGATGGGGGTCGACGTCGTCCTCATCGACACCGCCGGGCGGCTGCACACCAAGACCGGGCTCATGGACGAGCTGGGGAAGGTGAAGCGGGTCGTCGAGAAGCACGCTCCGCTGGACGAGGTGCTGCTGGTGCTCGACGCGACCACCGGGCAGAACGGGCTCGTGCAGGCCCGGGTGTTCGCCGAGGTCGTCGACATCACCGGCATCGTGCTGACCAAGCTGGACGGGACCGCCAAGGGCGGGATCGTGGTGGCGGTGCAGCGGGAGCTGGGGGTGCCGGTGAAGCTGGTCGGGCTGGGGGAGGGTGCCGATGATCTGGCGCCGTTCGAGCCTGGGGCGTTCGTCGATGCGCTTATCGGAGACTGAGCCGCGGCCTCGCCGACATCAAGAAGCGCCTGCCTTGCAGCAGGCGCTTCTTCGTGTCTACGCCCTCGACCTGTGCGCCACATACGCCAGCGTCCCCAGCATCAGCCTCGCCTCAGGCGGCCTCGTCGCCGAGTCCAGATCGGGGGGCCTCAGCCAGGTTGCCGGGCCCAGGCCCCCTCGGTCCGACGGGGGGGCCGTGATGTATGTGCCCGGGCCCAGGCCCCGCAGGTCCAGGGCCGGTGGGGTGTCCCAGCCCATCCTGTAGAGGAGGTCGGGCAGGCCCGCGGCGGCGCCGGGGGCCACGAAGAAGTGGGTGCGGCCGTCGGGAGTTGCCGTCACCGGGCCCAGGGGCAGGCCCATGCGCTCCAGGCGGGCCAGGGCGTGGCGGCCCGCCGGTTCCGCGACCTCGATGACGTCGAAGGCGCGGCCCACGGGGAGCATCGCGGCGGCGCCGGGGAACTCCGACCAGAGCGCGGTCACCTCGTCGAGGGTCGCGCCGGGGGAGAGGCGGGGGGCGAAGGAGAAGGGGTGGGCGCCGGGAGCGGGACAGGCGGCGCGACCGCAGGAGCAGACGCCGGCCGCTGCGCGGGCCCCGGGGACGACCTCCCAGCCCCACAGCCCGGTGAACTCGGCGATCGCGACGCACTCGGCGGAACGGGAACGCCTGCGCGCACCGGAACGGATCTCGCGGATACCGCCGATCGTGAAGCCCATGCCCCCTCCAACGGGTACGACACGCTGAGGGTCACGCAGTGGGTGCGTGACGTGACTCTCTGTACATGATCTCCGGAAACCCGTCGGAGCGGGGCAGCGCCCTGAGGCACACGGGGTCGTGAGTGATGCCCCGCGCGCCCCTGAATGCTTCGTTCCGCTTGGTGCGCCTGAGCTGCTTGATCCGAAGGGGTCCGCGTCAAGTCAATCGCGTGTCGAGCACCGAGAGTTCATTCGAAGGGGTGGCGAATGGTGGCGATTCCGGGAACTCCGTGGCCGGGCCGGTGATCGTAGGATTACGTTGAGTATGCGGATGTCGCAGGCATGTGCCGTCGAGGGTATGCCCGGGGCAACTCGGGTTTCAGTTCGAAGGGTGACAACTGGCGGACGACAGGCCTATTTACCGGCATTCTGATAGGGCTTGGCGCAGTCGCCGGAAGCGGCCGGGCTGCACATGGTCTCGAGGGATGGGGGCGTTCCAGTGAGCGGCAAGAGCGGAAGCGGGACGGGCGCGGCGGGTGCTGACAAGCGTCCCAACGAACTGCTCACCTCCTGGTTCGTGCGCAGCGGCTGGTCCAAGGGCGAACTCGCCCGCCAGGTCAACCGCAGAGCGCGCCAGCTGGGCGCCAACCACATCTCCACCGACACCTCCCGGGTCCGCCGCTGGCTGGACGGCGAGAACCCGCGCGAGCCGATCCCGCGCATCCTCTCCGAGCTGTTCTCCGAGCGGTTCGGCTGCGTCGTCTCCGTCGAGGACCTCGGCCTGCGCGCCGCCCGCCAGTCGCCCTCCGCCTCCGGCGTCGACCTGCCCTGGACCGCCCCCCAGACCGTCGCCCTGCTCAGCGAGTTCTCCCGCAGCGACCTGATGCTGGCCCGCCGCGGCTTCCTCGGCTCCTCCCTCATGCTCTCCGCGGGCCCCT
Source organism: Streptomyces sp. AMJ-169 (assembly GCF_055597585.1). NCBI lineage: Bacteria > Bacillati > Actinomycetota > Actinomycetes > Kitasatosporales > Streptomycetaceae > Streptomyces > Streptomyces sp. AMJ-169. The sequence continues at coordinate 307,904 of NZ_JBVLTJ010000011.1, forward strand.
CCCTCATCGAGCCCATGCAGCGCTGGCTCGTCCCCGCCCCGCCCGCCCCGCCGCGCGACAGCGCCGCCCTGCCGACCAGCCGCGCGCGGGGCCGCCTCTCCCAGCCCGAGCTGGAGCTCCTGGAGGCCACGACGAGCATGTTCCGCAAGTGGGACGCCCAGTGCGGCGGCGGACTGCGCCGCAAGGCGGTCGTGGGCCAGCTGCACGAGGTGACCGACCTCCTCCAGGAACCCCAGCCCGAGGAGACCGCCCGCCGCCTGTTCAAGATCGCCGCCGAACTCGCCGAACTCGCCGGCTGGATGTCGTACGACGTCGGCCTCCAGCCCACCGCGCAGAAGTACTTCGTCCTCGCCCTGCACGCCGCGAAGGAGGCCGGGGACCGGCCGCTCGGGTCGTACATCCTGTCCAACATGAGCCGGCAGATGATCCACCTCGGCCGGCCCGAGGACGCCCTGGAGCTCATCCACCTCGCGCAGTACGGCAGCCGCGACTGCGCCAGCCCGCGCACGCAGGCCATGCTGTATGCGATGGAGGCCCGCGCGTACGCCAACATGGGCCAGCCGGGACGCTGCAAACGGGCCGTGCGGATGGCCGAGGACACCTTCGCCGACGCCGGCGAGTGGGACGAGCCGGACCCCGACTGGATCGGCTTCTTCACCGAGGCCGAGCTGTACGGCGAGAACTCCCACTCCTTCCGCGACCTCGCCTACGTCGCCGGCCGCAGTCCCACGTACGCCTCCCTCGCCGAGCCCGTCATGCGCCGCGCCGTCGACCTCTTCGCCCGCGAGTCCGCCGACTACCAGCGCTCCTACGCCCTCAACCTCATCGGCATGGCCACCGTCCACCTCCTCAAGCACGAGCCCGAGCAGTCCACGCGGTACGTCACCGAGGCCATGGCCGTCGCCAAGAAGGTCCGCTCCGAACGCGTCAACACCCGCATCCGCAAGACCGTCGACAACGCCGTCCGCGAGTTCGGCGATCTGACCGACGTCATCGACCTCACCGACCGGCTCGCGATCGAGCTGCCGGAGACCGCCGAAGCCGTCTGACGACTGTCTGACAACCCCGATACCCCGGCCGCGGCCGGCCCTCCCGAAACTGCCCGACTCGGCTCCCCCATGCCAGGTCATCGGAAGGCCGACCGCGGCCGGTCCGCGTCCCCTTCAGCGGCCCCCGGACGCCTCCCGGCCGAAGATTGCGCCACGATAACGATCCGCCGACCGCCGTACAGGCAATTCATCGACGCGTAACACCGGCGACTCCTTCGTCACCCCCGCGAAACAACGCGGGGCACGGGCCGAAACCGCGCTGGGCCAATCTCTAGCCCCATAGCCGGCCCGCCCCCACTCCGCAGCCGAGGGCTTCGCCCGCACGGGGCCGTACGACGACGAGGAGACGCCGATGGCTCCAGCCATCACCATCGCCGCGGACAAACTGTCCGCCGCCGACACAGGCTTCATGCTCATCTGCTCCGCCCTGGTGCTGCTGATGACCCCCGGCCTCGCCTTCTTCTACGGAGGCATGGTCCGGGTCAAGAGCACTCTGAACATGCTGATGATGAGCTTCATCAGCATGGGCATCGTGACCGTCCTGTGGGTGCTCTACGGCTTCTCCATGGCGTTCGGGACCGACCACGGCTCGCTGATCGGCTGGGAGTCCGACTTCGTCGGCTGGGCCGGCATCGACAAGATGGACATCTGGTCCGGGTACAGCATCCCGGTGTTCGTCTTCGCCGTCTTCCAGATGATGTTCGCGATCATCACGCCCGCCCTGATCAGCGGTGCGATCGCCGACCGCGTCAAGTTCACCGCCTGGTCCCTCTTCGTCGTCCTGTGGGCCACGATCGTCTACTTCCCCGTCGCCCACTGGGTCTGGGGCACCGGCGGCTGGGCCTTCGACCTCGGCGTCATCGACTTCGCCGGCGGTACGGCCGTCCACATCAACGCGGGTGCCGCCGCCCTCGGCGTCATCCTCGTCATCGGCAAGCGCGTCGGGTTCAAGAAGGACCCGATGCGCCCGCACAGCCTCCCCCTGGTGATGCTCGGCGCGGGCCTGCTGTGGTTCGGCTGGTTCGGCTTCAACGCCGGCTCCTGGCTGGGCAACGACGACGGCGTCGCCGCGCTGATGTTCGTCAACACCCAGATCGCCACCGCCGCCGCCATGCTCGGCTGGCTCGCCTACGAGAAGATCCGCCACGGCGCCTTCACGACCCTCGGCGCGGCCTCCGGCGCGGTCTCCGGCCTCGTCGCCATCACCCCCTCCGGCGGCGCGATCACCCCCATGGGCGCCATCGCCATCGGCCTCATCACCGGCGTCGTCTGCGCCATGGCCGTGGGCCTGAAGTACAAGTTCGGCTACGACGACTCCCTCGACGTCGTCGGCGTCCACATGGTCGGCGGCATCCTCGGCTCCCTGCTCATCGGCTTCTTCGCCAGCGGCAAGGGCCAGTCGGACGTGAAGGGCCTCTTCTACGGCGGCGGCCTCGACCAGTTCTGGAAGCAGTGCGCCGGTGTCTTCGCCGTCCTCGCCTACTCCCTGATCGCCTCCGCGATCCTCGCCTTCCTCATCGACAAGACCATCGGCATGCGGGTCCCCGAGGACGACGAGATCTCCGGCATCGACCAGGCCGAACACGCCGAGACCGCCTACGACTTCAGCGGCGCCGGCGGCGGCATCGCCAAGTCCTCCGCGACCCCCGTCGCCGCAGCCAAGAAGGTGGACGCGTGAAGCTCATCACCGCAGTCGTCAAGCCCCACCGGCTCGACGAGATCAAGGAAGCCCTCCAGGCCTTCGGCGTCCACGGACTCACGGTCACCGAGGCGAGCGGATACGGTCGGCAGCGCGGGCACACCGAGGTCTACCGGGGCGCCGAGTACACCGTCGACCTCGTCCCCAAGATCCGCATCGAGGTGCTGGCCGAGGACGACGACGCCGAGCAGCTGATCGACGTCATCGTCAAGGCCGCCCGCACCGGCAAGATCGGGGACGGCAAGGTCTGGTCCCTCCCGGTCGAGACGGCCGTACGGGTCCGCACCGGCGAACGCGGCCCGGACGCACTCTGAACGAAGAACAGAACAGGAGTCGCTGGGTGACGAGTACCAACGTTCAGGACGACGAGACTTCGGGACCCAGCGGCTACGCGGCGGCCCGGCTGCGCCTCCTCCAAGAGGGGGCGCGGTCCGGGCCGCCGCGCCGTACCGCCCTCTCCGAGCTGACCGACGACTGGCTCGGCGGCCTCTTCACCACCGCCGCAGACGCCCTCCCCGGAGTCTGTCTCGTCGCCGTCGGCGGCTACGGACGCGGCGAGCTCTCCCCCCGCAGCGACCTCGACCTGCTGCTCCTGCACGACGGCAGCGACCCCAAGGCCGTCGCCGCCCTCGCCGACCGCCTCTGGTACCCCGTCTGGGACCTCGGCCTCGACCTCGACCACTCCGTCCGCACCCCCGCCGAGGCCCGCAAGACGGCCGGCGAGGACCTCAAGGTCCAGCTCGGCCTCCTGGACGCCCGCCACCTCGCCGGCGACGCCACCCTCACCTCGGGACTGCGCACCGCCGTCCTCACCGACTGGCGCAACCAGGCCCCCAAACGCCTCCCCGAACTCCACGAACTCTGCCTCGAACGCGCCGAGCGCCAAGGCGAGTTGCAGTACCTGCTGGAGCCCGACCTGAAGGAGGCGCGCGGCGGCCTCAGGGACGCGACGACCCTCCGCGCGGTCGCCGCCTCCTGGCTCGCCGACGCCCCCCGCGAGGGCCTCGACGACGCCCGCCGCCGCCTCCTCGACGTCCGCGACGCCCTCCACCTCACCACCGGCCGCGCCACCGACCGCCTCGCCCTCCAGGAACAGGACCAGGTCGCCGCCGAACTCGGCCTCCTCGACGCCGACACCCTCCTGCGCCAGGTCTACGAGTCTGCCCGCGTCATCTCCTACGCCAGCGACGTCACCTGGCGCGAGGTGGGCCGCGTCCTGCGCTCCCGCGCGGTCCGGCCCCGGCTGCGCGCGATGCTCGGCGCCGGGAAACCGGTCACCGAACGCTCACCGCTCGCCGAAGGCGTCGTCGAACAGGACGGCGAGGTCGTCCTGGCCCGCGCCGCCCGCCCCGAGCGCGACCCGGTCCTGCCGCTGCGGGCCGCCGCGGCCGCCGCCCAGGCGGGCCTGCCGCTGTCCCTGCACGCCGTACGCCGGCTCGCCGCGACCGTACGGCCGCTGCCCACCCCCTGGCCCGCCGAGGCCCGCGAGCAGCTGGTGACGCTGCTCGGCGCCGGGCGCCCGACCATCGAGGTCTGGGAGGCGCTGGAGGCCGAGGGCCTGATCACCCGCATGCTGCCCGACTGGGAGCGCGTGCGCTGCCGCCCGCAGCGCAACGCCGTCCACGTCTGGACCGTCGACCGCCACCTCATCGAGACGGCCGTCAAAGCCTCCGAGTTCGCCCGCCGCGTCAGCCGCCCCGACCTGCTGCTGGTCGCGGCCCTGCTGCACGACATCGGCAAGGGCTGGCCCGGCGACCACTCCGTGGCCGGCGAGATCATCGTCAAGGACGTCGCCGCCAGGATCGGCTTCGACCGCGCGGACGTCGCCGTCCTCGCCTCCCTCGTCCGCCACCACCTCCTGCTCATCGAGACCGCCACCCGGCGCGACCTGGAGGACCCCGCGACCGTACGGCTCGTCGCGGAGGCGGTCGGGACGCACAGCACGCTGGAGCTGCTGCACGCGCTGACCGAGGCCGACGCGCTCGCCACCGGACCCGCCGCCTGGTCGTCCTGGCGCGGCTCGCTCGTCGCCGACCTCGTCAAACGGGTCGCTGCGGTGCTCGCCGGGGACGAACCCGAGGCGCCCGAGGACGCGGCGCCCACGGCCGAGCAGGAACGGCTGTCGATCGAGGCGTTCCGCACCGGCGGGCCCGTCCTCGCGCTGCGCGCCCAGACGGCCGTCGAGGACGAGGAGCCCGGCGAGCCGCTGGGCGTCGAGCTGCTGATCGCGGTGCCGGACCAGCCCGGGGTGCTCCCCGCGGTGGCCGGCGTCCTGGCGATGCACCGGCTGACGGTCCGCACGGCGGAGCTGCGCGCCCTGGAGCTGCCGGACGGCCTTGAGCAGGGGGCCGTGCTGCTCCTGGACTGGCGGGTCGCGGCGGAGTACGGCTCCCTGCCGCAGGCGGCCCGGCTGCGGGCGGACCTGGTGCGGGCGCTGGACGGCTCCCTGGACATCGCAGGACGCCTCGCGGAACGGGACGCGGCCTACCCGCGCCGCCGGGGCTGGGTGGCTCCGCCGCCTCGGGTGACGGTCGCTTCGGCGGCCTCCCGGCACGCGACGGTCATCGAGGTACGCGCCCAGGACGCGCCTGGGCTGCTGTTCCGGATCGGCTCGTCCTTGGAGGACGCGGGGGTACGGGTACGGAGCATGCACGCGGGGACGCTGGGAGGGAACGTGGTGGACGCGTTCTACGTGACATCGGGGGTGGGGGTGCCGCTGCCCGCCGAGGAGGCGGGGGCGGTGGCCCGGAAGCTGGAGGAGGGGTTGCGGGCGTAACTGGTCGGCAGCTTGTGCGTTTAGCTGAGTGGTCCCCGCTGGTGCGGGGGTGGTCCGCCCGGACAGCAAGTGCTCAAGGTCGTCAAGGAGTTGTCCCCGCCGCTGCGGGGTTTCCCGCCCCCGTCCGCTCATCCAGCGGGCGGGGGCGAATCCGTGGCGCGGCCAGATACCCTGGAAGACACTCATACTGCTCCCGACTCCGAGGACCGACGCCGCCGTGTTCGATACTCTCTCCGACCGCCTGTCAGTCACTTTCAAGAGCCTGCGCGGCAAGGGGCGACTTTCTGAGGCGGACATCGATGCCGCGGCGCGTGAGATTCGCATCGCGCTTCTCGAAGCGGACGTCGCTCTCCCTGTCGTCCGGTCCTTCATCAAGAATGTCAAGGAGCGCAGCCTCGGGGCCGAGGTCTCCAAGGCGCTTAATCCGTCGCAACAGGTCCTCAAGGTCGTCAATGAAGAATTGATTGCGATCTTGGGCGGCGAGACCCGCCGCCTCCGTTTCGCCAAGACCCCCCCCACCGTCATCATGCTGGCCGGTCTCCAGGGCGCCGGTAAGACCACCCTCGCCGGCAAGCTCGGCAAGTGGCTGAAGGAGCAGGGGCACTCCCCCCTCCTCGTCGCCTGCGACCTCCAGCGCCCCAACGCCGTCAACCAGCTGAGCGTCGTCGCCGAGCGCGCGGGCGTCGCCGTGTACGCCCCGCAGCCGGGCAACGGCGTCGGCGACCCCGTACAGGTCGCCAAGGACTCCATCGAGTTCGCGAAGTCGAAGGTCCACGACATCGTGATCGTCGACACCGCCGGCCGCCTCGGCATCGACACCGAGCTGATGCAGCAGGCGGCGGACATCAGGGACGCGGTCAGCCCCGATGAGGTGCTGTTCGTCGTCGACGCGATGATCGGCCAGGACGCCGTCAACACGGCCGAGGCCTTCCGCGACGGCGTCGGCTTCGACGGTGTCGTGCTGTCGAAGCTCGACGGTGACGCCCGAGGCGGCGCCGCCCTGTCGATCCGGCAGATCACCGGCAAGCCGATCATGTTCGCGTCGAACGGCGAGAAGCTCGAGGACTTCGACGCGTTCCACCCTGACCGGATGGCCTCCCGCATCCTCGACATGGGTGACCTGCTCACCCTGATCGAGCAGGCGGAGAAGACGTTCAGCCAGGAAGAGGCCCAGAAGATGGCCTCCAAGCTGGCGTCGAAGAAGGGCCAGGACTTCACCCTGGACGACTTCCTGTCCCAGATGGAACAGGTCAGGAAGATGGGCTCGATCTCGAAGCTGCTCGGGATGCTGCCCGGCATGGGGCAGATCAAGGACCAGATCAACAACCTCGACGAGCGGGACGTCGACCGCACGGCCGCGATCATCAAGTCGATGACCCCGGCCGAGCGCCAGGACCCGAACATCATCAACGGCTCCCGCCGCGCCCGTATCGCCAAGGGCTCCGGCGTCGAGGTCAGCGCGGTGAAGGGCCTGGTCGAGCGGTTCTTCGAGGCCCGCAAGATGATGTCCCGCATGGCCCAGGGCGGCGGAATGCCGGGGATGCCCGGGATGCCGGGCATGGGCGGCGGGCCCGGCCGGACGAAGAAGCAGCCGAAGCAGGCCAAGGGCAAGCAGCGCTCCGGCAACCCGATGAAGCGCAGGCAGCAGGAGCTGGAGGAGGCGCAGCGGCGGGAGGCGGCGGCGCAGGGCGGCGCGTTCGGTCTGCCGCAGCAGGAGGCGAAGGACTTCGAGCTGCCGGACGAGTTCAAGAAGTTCATGGGCTGAGCTGTGGGTCCGGTCAGCTGACTGTCGTCTTGTACGACTTCGAAGGGCGTCCCTCTGTGTGAGGGGCGCCCTTGCGCATGCCGGTCGCACGCCCCTGTCGTAACGTCCCCCTATGACGAACCCCGCTCCGCCGCGCAAGTCGCCGGATCAGCCCTGGCGTACCGAGGGCACCCCTGAGGAGCCGCCGAAGCAGCCGCCGGGCGGGCGGAAGATGCGGGGCGGCTGGTGGAGCGTGATCCTCTTCGCGCTGGTCGTCTATCTGATCGCGAACCTCGTGCTGTCGTTCTTCGGCGAGGAGAGCGAGCCGACGATCTCCTACACGGAGTTCAGCAAGCAGGTCGACGCGGGGAACGTCAGCAAGATCTACGCCAAGGGCGACGCGATCCAGGGGCAGCTGAAGAAGGAGCAGACGAACCCGGACGGCGGCGGGAAGTACACGAAGTTCAGCACCGAGCGGCCGACGTTCGCGGACGACAAGCTGTGGGAGGGGCTGACCAAGAACAGCGTCAACGTCACGGCGGAGCCGGTCGTCCAGCACCGCAGCTTCCTGGCGAACCTGCTGATCTCGCTGGCGCCGATGCTGCTGCTGGTGGTGCTGTGGATCTTCATCGCGCGGCGGATGAGCGCGGGGATGGGCGGCGCGGGCGGGATGCTGGGCCGCAGGTCGGCGCCGAAGCCGGTGGAGCTGGAGGAGGGGCAGAAGCGGACGACGTTCGAGGACGTGGCGGGGATCGACGAGGTCGAGGGTGAGCTGAACGACGTCGTCGACTTCCTGAAGAACCCGGACGCCTACCGGCGGATGGGGGCGAAGATGCCGCGCGGTGTGCTGCTCGCGGGGCCGCCGGGCACCGGCAAGACGCTGCTGGCGCGGGCGGTGGCGGGGGAGGCGGGGGTGCCGTTCTTCTCGGCGTCCGCGTCGGAGTTCATCGAGATGATCGTGGGCGTCGGGGCGTCGCGGGTGCGGGAGCTGTTCGCGGAGGCGCGGAAGGTGGCGCCGTCGATCATCTTCATCGACGAGATCGACACCATCGGGCGGGCGCGCGGCGGCGGTTCGGGGATGGGCGGGCACGACGAGCGTGAGCAGACGCTGAACCAGATCCTGACCGAGATGGACGGCTTCTCCGGCTCGGAGGGGGTCATCGTGATCGCGGCGACCAACCGCGCGGATGTCCTCGACCCGGCGCTGACCCGTCCGGGCCGCTTCGACCGGGTGGTGCAGGTCTCGCCGCCGGACCGGGGCGGGCGCAAGGCGATCCTGGAGATCCACACCCGCCAGATCCCGCTCGCCCCCGGCGTCGACCTCGCGCAGGTCGCGCGGACGACCCCGGGGATGACCGGCGCCGAACTCGCCAACCTCGCCAACGAGGCGGCGCTCCTCGCCGTCAAGCGGGGCCAGGACCAGGTCACCCAGGCCGACCTCTCGGAGGCCCTGGAGAAGGTCCAGCTGGGCGCGGAACGGCCGCTGGTGATGCCGGAGGAGGAGCGGCGCCGTACGGCGTACCACGAGGGCGGGCACGCGCTGCTGGGGATGCTCCAGCCGGGCGCCGACCCCGTACGCAAGATCACGATCGTCCCGCGCGGGCGCGCGCTGGGTGTCACGCTGTCCACTCCGGACGCCGACAAGTACGCGTACACCGAGGAGTACCTGCGCGGGCGGATCATCGGCGCGCTCGGCGGCATGGCGGCGGAGCAGGTCGTGTACGGGGTGATCACGACCGGTGCGGAGAGCGACCTGGAGCAGGTCACCAACATCGCGCGCGGGATGGTCGCCCGCTGGGGCATGAGCGAACGCGTCGGCCGGCTGTCCGCTCTCCCCAATGACGCCCAGCAGGCGTACGGGCTGGCCGCCGCGCCGCAGACCCTGGACGTCATCGACGGCGAGATGCGGCGCATCGTGGACGAGTGCTACGAGGAGGCCTGCCGCAAGCTGACCGACCACCGGGATCAACTCGACGCGCTCGCGCAGGCGTTGCTGGAGAGCGAGACGCTGGAGGAGACGGAGGCGTACCGGATCGCGGGGGTGACGAGGCTGACGAAGGACGTCGACTAGGGGCGACGGTGTCGGAAACGGGCTCCTATAGGGACGTCGTTTCGATCAGATCCTCGCTTTATGGGACGCGGGCGATCAGGTAGCGGAAGATGTTCGGCATCCAGACGGTGCCGTCCTTGCGGAGGTGCGGGTGCAGCGCCTCCCTGATCTCCTTGTCGACCTGGACGGGGTCCGTGGCGGCGACGGCGTCGTCGTAGAGGCCGGTGGAGAGCAGGCCGCGGACGGCGCTGTCGGTGTCGGCGTAGCCGAAGGGGCAGGCGACGCGGCCCGAGCCGTCGGGCGTGAGGCCCGCGTGGCGGGCGGTGTCCTCCAGGTCGTCGCGGTGGGCGGGGTGCCAGCAGCCGGGCGTGACGGGGTCGGCCAGCTTGGCGGCCACCCGCAGCACCCCGGAGGCCGCGCAGCGCTCCGGCGGGCCCCAGCCGGTGAGCACGACCGGCGTTCCGCGTTCCGCGAGCCGCACGGCGTCGGCCAGGCCGTCGGGGTCGTGCAGCGGGTCGAACGCGGTCACCAGGTTGAAGCCCGGCTCCTCCTGCGGCTCGGGCAGCCGCTCGCACAACCGCGTCCCCACGCGCGCGCGGGGTGACCAGCTGTCCGGCAGGAGCCGTTCGCGGGCCAGCGCGAGGAGTCCGGGGGAGCGGGGTTCGACGCCGGTGAGTTCGGCGCCCCGGGCGGCGGCCATGAGGAGGGCGAGGCCCGAGCCGCAGCCGAGGGCGAGCAGCCGGGTCGCGGGACCGACGTCCAGGCGGGCGTGGACGGCGTCGTAGAGCGGGACGAGCATCCGCTCCTGGATCTCGGACCAGTCACGTGCGCGGGAGGCACCCGGCTGAGTACGGGGAAGGGCGTGGCGCACGAGCGTAGGTGTCATCGAAGAGCGCTCCGATCCGTCGAGTGCCGAAGGATGTCGCCGCCGGGTCGAGCGGCCCCCGTGGAGTGCTGCGGCGTTTTTCTCCCCGCAGTGCCAGGTAACTCCCGGACGGGGGTGCCGTCCAGGGGTCGAAGGGGCGGGTTTACGTGCGCGCCCGCGTGGGCGAAAAGAATTCACATGGCGGCAACGTGCGCCCGTACCATCACGCCCATGGCCAAAGCACCCGTACTCACCCCGCGGGCCGACGACTTCCCGCGCTGGTACCAGGATCTGATCACCAAGGCCGAACTGGCCGACAACGGGCCGGTGCGCGGCACCATGGTGATCCGGCCGTACGGGTATGGGCTGTGGGAGCGGATGCAGGCCGAGATGGACGCCCGCATCAAGGCGACGGGCACCGAGAACGCGTACTTCCCGCTGCTGATCCCCCAGTCGTACCTCACCCGTGAGGCCGACCATGTCGAGGGGTTCGCGCCGGAGCTGGCGGTCGTCACGCACGGCGGCGGCAAGGAGCTGGAGGAGCCGGCGGTCGTACGGCCCACCTCCGAGACCATCGTCAACGAGTACTTCTCGAAGTGGGTGCAGAGCTACCGGGATCTGCCCCTGCTGATCAACCAGTGGGCGAACGTGGTCCGTTGGGAGCTGCGCCCGCGGGTGTTCCTGCGCACGACGGAGTTCCTGTGGCAGGAGGGCCACACCGCGCACGCGACGTACGAGGACGCGCGTGACTTCGCCGCGCGCATCCACCGCGAGGTGTACGAGGACTTCATGGTGAACGTCCTCGCCATGGACGTCGTACCGGGCCGCAAGACGCCCAAGGAGCGGTTCGCGGGGGCGGTCAACACGCTCACGCTGGAAGGCATGATGGGCGACGGCAAGGCGCTCCAGATGGGCACGAGCCATGAGCTCGGGCAGAACTTCGCGAAGGCCTTCGACACCCGGTACCTGTCGAAGGACGGCGGCCAGGAGCTGGTCTGGCAGACCTCCTGGGGCACGTCCACGCGCATGGTCGGCGGTCTCATCATGGCCCACGGCGACGACGACGGACTGCGGGTGCCGCCGCGGCTGGCCCCGGTGCAGGTCGTCGTCCTCGCCGTCAAGGGCGAGGAGGCGGTCGCCAAGGCCCGCGAGGTCGCCGCCCGGCTGACGGCGGCGGGGCTGCGGGTGCGGGTGGACGACCGTACGGACGTCCCCTTCGGCCGCCGCGCGGTCGACTGGGAGCTGAAGGGCGTCCCCGCGCGCGTGGAGATCGGGCCGCGCGATCTGGAGGCGGGCACGGCGATGCTGGCGCGGCGGATTCCTGGGGGCAAGGAATCGGTCGCGCTGGGAACACTGGACGCGGTGCTGCCTGGGTATCTCGAAGAGGACCAGGCGTTGTTGCTGCGGCAGTCGCGGGAGCGGCGCGAGGGTCGTACGCAGGATGTCTCGACGGCCGGGGAGGCGGCCGAGGTCGCCGGCGCGGGCGGCTGGGCGCGGATCCCGTGGGCCGTGCTCGGGGAGGAGGGCGAGGCCGAACTGGCGCAGCGGTCGGTGACCGTACGGTGTCTGGTCGGGGCGGACGGGTCGGTGCCCGAGGACGGGGACGCACCCGGTAACGTCGCGATCGTGGCCCGCGCGTACTGAGGGCTTGAGGCGGCCGAAAGGGCTCTTGCGCCCCGCCCGGTGGCGCCTCACCTGGCGCGCGGGGCGGGCGTACGCGCCGGTGCGTATCTGGGCCTACGCACCGGCTTGGGACGAGCTGTGAGGCTTCTCCGCAGATCAGCGCACCCGCCCTCGTCTCCACGCATCAGCGGCAACTGACGGGTACGTGCAAATTATTTGGGATGCCCCGGAATAGGAACACAGGGGCACTCCCGCTCGTTGTCATTACGTGAGCACGACACAGACACCACCTGTTCTCGCCGCAGAGCTGGCACAGGCGTGGGCCGACATCCAGCGGTACCACCCCGAGCTGCCAGACCTAGCCGCGCCAGAGTCCCTGATCGGGGAGTCGTCGTCCGCGTGCGGTCACGAGCTCTCCTTCGAGCGACTGCTTCATGAGGCAGTCCATGGCATCGCCGCCTCGCGCGGCGTGCGTGACACCAGCCGCGCCGGGCGCTACCACAACCGCAGATTCCTCGCGATCGCCGAGGAGTTGGGGCTCGATCATCCGGAGGAGCCGCATCCCAGCAGCGGTTTCTCACTGGTGACGCTGAGTCCCGAGGCCAAGCGCAGGTACCGGCCTACCATCGAGCGGCTCCAGCGGGCCTTGAAGGCCCACTTGGTCGCGACCACCGCGGAGACGACCCGCGCCTTCCGGGGTCCGGCCGCCCGGCACGGCTCCTCCGGGGGCGGGGTCCGGGTCAAGGCCGTGTGCGACTGCGGGCGCAATGTGCGCGTGGTGCCCTCGGTGCTGGCCCAGGCACCGATCGTCTGCGGGGGGTGCGGAAAGCCGTTCCGCATCCCGGAGATCGCCGCAGCCTGAAGAACGGCCGTATCCACCGGCATCTCGTGGCTGTCGGTGTTTCTGGTCAGGGGGCCACGTCCGCGTGGCCCCCTCCCACCCGCGGCGATGGCCTCCCCAGGGCTGTGGCACAATGGCTAGCTGTACTCGACAGTCGCACAGGACCCCTCTCTCCTCCGGCTGACGCGTCCATCGGGCACTCGGGTACCGCAACCCCACGCGGCAGCTCGCCGTGCCCAACCACGTCAAAACCAGGAGAGCCAACTCCCGTGGCAGTCAAGATCAAGCTGAAGCGTCTGGGCAAGATCCGTTCGCCTCACTACCGCATCGTCATCGCCGACTCCCGCACCCGCCGTGACGGCCGTGCGATCGAGGAGATCGGCAAGTACCACCCGACCTACAACCCGTCGGTCATCGAGGTGGACGCCGAGCGTGTGGCGTACTGGCTGGGTGTCGGCGCGCAGCCGACCGAGCCGGTGCTCGCCATTCTGAAGAAGACCGGCGACTGGCAGAAGTTCAAGGGCGAGGCCGCCCCGGCGCCTCTGCTCGTGGCCGCGCCCAAGACGTCCCGCCCGTCCTTCGAGGCGCTCGGCGGCGACGACGAGGGCAAGGGTGAGGCCATCACCCAGAAGAAGAAGGCCGACAAGAAGGACGAGGCCGCTGCCGAGTCCGAGTCGACCGAGGCCTGAGCATGCTCGAGGAGGCTCTTGAGCACCTCGTGAAGGGCATCGTCGACAACCCCGACGATGTGCAGGTCGCCTCCCGTAACCTGCGCCGTGGGCGCGTCCTTGAGGTCCGGGTCCACCCCGACGACCTCGGTAAGGTGATCGGCCGCAACGGCCGCACCGCGCGCGCTCTGCGTACCGTCGTGGGCGCCATCGGCGGCCGTGGGGTCCGCGTCGACCTGGTCGACGTCGATCACGTCCGCTGACACGTCAGCAACCGGCTCGGGCCGGGAATGGTCCCAAGGGGCCGTTCCCGGCCCGTAGTCGTATCAAGCCGCTGTCTACAGGAGAGCAAGCACAGTGCAGCTGGTAGTAGCTCGCGTCGGCCGTGCCCATGGCATCAAGGGCGAGGTCACCGTCGAGGTCCGCACCGACGAGCCGGAACTGCGGCTCGCCCCGGGGGCCGTCCTGGCCACCGACCCGGCCGCCGCCGGACCGCTCACCATCGCCACCGGCCGGGTGCACAGCGGCCGGCTCCTGCTGCGCTTCGAGGGCGTCACCGAACGCAACGGCGCCGAGGCCCTGCGCAACACCCTCCTGATCGCCGAGATCGACCCGGAGGAGCTGCCGGAGGGCGAGGACGAGTACTACGACCATCAGCTGATCGACCTCGACGTGGTCACGGTCGACGGCACCGAGGTCGGCCGGATCACCGAGATCTCGCACCTGCCGTCCCAGGACCTCTTCATCGTCGAGCGCGCCGACGGCACCGAGGTGATGATCCCGTTCGTCGAGGAGATCGTCGTCGAGATCGACCTGGAGGAGCAGAAGGCGGTCGTCGACCCGCCCCCCGGGCTGATCGACGACCGCGCGGAGGTCGTTTCCAGCAAGGACCCCGAGGGCGACGGCGCATGAGGCTCGACGTCGTCACGATCTTCCCCGAGTACCTCGACCCCCTGAACGTCTCCCTCGTCGGCAAGGCCCGCGCGCGCGGGCAGCTCGACGTCCAGGTGCACGACCTGCGCGCCTGGACGTACGACCGGCACAACACGGTCGACGACACCCCCTACGGCGGCGGACCCGGCATGGTCATGAAGACCGAGCCGTGGGGGGCCGCGCTGGACCAGGTGCTCGCCGACGGGTACGAGAACGGCTCGCGGGAGCCGGCGCTGATCGTGCCCACGCCCAGCGGACGCCCGTTCACCCAGGAACTCGCCGTCGAACTGTCGGCGCGCCCCTGGCTGATCTTCACCCCGGCCCGGTACGAGGGCATCGACCGGCGGGTCGTCGACGAGTACGCGACGCGGATGCCGGTGTACGAGGTGTCCATCGGGGACTACGTCCTCGCCGGCGGGGAGGCGGCCGTCCTCGTCGTCACCGAGGCCGTCGCGCGGCTGCTGCCCGGGGTGCTGGGCAACGCCGAGTCGCACCGGGACGACTCCTTCGCGCCCGGCGCGATGGCGAGCCTCCTCGAAGGGCCCGTCTACACCAAGCCGCCCGCCTGGCGCGGCCGGGAGATCCCCGAGACGCTGCTCAGCGGCCACCACGGGAAGATCGCCCGCTGGCGGCGCGACGAGGCGCTGCGGCGCACGACCGCCAGCCGGCCGGACCTCATCGAGGGCTGCGACCCCAAGGCCTTCGACAAGAAGGACCGCGAGATGCTCTCCATCCTGGGCTGGGCACCCGATCCGAAGGGTGCCGCGTACGGCCGATTTTGGCGTCGCGTCGTTGACGTGGAAGAATAGGCAGCTGCTGTGTCGCCGTCCGGCGTGCGCCCCTGCCACGGGGGGACACGACGCCCGCCCCGACAGCCGCGGCAGACCTCTTTTGTGAAACCTAGTTCCCGCCGATGACCTGTGGCATGGGCGAAGAAAGCAGACGAAATGTCTCACCTGCTCGACACCGTCGACTCCGCGTCGCTGCGCGACGACATCCCGGCCTTCCGCCCGGGTGACACCGTCAACGTCCACGTCCGCGTCATCGAGGGCAACCGCTCCCGTGTGCAGCAGTTCAAGGGCGTTGTCATCCGCCGCCAGGGCAGCGGTGTCCGCGAGACCTTCACGGTCCGCAAGGTCTCGTTCTCCGTGGGCGTCGAGCGCACCTTCCCGGTGCACACCCCGATCGTCGAGAAGATCGAGCTCGTCACCCGCGGTGACGTGCGTCGCGCGAAGCTGTACTACCTCCGTGAGCTGCGCGGCAAGGCCGCGAAGATCAAGGAGAAGCGCGACAAGTGACGTCACCGTAGGGGTCACAGCGGGGCCGGATAGCATCTGGCCCCGATGGACACCGAAGCAGTTCCCACGGAGCGCGACCGCTCCTCCCCGCCGGAACCGGACGGGGAGGGCCGGTCGCGTTTCGCATGGGCGGCGCGGGCCGTCCCCGGTGGGTACTGGACCCTGACCGCGCTGCTGTGCCTGGTCTCGCTGCTCCTGTTCAACGCGTTCGTGGCCCAGCCCTTCGAGATTCCCAGCCGATCCATGGAGAACGGATTGAGGATCGGGGACCGGGTTCTCGTAAATAAGTTGGCGTACCGTTTCGGTGCCGCGCCCGGCCGCGGGGACGTGGTCGTGTTCGACGGCACCGGGTACTTCGGGAACTCCGACTACGTCAAGCGCGTCGTGGGGGTAGGGGGTGACCGAGTGGTCTGCTGCGACAAGGAGGGCGAGATCGAGGTGAACGGCCGGTCCGTCGACGAGACGGCGTTCCTGTACCCCGGTGACAGTCCGTCCTCGGTGCCTTTCGACGTGGTCGTGCCCCCGGGCACGCTCTTCGTCCTGGGCGACCACCGCGGCAACTCCAGCGACTCCCGCGACCACCTGGGCTCGCCCGGCGGCGGGATGATCCCCGTCGGCGCCGTCATCGGGCGGGCGCAGTGGATCGTCTGGCCCTGGGCGCGCGCCGGGAGCCTCAAGGGGACCGACGCCTACGCGCGCGTGCCGGCCGCGGCGGGCGCGCATGGGTAACCGGGGCAAACCGCGCGGGGTGCCCACAGGAGGGGCGGAACAATTGCTGCCGACCGGCGCCCGGCGCGCGTCCAGCCCCTCCGGCGGGCGTTCGCGCGCGGAGCGGCGCAAACTCCAGCGCAAGGTCAAACGCAAGCGCCGGCGCTCGGCGGTGCGGGAGATACCGCTGCTGATCGGGGTGGCCGTCCTCATAGCCCTGGTCCTGAAGACGTTCCTGGTGCAGGCGTTCGTCATCCCCTCGGGCTCGATGGAGCAGACGATCCGCATCGGCGACCGCGTCCTGGTCGACAAGTTCACCCCCTGGTTCGGCTCCGAGCCCACGCGCGGGGACGTCGTCGTCTTCAAGGACCCCGGCGGCTGGCTCCAGGACGAGACGTCGACGACGACCAAGGACGACCCCATCGTCGTCAAGCAGGTCAAGGAAGCCCTCACCTTCATCGGGCTGCTGCCGTCCGACAACGAGAAGGACCTGATCAAGCGGGTCGTCGGGGTCGGCGGGGACGTCGTCAAGTGCTGTGACGCCGAAGGGCGGGTGAC
This sequence comes from Streptomyces sp. AMJ-169, assembly GCF_055597585.1. NCBI lineage: Bacteria > Bacillati > Actinomycetota > Actinomycetes > Kitasatosporales > Streptomycetaceae > Streptomyces > Streptomyces sp. AMJ-169. Next base: position 324,716 of record NZ_JBVLTJ010000011.1, read on the forward strand.
CGTCAACGGCGTGCCCCTGGAGGAGGGGTCGTATCTCTATCCCGGCAACGCCCCCTCGGCGACCCCCTTCCAGGTGACGGTGCCCAAGGGGCGGCTGTGGGTGATGGGTGACCACCGGGCCAACTCGGCGGACTCGCGCTCGCACCAGAACACCTCTTACGGCGGTACGGTCTCGCTGGACGAGGTGGTAGGGAGGGCCAAGGTCATCGCCTGGCCCATCGGCCACTGGACGAGTCTCAAGGAACCGCAAACCTTTGCTTCAGTGGCCAAGTCCACCTCCAGGACGGCCTCGGCTTCTTCCCCGTCGCATAGGGTTGCCTCCGACGATCCGAACGGAACCGTCCGACTCCCGAGCCCTGCGGAACTCCCGCTCGTTATGGGAGTAGTGGGCCTGCGCCGTATGTGGGGCGGGCAGCGGCACAGAGTGAGGAGCTGGCGTGGGGGATGTGGCGGTTGGCGCACGGTCCGGTCAGGACGGCGAGGATCACCGCGGACGTTCCGTGGAGGACGCCGTCCCGGGTGCGGACGGCGCTGTGACCCCGGGGACCTCAGAGACCTCGGGAACCTCAGGGAGTGAGTCCCCGGTGACGGAGAACGAGGGGTCCGGCGGCGCGCCGAAGGTGAAGAAGCCGCGCTCCTTCTGGAAGGAGCTGCCGATCCTCATCGGCATCGCGCTCGTCCTCGCGCTGCTGATCAAGACGTTCCTCGTGCAGGCGTTCTCGATCCCCTCCGACTCGATGCAGAACACCCTCCAGCAGGGTGACCGCGTCCTCGTCGACAAGCTCACCCCCTGGTTCGGCTCCGAGCCCGAGCGCGGTGAGGTCGTCGTCTTCCACGACCCGGACAACTGGCTGGCCGGCGAGCCGACCGCCGAGCCCAACGCGCTCCAGACCTTCCTCAGCTGGATCGGCCTGATGCCGTCCGCCCAGGAGAAGGACCTGATCAAGCGGGTCATCGGGGTCGGCGGCGACACCGTCGAGTGCAACAAGACGGGCCCGCTGAAGGTCAACGGCAAGGCCCTCGACGAGCCGTACGTCTACCCGGGCAACACGCCCTGCTCCATGGACGACCAGGGCGGGCAGTTCAAGGTCAAGGTGCCCAAGGGCATGATCTGGGTGATGGGCGACCACCGGCAGAACTCGCGGGACTCGCGCTACAACCAGTCCGACAAGAACCACGGCATGGTCCCGGTCAACGAGGTCGTCGGGCGGGCGATCGTCCGCGCCTGGCCGATCAACCGGTGGGGGACGCTGCCGATTCCGGACACGTTCGATCAGAGCGGCCTGGGGAACCAGTCGGCCGCGGCGGGGCTGCTGACGGTGGCGCCGCAGGGGCTGGCGCTGGCCGGGGTGGTGCCGGTCGCGGTGTGGCGGCGGCGGAAGATGACGATCGAGGTGCGGGGCTGAGGCCTGCTGGGGTGACCGGGGGTTCTTCGGGGCCTCTGGGGATGTGAGGTGGGGGGTCCGCCGGGTGCATGCCGGGCGGGCCCCGTTTTTTGTGCGGGGGTGCGGGCCGGGGTGTGTGGGCTGGGAGAACCTTTGGTCCGCTCGGGCTGACCCGGTTCGGTACCGCCGGGTAGGGTGCGGGTCCATGGGTGGCGAGAGTGGTGGGCAGGCGGGCGGGCGGCTCGGGCAGCGGCTGTCCGGGGCGGCGATCGCCATAGGGATGCTGCTGTTCCTCGGCGGGTTCGCCTGGGCGGCGGTCGTCTACCGGCCGTACACCGTGCCGACCGGCTCCATGTCGCCCACGATCGCCGTCGGCGCGCGGGTGCTGGCCGAGCGGGTGGACGGGGCCGACGTGCGGCGCGGGGACGTCGTCGTCTTCACCGACAGGACATGGGTCAGCAACGCGCCCGTGGTCAAGAGGGTCGTCGCGGTCGGCGGGGACACCGTCTCCTGCTGCACGGACGGGAAGCTGACGGTCAACGGCAAGCGGATCGACGAGCCGTATCTGGCCGACGGGATCGCGGAGACGACCGGTTTCGGCACGGTGACGGTCCCCGAGGGACGGCTGTTCCTGCTCGGCGACGACCGGCAGGGCTCGCTGGACTCCACCGCCCATCTGACGGACGCCGCCCAGGGCACGGTCGCGCGCGGTTCGGTGAAGGCGCGGGTCGACGCGGTCGTCTGGCCCATGAACGGGATGCTGAAACCCGCCACGGGTTTCGAGGTGCTGGGCAGCGGGGTGTCGCGGCCCGGGCCGCTGCGGCTGATGCTCACGGCGATCGCCGTGGGGGCCGCGCTGGTGCTCGGGGGCGGGGCGTACGGGCCGGTCGCGGGGTTCGTGGGGCGGCGGCGGTCGCGTACGGCGGCGGGGGCGGTCGCGGGTGCCTGAGGACGTCGTGGGACCGGGTGCCGGGCTGCGGAAGGTCGCCCGGGTCGTGCTGCTCGACCCCCGGGACCGGATTCTGCTGCTGCACGGGCACGAGCCGGACGACCCGGCCGACGACTGGTGGTTCACGCCCGGCGGCGGGGTCGAGGGCGCGGAGAGTCGGGAGGAGGCCGCCGTGCGGGAACTGGCCGAGGAGACCGGCATCACGGACGTACGGCTGGGCCCGGTGCTGTGGCGGCGGGTGTGCTCGTTCCCGTTCGCGGGGCGGCGCTGGGACCAGGACGAGTGGTATTTCCTGGCCCGTACGACGACCACGCAGACCCGGGCCGCGGCGCTGACCGAGCTGGAGCGGCGCAGTGTGACCGGAGCGCGGTGGTGGACCTGGCGGGAACTGGAGCGGGCCCATGAGACGGTGTACCCGACCAGACTCGCCGAGCTGCTGCGCCGGCTGTTCGACGAAGGTCCCCCGGCCCGGCCGCTGACCCTTGACACCGAAATCGTCTAGGGGCGCGCAGGACTGGAGCACAATGGTGGGACCGCACGGCTGAAGGGGAACATGCCATGAGCGCCGAGGACCTCGAAAAGTACGAGACCGAGATGGAGCTGAAGCTCTATCGGGAGTACCGCGATGTCGTCGGGTTGTTCAAATATGTGATCGAGACGGAGCGGCGGTTCTATCTCACCAATGACTACGAGATGCAGGTGCACTCGGTTCAGGGTGAGGTGTTCTTCGAGGTGTCCATGGCTGATGCCTGGGTGTGGGACATGTACCGGCCGGCTCGGTTCGTGAAGCAGGTCCGGGTGTTGACGTTCAAGGACGTGAACATTGAGGAGCTGAACAAGAGTGATCTGGAGTTGCCGGGGAGCTGATCGCTGCGTGGGCGTCGCTTGATCGGGTGACGGAGTTTTCCACAGGGGCCGGGTTGTCCACCAAGATCCAATCGGTGGTGGGCGGTTGCGGGAACGTCGGTGCCGGAGGTGGTGCCGATGAACGCAGACCTGGCACGCAAGGCACTCGGCGAGTACGGCGAGGAGCTGGCCGCGCGGCGGCTGGCGGATGTGGGGATGACGGTCCTGGAGCGCAACTGGCGCTGCGGCAGGACCGGGGAGATCGACATCGTGGCGCGGGACGGGGACGTCCTGGTCGTCTGCGAGGTCAAGACGCGGCGCGGCGGGTGGTTCCAGCATCCGCTGGCGGCGGTGACGCGGCGGAAGGCGGGGCGGCTGCGGGGGCTCGCGGAGCAGTGGCTGCACGCCCACGGGGGCGCGCCGCCCGGCGGGGTCCGCATCGACGTCGTCGGCGTCGTCCTGCCCCGGCGCGGGGCCGCTCTCGTCGAGCATGTGCGGGGGGTGGTCTGAGATGGGGTTCGCGCGTACGTGTTCCGTGGCGCTCGTCGGGGTCGAGGGGGTGGTCGTCGAGGTCCAGGCGGATCTGGAGCCCGGGGTGGCGGCGTTCACGTTGGTGGGGTTGCCGGACAAGAGTTTGAGCGAGAGCCGGGATCGGGTTCGGGCGGCGGTGGTGAACTCGGGGGGCGAGTGGCCGCAGAAGAAACTCACCGTCGGACTGAGCCCGGCCTCGGTGCCCAAGGCGGGCGCTGGCTTCGACCTCGCCATCGCCTGCGCGGTGCTCGGCGCGGCGGAGCGGATCGACCCCCGGGTCCTGGCCGATCTGGTGATGATCGGTGAGCTGGGGCTGGACGGCCGGGTCCGCCCGGTGCGGGGCATCCTGCCCGCGGTCCTCGCCGCGGCCGAGGCCGGGTTCGAGCAGGTCGTCGTCCCGGAGTGCGCCGCCGCCGAGGCCTCCCTGGTCCCGGGGATGTCCGTGCTCGGGGTGCGCAGCCTGCGGCAGCTGATCGCCGTCCTCGCGGACGAGCCGGTGCCGGAGGAGGAGCCCGATGCCGTGGGCCGCCCGGACCCGCTACTGGCCGGACTGCGGATGCCGGGCACGGGGGCGGCCACCGGGATGCACAGCGTGGGCGCCGCCCAGCAGGACCTGGGGCACGACCTGTCCGACGTGGTGGGCCAGATGTCGGCCCGTACGGCGGTGGAGGTGGCGGCGGCCGGAGGCCACCATCTGTTCCTCGAAGGGCCGCCCGGAGCGGGCAAGACCATGCTGGCGGAACGGCTGCCGGCCGTCCTGCCCCGGCTGGCCCGGCAGGAGTCCCTGGAGGTCACCGCGGTGCACTCGGTGGCCGGGCTGCTGCCGCCGGGCAAGCCGCTCGTCGACGCCGCCCCCTACTGCGCCCCGCACCACTCGGCGACGATGCAGGCGCTGGTCGGCGGCGGTGCCGGTATCGCGCGGCCCGGAGCGGTGTCCCTCGCACATCGAGGGGTGCTTTTTCTGGATGAAACTCCGGAGTTCAGCAGCACCGCGCTCGACGCCCTGCGCCAGCCGCTGGAGGCGGGGCATGTCGTGATCGCCCGCAGCGCCGGGGTGGTGCGCTTCCCCGCCAGGTTCCTGATGGTGCTGGCCGCCAACCCCTGCCCCTGCGGGCGGTTCTCGCAGCGGGACACGCTGTGCGAGTGCCCGCCCTCGGTGATCCGCCGCTACCAGGCCCGCCTCTCCGGGCCCCTGCTGGACCGGGTCGACCTGCGGGTCGAGGTGGACCCGGTCAGCCGCGCCGAACTGGCGCACCGAGGCCCCGGCGGGGAGTCCACGGCGACGGTCGCCGCCCGGGTCCTCGCGGCCCGCGAACGCTCGGCCGCGCGGCTGGCCGGAACCCCGTGGCGGACGAACAGCGAGGTCCCCGGCCGGGAGCTGCGCGGCCGGTGGCACGCGGTGCCGGGCGCCATGGACGAGGCCGAACGGGGCCTGGAACGGGGTGTGCTCACCGCGCGCGGAGTGGACCGGGTCCTGCGGGTCGCCTGGACGGTCGCCGACCTCCTCGGTCACGACCGCCCCGACGCGACGGACGTCGCCCTGGCCCTGCAACTGCGCACCGGCGTCCCGCGCGGCGTCCCGATGGCGATCGGAGCACTCACGTGAACGGCACGGGCGGGCCGCGGACGCGGCCCGCCCGGCCTCGCGGCGGGACCGGCGAGGAGGCCCGGAGGGGACTTCGGCGGTGCTGCTGCGGCAGAGGGGAGCGGCTGACGGGGGAGTCCCGGCACACGCGGATCTGCTCCGGCGGCGTCTGGAGGGCCGCCGGGAAGGGGTACCCGGGGCCGCGGTGGTGCTGTTGCGGAAGAGGGGGCGGCTGATGGCGGAGAAGAAGAACTCGGGCCCGCAGCAGTGCCGTTGGTGTCGTTGTCGAAGGAGGCAGGGATGAGCGAGGACGAGCGGATGGGGCGGGTGTTTCTTACTCGGGTGGTTGAGCCGGGGGATGAGAATGCCGGGCGGTGGGTGCGGGATGTGGGGGTGTTGGGGGCTGTTCATGCGCTGACCCGGGGGCGGGGGCGGCCGAGCTGGGCCGGTGAGCGGCGGTGGAGCGGGATGCGGGAGCGGGCCGGTCTTGCCGAGCCGGAGAAGGATCTCGCGGCCGTGCAGCGGGTCGGGGGGAGGTTCGTCTGTCCCGGGGACGCCGAATGGCCTTCCACCTTGGGGGACTTGGGGGACGGGCAGCCGATCGGGCTGTGGGTGCGCGGGGGCGCCAATCTGCGGGTCTGGGCGCTCAAGTCCGTCGCCGTCGTGGGCGCCCGGGCCTGCACCGAGTACGGGGCGTACATGGCCGCCGCGCTGGGCAGCGGGCTCGCCGAGCGGGGGTGGGTCGTGGTGTCCGGCGGCGCGTACGGGGTCGACGGGGCCTCGCACCGGGGCGCGCTCGCCGCCGGCGGAGCCACCGTCGCCGTGCTGGCGTGCGGAGTCGACCGGGCCTATCCGCCGGGGCACACCGAACTCATCGGGCGGATCGCCGAACAGGGGCTCCTCGTCGGCGAGTTGCCGCCGGGGGACCATCCGACGGCCAGCCGGTTCGTGCTGCGCAACCGGGTCATCGCCGCGCTCACCCGGGGAACCGTCGTCGTCGAGGCCGCCCTGCGCAGCGGCTCCCTCGTCACCGCCCGCGCGGCCCAGCGGCTCGGGCGGTACACGATGGGGGTGCCGGGGCCCGCGACCAGCGCGCTGTCGGCCGGGGTGCACCAACTGCTGCGCGGGGACGCCGTGCTGGTCGGTGACGCGGCCGAGGTCGTCGAACTCGTGGGAGAGATGGGGGAACTGGCGCCTGAGCGGCGCGGACCGGTGCTGCCGCGCGACCTGTTGGAGGCCGGCACCCGGCAGGTGCTGGACGCGCTGCCGGGCGACAGGGCCGCCGAGGCGGCGGAGGTGGCCCGGGGCGCGCAGACCACGCGGGGCGCGGCGATCGCCCGGCTGTACGAGCTGCGCGCGCTCGGCTACGTCGAACGACACGGCGAGAGCTGGAAGTTGACACGCCAGGCGGTGCTGTCCGTTCGGGGCCGGGCGGCGGCGGGGTGAGCGTACCGGTTCGGCCGTCCGAGGGAATGCGTAACCCCTTGGGAATTCCGGCAGTTGACGCCGGAAGCAGCGTGCGGGCGATCCCCGCCGAGCCGCGCGGGACGGCCGAGTGAACGTATCTGCGCACCGCCTCGGGCCTGTTACTCGCACACCGCGACACTTCAGTCACGCTACGCTCACGAGGATTCCGGTACAGACCGGCCGCAGACGCTCCTACCTCACGTACTTCACGGCAGAACGGCACAAGGCGACGAATGCCCCAGCACACCTCCGGGTCCGACCGGGCGGCGGTCCCCCCAGCCGCCCGAGACGGGGGCGGCGTGCGTCCGCCCGCTCCCTCGACCCTCGACGAGCTGTGGCGGTCGTACAAGGCGACGGGGGACGAGAAGCTGCGGGAGCAGCTGATCCTGCACTACTCGCCGCTGGTGAAGTACGTGGCCGGGCGGGTCAGCGTCGGACTGCCGCCCAACGTGGAGCAGGCCGACTTCGTCTCCTCGGGCATCTTCGGGCTGATCGACGCGATCGAGAAGTTCGACATCGACCGGGAGATCAAGTTCGAGACGTACGCGATCACCCGGATCCGGGGCGCCATGATCGACGAACTGCGGGCGCTGGACTGGATCCCCCGGTCCGTGCGGCAGAAGGCCCGCAACGTCGAGCGCGCCTACGCCACCCTGGAGGCCCGGCTGCGGCGCACGCCCAGTGAGCAGGAGGTCGCCGCCGAGCTGGGGATCGCCGTCGAGGAGCTGCACGCCGTCTTCAGCCAGCTCTCGCTCGCCAACGTCGTCGCCCTCGACGAACTGCTGCACGTCGGCGGCGAGGGCGGGGACGGGCTCAGCTTCATGGACACCCTTGAGGACCACGCCGCCGACAACCCCGTCGAGGTCGCCGAGGACCGGGAGCTGCGGCGGTTCCTCGCGCGGGCCATCAACACGCTGCCCGACCGGGAGAAGACCGTCGTCACGCTCTACTACTACGAGGGGCTGACCCTCGCCGAGATCGGGAATGTGCTCGGGGTCACCGAGAGCCGGGTCAGTCAGATCCACACCAAGTCGGTGCTTCAGCTGCGGGCCAAGCTCGCCGGGTTCGGCCGCTGAACTCCCGTGCGGGGTGAAGCGTCCGTAGAGTGGTTGACGTGCCAAGGATTCGAGCGGCCTCCGTGGCCGAGCACCGGTCGATGCAGCGCGCCGCCCTGCTGGACGCGGCGCGCACCCTGCTCTCCGAAGGGGGGACGGAGGCGCTGACCTTCCCCGCCCTCGCCGAGCGGACGGGCCTCGCGCGCTCGTCGGTCTACGAGTACTTCCGCTCCCGCGCGGCCGTCGTCGAGGAGCTGTGCGAGGTCGACTTCCCCGTCTGGGCCGCCGAGGTCGAGCTGGCCATGGCCGCCGCCGACGGGGGTGAGGCCAAGGTCGAGCGGTACGTCCGCAAGCAGCTGGAGCTCGTCGGGGACCGGCGGCACCGGGCCGTCGTCGCCATCTCCGCCAGCGAACTCGACGCCGGCGCCCGGGAGAAGATCCGGGCCGCGCACGGGGGGCTGGTCGCGATGATCGTCGACGCCCTCGCCGAACTCGGGCACGAGGAGCCCCGGCTCGCGGCGATGCTGGTCCAAGGGGTGGTGGACGCGGCCGTGCGGCGCATCGAGCTGGGGGCCGCCGAGGAGCCGGGGGTGGTCGCCGAGGCCGCGGTACGGATGGTGCTGCGCGGGGTGCGAGGCTGACGCTCACGGCAACGGAACCCCCAGCACCGGCAGCAATCTCGGGTGTACCCCCCGCGTCAGCAGCGACAACGGGTTCAGATACGTCTCCCCCCTCCTCAATCCCCAGTGCAGGCACGGCGTCCCGCAATGCCACCCCGTCTCCTCCAGCGTGCCGATCGTCGCGCCCTCCTCCACCGGCTCTCCCGCCGCCACCGACGCCCGCACCGGCTCGTACGTCGTTCTCAGGTCCCCGCCCAGCTCCACCGTGACCACCCCTCTCCCCGCCACCCGCCCCGCGAACACCACCCTTCCCCGCGCCGCCGCCCGGACCGTGGCCCCCGCCGTCGTCGCCAGGTCCACCCCCCGGTGGCCGCTCGCGTAGGGCGTCGGGGGCGGGGACCAGCCCCGCACCACCGGCGGGCGGGGGGTCAGGGGCCAGGTCGCCGCCAGGGTCAGCAGCGGCAGCAGCAGGAGCACCAGCAGTCGGATTCTCGTCATACGCCCACCCTCCGGTGTGCACGAGGAGTTCCGCTCGGGGCTGTGGACCAGTGCGCCCTTGTGGACAACTCGGCGTCGTGAGGGGGTTCGGTGGTCCCGTACACTTCTCTTGGCGACCCGGGCCACCGGGTCGACTTCGCACGCCCCGGTACGGAGCCGGAAACGGTCCGTACTCGCGCCCCTCGGTCCTTCGTGGCTCGGCGCACCGCGGGCGTCAGGCGCGGGAGCCGTCCGGCTTTCGCGGCAACCGAGAAACATGAGGAGTGCGGCCATGGCCGTCGTCACGATGCGGGAGCTGCTGGAGAGCGGCGTCCACTTCGGTCACCAGACCCGTCGCTGGAACCCGAAGATGAAGCGCTTCATCTTCACCGAGCGCAACGGCATCTACATCATCGACCTGCTCCAGTCGCTGTCGTACATCGACCGCGCCTACGAGTTCGTCAAGGAGACCGTCGCCCACGGCGGCACGGTCATGTTCGTCGGCACGAAGAAGCAGGCGCAGGAGGCCATCGCCGAGCAGGCGACCCGCGTCGGCATGCCCTACGTCAACCAGCGCTGGCTCGGCGGCATGCTCACCAACTTCTCCACCGTCTACAAGCGTCTCCAGCGCCTCAAGGAGCTCGAGCAGATCGACTTCGAGGACGTCGCCGCGTCCGGTCTGACCAAGAAGGAGCTTCTCGTGCTCTCGCGCGAGAAGGCCAAGCTGGAGAAGACCCTCGGCGGTATCCGCGAGATGCAGAAGGTGCCCAGCGCCGTCTGGATCGTGGACACCAAGAAGGAGCACATCGCCGTCGGTGAGGCTCGCAAGCTGAACATCCCGGTCGTCGCGATCCTCGACACCAACTGCGACCCCGACGAGGTCGACTACAAGATCCCGGGCAACGACGACGCGATCCGCTCCGTCACCCTGCTCACCCGCGTGATCGCCGACGCCGTCGCCGAGGGCCTCATCTCCCGCTCCCGCGTCGCCACCGGCGACAAGGGCGAGAAGGCCGCCGGCGAGCCGCTGGCCGAGTGGGAGCGTGACCTGCTCGAAGGCGAGAAGAAGGCTGAGGAGGCCCCGGCCGCCCCCGCCGCCGAAGCCGCCCCCGTCGCCGAGGCCCCCGCCGCCGAGGCCGAGGCCGCTCCGGTCGTCGAGGAGACCCCGGCCGCCGCCGAGGCCCCCGCCGAGGAAGCCCCCGTCGCCGAGGCCCCGGCCGCGGACGCCGAGCAGGCCTGACCCCGGCCTGATCCGTCAGGTTGACGGCGGGGGCGGGCGACACCCAGTCCGCCCCCGCCGTTCACCGGCAGGCCCGCACCAGGCCGCCCCCGGCCCGGACGCTGGCCTTCGATCCTCCAGACTTCGAGAAAGACTTATCGACTCATGGCGAACTACACCGCCGCCGACGTCAAGAAGCTCCGCGAGCTGACCGGTGCCGGCATGATGGACTGCAAGAAGGCCCTGGACGAGGCCGACGGCAACGTCGAGGCCGCTGTCGAGGCACTGCGCATCAAGGGCCAGAAGGGCGTCGCCAAGCGTGAGGGCCGCTCCGCCGAGAACGGCGCCGTGGTCTCGATCATCGCCGACGACAACACCTCCGGCGTCCTCGTCGAGCTGAAGTGCGAGACGGACTTCGTCGCCAAGGGCGAGAAGTTCCAGGCCGTCGCCCAGGCCGTCGCCGAGCACGTCGCCAAGACCGCCCCGGCCGACCTCGCCGCCCTCCTCGGCTCCGAGATCGAGCCCGGCAAGACCGTCCAGGCGTTCGTCGACGAGGCCAACGCCAACCTCGGCGAGAAGATCGTCCTCGACCGCTTCGCGCAGTACGCCGACGGCTACGTCTTCGCCTACATGCACCGCACGATGCCCGACCTGCCCCCGCAGATCGGTGTCCTCGTCGAGCTGGACAAGCCCAACGCCGAGGTCGCCAAGGGCATCGCCCAGCACATCGCCGCCTTCGCGCCGAAGTACCTCTCCAAGGAGGACGTCCCGGCCGAGGTCGTCGAGTCCGAGCGCCGCATCGCCGAGGAGACCACCCGCGCCGAGGGCAAGCCCGAGGCCGCGCTCCCGAAGATCGTCGAGGGTCGCGTCAACGGCTTCTTCAAGAGCGCCACGCTGCTCGGCCAGGAGTACGCCCTGGACAACAAGAAGTCCGTCCAGAAGATCCTGGACGAGGCCGGTGTCAGCCTGAAGCGCTTCACGCGTATCAAGGTCGGCATCTGAGTCCGTACCTCTACGAGCGCCCGGTCCCGATAGGGTCGGGGGCGCGTGAGCGACGACAGCAGATCTGACGAGGAGGCCATTGCCGCGCACGGGTTGCGAACACCCCACGGCAATGGCCTTCTTCGTATGTGCACCACGTGAAAGAGGCGAACACCCATGACCACCACACAGAAGAGCGACGACGGCAAGGTACGCGGCCGGTTTCTGCTGAAGCTGTCCGGAGAGGCGTTCGCCGGCGGCGGGGGCCTGGGTGTGGACCCCGACGTGGTGCACAAGATCGCCCGTGAGATCGCCGCCGTGGTCCGCGACGGCGCCGAGATCGCCATCGTCATCGGCGGCGGCAACTTCTTCCGCGGCGCCGAACTCCAGGTCCGCGGCATGGACCGGGCCCGCTCGGACTACATGGGCATGCTCGGCACCGTCATGAACTGCCTCGCCCTCCAGGACTTCCTGGAGAAGGAGGGCATCGACTCCCGGGTCCAGACCGCCATCACCATGGGCCAGGTCGCCGAGCCCTACATCCCGCTGCGCGCCGTGCGCCATCTGGAGAAGGGCCGCGTCGTCATCTTCGGCGCCGGTATGGGCATGCCGTACTTCTCCACCGACACCACCGCCGCCCAGCGCGCCCTGGAGATCGACGCCGAAGCCCTCCTCATGGGCAAGAACGGCGTCGACGGCGTCTACGACTCCGACCCCAAGACCAACCCGGACGCGGTCAAGTACGACGCGCTCGGCTACGCCGACGTCATCACCCGCGACCTCAAGGTCGCCGACGCCACCGCGATCACGCTGTGCCGTGACAACAAGCTGCCCATCCTCGTCTTCGAGCTGCTGGCCGAGGGCAATATCGCGCGCGCCGTCAAGGGTGAGAAGATCGGCACTCTGGTGGGTGACCAGGACACCCGGGCCTGACCGGGGGATGGACAATGTCCTGCCGGTCGGGAACCGTGCAGGAAGAAGACACGACGCAGCCGGCCGCCGCCCCGCCAGGAAGCCGCGGCCGGGCCTACTCAAGACACGCAGGAGCAAGTGGTGATCGAAGAGACCCTCCTCGAAGCCGAGGAGAAGATGGAGAAGGCCGTCGTGGTCGCCAAGGAGGACTTCGCCGCGATCCGCACCGGCCGTGCGCACCCGGCGATGTTCAACAAGATCGTGGCCGACTACTACGGCGCGCTGACGCCGATCAACCAGCTGGCCTCGTTCTCCGTGCCGGAGCCGCGCATGGCGGTCGTCACCCCGTTCGACAAGACCGCGCTGCGCAATATCGAGCAGGCGATCCGTGACTCGGACCTCGGCGTCAACCCCAGCAACGACGGCAACATCATCCGCGTGACGTTCCCCGAGCTGACCGAGGAGCGCCGCCGCGAGTACATCAAGGTCGCCCGCGGCAAGGCCGAGGACTCCAAGGTGTCGATCCGCTCCGTGCGCCGCAAGGCCAAGGACACCCTCGACAAGCTGGTCAAGGACAAGGAGAGCGGCGAGGACGAGGTCCGCCGCGCGGAGAAGGAACTCGACGACCTGACCGCGAAGTACGTCGCCCAGGTGGACGAGCTGCTCAAGCACAAGGAAGCGGAGCTGCTCGAAGTCTGATGAACGACTCTTCCTGGGGGGCGCCGCCACCGGTCGGACAGGCCGGCCACCCGACGGCAGGGCATGCCGGGTACTGGGCGGGCGCCGACCGTGGGCCTGTCCAGGGGGCTGCTCCGGCGGGTCCCGCCTACGATGCGCCGGCGGCGCAGCAGACTCGCTCCATGCCCATGCCCGACGTACCCGCTCATGGCGGAGACCAGGATGACGACTGGGGGGCCGCCGCCGCGGGCGGTGGTCCCCCGTTCCGCGACGAGAACCCGTCGGCGCAGCCTCAGGCGGCGGTGCCGCAGAATCCGGAGCCCATGGCCGACGCGCAGCAGCCGGCGCCGCAGAAGAAGAGCGCGGGGCGTGACCTGGGTGCGGCCATAGGGGTCGGGGTCGGGCTCGGGGTGGTGATCGTCGCCTCGCTGTTCATCGTCAAGGCCGTGTTCGTCGGGGTGATAGCGGTTGCCGTGGTGGTCGGGCTGTGGGAGCTGACCAGCCGGCTCCAGGAGCGCAAGGACATCAAGGCGCCCCTGGTCCCGCTCGCCGTCGGCGGCGCCGCGATGGTCGTCGCCGGGTACGTCCGCGGCCCCGAGGGCGCCTGGGTCGCGACGGCGCTCACGGCGCTCGCGGTGCTGGTCTGGCGGATGACGGAACCGCCGGAGGGCTACCTCAAGGACGTCACCGCGGGGGTCTTCGCGGCGTTCTACGTGCCGTTCCTGGCCACGTTCGTCGCGCTGATGCTCACCGCGGACGACGGGGCCCGCCGCGTCATGGTCTTCCTGGTGCTGACGGTCGTCAGCGACACCGGCGCGTACGCCGTCGGCTGGCGCTTCGGCCGGCACAAGCTCGCTCCGCGCATCAGCCCCGGCAAGACCCGCGAGGGACTGCTCGGCGCGATCGCGTTCGCCATGGCGGCCGGCGCGCTGCTCATGCAGTACGCCATCGAGGACGGCACCTGGTGGCAGGGCCTCCTCCTCGGCCTGGCCGTCGCCGCCAGCGCGACCCTGGGCGACCTCGGCGAGTCGATGATCAAGCGCGACCTCGGCATCAAGGACATGGGGACGCTGCTCCCCGGCCACGGTGGCATCATGGACCGCCTAGACTCGCTGCTGCCGACGGCGCCGGTGTGCTGGGCGCTCCTGGTGCTGTTCGTGGGGGCGGGCTGACGGGCCTCTTCCCGCAAGCCCCTGTCCCTCCCCGGCGGATTCCAGAGGTCGTCGCAACACGTGATCACTGACGTGTGGTGGCGAGCAGTCTAGACAGGCGCT